>NZ_JBVKBC010000031.1:0-79024 GCF_055639095.1 Streptomyces sp. NPDC107550
GTTCCCCGCGCCCCTGGAGGGGCGACTGCGTCGCCACCTCCCCCCTGGGGAAGCTGCACGAAGTGCATGCTTCAGGGGCGCGGGGAACTGCGCGACCAGCCCACCACCCGGCGAAAGGTGAACGACAACCTCAGGGGGCAGCGCCCCGTCAGGGACGCGGGGAACTGCGCAAGCGTTCAGGGCAGCGGGCCTCGCCCGGAGAACTCCCCGGGGGCCCGCAACCGCCCTCAGTCGTAAAGGGCGTTCAGAGAAACCCGCGCCACCTCCAGGGCCTGGCCCCGCGTGAGCCCGAGCCGATGAACATGCTCGGCGAACACCCGCCCCGCCTCAGCCGCAGCAACCGCCGCCGCATCCCCCGCAGCCCCCACATACGTCCCGTTCCGCCCTCGCGTCTCGATCACCCCGTCCGCCTCAAGCGCCCGGTACGCCTTCGCCACGGTGTTCGCCGCGAGCCCCAGCTCCTGCGCGAGCCCCCGCACGGTGGGCAGTTTGTAGCCGACGGGCAGCACCCCCGTCCGGGCGAGTTCGGAGATCTGGGCCCGCACCTGCTCATAGGGGGCCGCCGAGTCGTCAATGCGGATCTTCAAGGTCACCGTCCGATTGTCCCGCAGCGGCGGAAAACCGGAGGCACCCGGGCGCGTCCGGCGCGTACCGTCCGTCCGCATGAGCATGACCAGGAACACGGCACACATGATGCGGGTGCTGCTCGTCAAGGCGGGCCGCACGAAGATCGGTTACCCGGCCCGGCTGCTGTCCGACGACGGCACGCGGATCACCGTACGGGCGAACTGGGCGGCCGAGCGCGTACGGGACTTCGGCTTCGTCGCGTTCGAGCCCGGTGACGTCTTCACCGAGCACTACTGGCGCGACCGGTACTACGCGGTGAAGGAGGTCAGGGCGGGCGACGGCACGCTGAAGGGCTGGTACTGCGATGTGACACGGCCCGCCGTACGCGACGGCGACGAGCTGCGCTGCGAGGACCTGGACCTCGACCTGTGGGTGTCGGCGGACGGGACGCGGGTGCTGCGGCTGGACGAGGACGAGTTCACGGCGAGCGGCCTGGACGCGCGGGACCCGGCCGCCGCACGCGCGGCGGCCCGTGCGCTGGACGAGCTGGAGGAGCTGGCCCGCGCGGGCACGCTCACGGCGCTGCTCGGCTGAGCCCGGTCGCCACGACCGCGTACCGCTCGTCCCGCACCTCCCTCCCCCACAGCGCCGGATCACCGGCCAGGTCCTCATGGCGTACGGTCCCGCCGAGCGGCCCGGCGATCTCCTCGGCGAGCGCGTGGAGCCGGGCCGCGGGGATGCCGACGGGGCTGAGCTCGCCCCAGACGCCCTCGACGAGGACGAGCCGCCCGCCGGGCCGCAGCAGCCCGGCCCAACACGCCAGAGCGGCCCGCGCGTCGGGCAGCGCCCACAGCACGTGCCGGGCGAGCACGACGTCGTGGGAGGCGGCGGGGACGGGCGGCGCGGAGTCCACGCCGGTGACGCGGTGGCCGCGCGCGGCGGCGAGGAGGGCGAGGCTGCCGGTGCCGCAGCCCACGTCGAGGACGGCGCCGGGCTCGGCGGGCAGCCAGGCGTCGAGGCGGGCCGCCCAGGCGGCGCGCACCCGCTCGTCGCGCAGGCCGTGGTCGGGCTCGTCGTCGAAGACGGACGCCTCGGCGTCCCAGTCGACCGTCTCGGGTGAGGGAGTCATATGAACATCGTGACAACCGCCACTGACAATTGCGCTTCGAGGCGGACCCCTCCGGGAACAGGACTACCACGGCACCACCTTGGAACCCCTGTCGGTACAGGAGGCATCATGCGCCGAGTGACCACGCACAAGCCGCCGCGTGCGAGCAGCATCACGCGCCGGCTGCGCGAAGAGGCCGCCGAGCCCCGGCGCGAGCGCCCCGAGGTGCGCAGGGACGTGCGCAAGACGTGGTGGCCGGACGAGTAGGCGGGCCGGTCAGACGGCGTCCAGACGCTTGCGGTAGTGGATGCGGTCGTAGGGCCCGTCGACGCGGCGCTCCACGATCTCGTACCCGTACCGCGGATAGATCTTCTGGTTCTCCCACATCAACGCGTTGGTGTAGAGCCGTACTTCGGGCAGGCCGAGCGCGCGGGCGTGCCCGTCGACGAAGGCGAGCAGCGCGCGTCCCACGCCACGGCCGTGGGCGTCCGGGTGGACGGCGACGCTGTCGAGGAAGAGATGGTCCGCGCGCGCCTCGACGACGACGAGGCCGATGACGCGCGGATCGCAGGCGACATGGACCCGGCCCGCGGCGATGTCGGCGGCGTGGTCGGCCTCCATGGGCTGGGGGACGACGCCGATCCGGGCGAGGTAGGGGCGGTAGGCGGCGTCGGTGACGGCGGCGACGGCGGCCGCGTCCGCGGCCACGGCGGCTCTGATCGTCGGTGTGGTTCCTTGGCTGGTCATGCCGCTTTTTACGGCAGTTCGCCCGTCCCGCGCCACTTCGTTTCGGCGTCGGCGGATGTGCGGCGGGGGCACTCTGAGCGGAGTCTGAGCCGGGCCTTAACGGCGCCATAAAGATCGCCGGGAGGGGCCGACAGGGGCCGTCCGGTGCTGGTTCGGCGGCTAACTTGCCTGTCACCGGGGCCCGTTCAGCGCAGCGCGCCGCAGTCGCCCCCGCCCCCTGTCGTCGCATCGAGGAGTTCCCCCATGCCCGCAAGCCGCAGCCGCAAGGTCGCCGTCCTCGCCGTCGCAGGCGCCGCGCCGCTCGCGCTGACCGCGCTGACCGCGACGCCCGCCGCCGCCCACGGCACCCTCGGCGACCCCGTCAGCCGGGTCGCCGCCTGCTACGCCGAGGGGGCGGAGAACCCGACGTCGGCGGCGTGCAAGGCGGCCGTCGCGGCGGGCGGTACGCAGGCGCTGTACGACTGGAACGGCATCCGCGACGGCGAGGCGAACGGGCAGCACCAGAAGCGCATCCCGGACGGCAAGCTGTGCTCCGCGAACGCCCCTGAGTTCAAGGGCCTCGACCTGGCGCGCGCCGACTGGCCCGCGACGAAGGTGTCGGCGGGCTCGTACACCTTCAAGTACAAGGTGACGGCCCCGCACAAGGGCACGTTCAAGCTGTACCTGACGAAGCAGGGCTACGACGCGTCGAAGCCGCTGTCCTGGTCGGACCTGGACCTCGCGCACCCCGTCGCCACGAAGACGGACCCGGTCGCGTCGGGCGGCTACTACACGTTCTCCGGCACGCTGCCCGCGCGTACGGGCCGGCAGCTCATCTACGGCATCTGGCAGCGCTCGGACAGCGCGGAGGCGTTCTACTCCTGCTCGGACGTGACGTACGGGGGCGCCTCGACCGCGTCCGGCGGCGGGGCCCCGGCGCCGAAGGCGTCGGCGCCGACCGACGCGCAGATCGCCAAGGGCGCGGACAAGTCGACGGTCGACCACAGCGACATGGACATGGGCGGTGACGCGTCCGGCACGGGCGGTACGGGCACCTCCGGCTCCGGTACGGGCTCCGAGGCGGCCGGCGAGGGCGGGCACGGCGCGCACACCTCGACGGTGAAGGACGCCTCCGCCGCCAACGCGCCCGAGGCGAACGGGGACACGCAGAAGCTCGCGGAGACCGGCGGCGACTCCACGACCCCGTACATCGCGGTCGGCGGCGCGGCGGCGCTCGCGCTCGGCGCCGCGGGCATGTTCGCCTCGGTGCGGCGGCGGGCCGCGGCGGGCGGCCGGCGCGGTCACTGACGGAGCGTCACCAGGCGGGGCGCAGGGGCCCTTCGGGGGCGACGGTCAGCAACTGCCGTGCCAGCTCCCGGGCCCCCGTCTCGCCGAGGCGGTCCGCCCAGGGGCGTACGGCGTCGGCGATGGCCTCCTCGGCGGCGCGGGTGCAGGCCCGGCCGCGGTCGGTGAGGACGACGAGACGGGCGCGGGCGTCGCGCGGGTGGGCGCGGCGCTCCGCGTAGCCCTTGCGCACGAGTTCGTCGACGAGCTGACCGGCGGCCTGTTTGGTGACGCCGAGATGGGCGGCGAGGTCGCCGGCGGTGGCGTCACCGGCCGCGAGCCGCACGAAGGCGAAGCCGTGCGCGGGCCGCAGCCCGTCGAAGCCCCGGGCGAGGACGCCTTCGTGGACGCGCCGGGTGAGGTCGCCGGCGGCGCTGAGCAGGGCGGCGGCGAGGGCCAGGGCGTCGGAGTTCTCCACGCGGGCCATTGAACACCCTCCCTTGACGTAAGTAGTCAAGCAGGTTGACTATATAGACAAGGAGCTTGTCCAGTCACGCGTCCCAGGGGGACCCCATGCCCGTGATCCGCGCCCGCGAAGCCGTCGTCCACGAGATGCACGGCGCCCGTTTCGTCTCGTACGCCACTCCCGCCACCGGCAGCGAGGACCTGGCCGCCTGGCGGGGCGAGATTCCCGCCGGCACGGTCGCGCCCGCGCACACCGTGACCCACGAGGAGATCCTGCACCTGCTCTCCGGCACGCTGCGGCTGACCCTCGACGGCACGGTCCACACGCTGGAGGCGGGCGACACCGCGATCGTGAACGCGGGCAGCACGCTCGCCGTCGAGAACCCCGCCGGGCAGCCCGCGCTCACCTGGGTCACCACCCGCGTCGGCCTCCAGGCGGAACTGGCCGACGGCACCCGCATCACCCCGCCCTGGGCCAACGCCACCGCCTGATCCCGCCGCCCAGCGCTCCCCCGGGTCCGGGCCCCCGCCGACACTCCCCCGGGGCCCGGACCGCGCGCCCGTCAGGCCGCCAGGGACGCCGGGCCGATCACGCCCGCGCCGAACCTGGCCCGGGCCCGGTCGGTCACCGCCTCCAGGAGCCGGCCCCGCTCGTCCACCGGGTCGAAGCTCAGCTGCCGGGCCGCCGCCTCCGCCTCCCCGAGCCCTTCCGCCCGCAGGGACACCCCGCGCACCCGGGCCCGCTGGAGGCCGAGCGCCTCGTACATCCGGTACGCGGTCGCGGCCAGCGCGGCGCCGTGCGCGGACGGCTCGGCGAGGACCTTGCGCCGTACGGTCGAGGTCCGGTCCGCGTAGCGCACGGTGAGGGTCAGCGCCCGGCACACCAGGGCGTCGCCCCGCATCCTGGCCCCCAGTTCGTCGGCGACGGCGAGCAGCGCCCTGCGGTGCCGGGCCGGGTCCACCTCGTCGCGGGGGAAGGCGCGTTCGGCGGCGACGGAGTGCGCGGCGGCGTTCGGCACGACCCGTTCACGGTCCACGCCCCGCGCCTTGTCGAGGAGTTCGCGGCCGGTGCGGGCGGTGGTGAGCCGCTGGAGCGTGGACAGCGGCGCGGCGGCGACCCGGCCGACGGTGTCGAGCCCGTACTCGCACAGGGTGCGGGCGGTGGCCGCGCCGACCCCGGGCAGCGCGGCCACCGGCTGCCCCTCCAGGAACCCGGCGACGTCCGTGACCACGCCCGTCGTGCCGGGCGGCGCCTCCCTGGCCGCCATCCGCGCGATCATCGGGCCCGGTCCCGCGCCGATCACGCACTCCACGCCGTACAGGGCGACCGCGCGCACCCGGATCACCGAGGCGATCCGCCGCGAGCCCTGCCCGAAGTACCGTACGGCGCCGCGCAGATCGACCAGCGCGGCGTCCGGCGGCAGCGCCTGGACGACCGGGCTGAACTCGCCGAGCAGCGCGAGCAGCCGGGGCAGCTCGGCCTCCCGCGCGGCGTCGAGGGCGAACCGTACGTACAGGACCGCGCCCTCACCGCCGCCCCCGACGCCCGCCGGGTCCCCGTGCCTCACAGGTCCGTTATCGACCGTGCTCATCCTTCCTCACCCCGCGCTTCCCGGACTCTGGTGCCACAACTTCCTTCGTACGCCCGGCACTCCGGCGCCGGGCGGCTTGAGGTCGGCCCACGGATGCATCGCGTACCCGGTGGGTAGCGTGATGCGCCGGCCGCCGCCGGGACTCCCCGCCTCGGGCGCGGACGGCGCCGCCTCGGACGCGGGCTCCGGGTCCGGGGGCGTCGCCATGCGGCGGGCCACCTCGTCCAGGCCGTCGCGCCGGTAGACCTCGACCAGGTCGGCGAGGTTCCAGGCGGCGTGGCCGACGACGCTCAGGCTGCGCGGGCCGCGCCGCTGCACCTCGCCGCGTACGAGCAGCAGCCAGGAGTGGAAGACGGTGTGCGCGCAGGCCGCGTGCGCGTCGTCGAAGAAGGCGAGGTCCACGAGGCCGGTGCCGTCGTCGAGGGTCGTGAAGACGACCCGCTTGCCGGACCGGATGGGCGGGGTCTGCGTGGCGGCCTTGGCGCCGGCCACGAGGACCGTGCTCCCGTGCTCGGCGTCCCGCAGCCTGCGCGCCGAGACCACGCCCAGCTCCCGCAGGAACTGCTCGTGGTCGCCCATGAGATGGCGGGAGGCGTCCATGCCGAGGACGCCCAGCTCGGCGCTGAGCCGTTCGGCGTCGCCGAGGTCGGGCAGTCCGGCGGATGCGGTGCCGCGCCCGCCCGCGAGCGGCAGTTGCTCCCCGCGCGCGCCCCGGCCGGAGCGCTGAAGTTCCGTCAGATGCAGTTGCAGATCACGCCGGTTGGCGCCGAACGCGTCGAGCGCGCCGACCTGGGCGAGGCGTCCGGCGAGCGGCCTGCTGGGGCGGGCCCGCTCCCAGAAGTCGAGCAGGGAGGTGTAGGGCTGGCCGGCCTCGATGCGGGTGGCCTCGGCTTCGCTGATGCCGTGGACGTCGGCGAGGGCGAGCCGGATGCCCCAGACATCGCCGGGCGCCCCCTTGAAACCGGACACCAGTTCGATCCGGTGGGTCACGGCGGACCGGTTCACATCCAGCGGCAGCACCGGCACCCCCCGCCTGCGCGCGTCGGCGAGCAACAGCCGCTTGGGGTACATGCCGGGGTCGTGGGTGAGCAGCCCCGCGTAGAAGGCGGCCGGGTGGTGGGCCTTGAGCCAGGCCGACTGGTAGGTGGGCACCGCGAAGGCGACCGCGTGCGCCTTGCAGAAGCCGTAGCTGCCGAACGCCTCGACGATCTCCCAGGTACGGGCGATGGTCTCGGCGTCGTACCCCCGGGCGGCGGCGTGCTGGGCGAACCAGAACCGGATGCGCCCCTGCGACTCGGGGTCGGACAGGCCCCGGCGCACCCGGTCGGCCTCGTCGCGGCCGCAGCCCGTCATGATGTCGACGATCTTGATGATCTGCTCGTGGAAGACGACGACGCCGTACGTCTCCTTGAGCGCGTCCGCCAGGTCGGGGTGCGGGTAGCGGACGGGGGCGCGGCCGTGGCGGGCCTCGATGAAGGGGCGGACCATGTCGGCGGCGACCGGGCCGGGGCGGAACAGCGAGATGTCGACCACGAGGTCGTGGAAGGTGGCCGGCTGGAGCCGCCCGACGAGGTCGCGCTGGCCCGGCGACTCGATCTGGAAGCAGCCGAGCGTCTCGGCGGACTTGATGAGCTGGTACGTTTTCGGGTCGCCCGGCGGCACCCGGGCCGGGTCGTCGAGGTCGACGTGCTCGCCGGTGGCGCGCTCGATCTCGCCGACGGCGTGGGCCATCGCCGACTGCATGCGCACGCCGAGCACGTCCAGCTTGAGCAGGCCGAGGTCCTCCACGTCCTCCTTGTCGAACTGGGACATGGGGAAGCCCTCGCCGCTGGTGGGCACGACGGGCGTGCGGGCGAGCAGGGAGTCGTCGGAGAGCAGGACGCCGCAGGGGTGCATGGCGACGCCCCGGGGCAGCGCGTCGAGCGCCTCGACCAGCTCCCACAGCCGCTCACGGCCGCCGAACTCGCCCGCGATCTCGCGCAGTTCGGGCAGTTCCGCCATCGCGGAGCGGGCGTCGCGGGCGCGGATGTGCGGGAACGCCTTGGCGATGCGGTCGATGTCGGCGGGGTCCATGGACAGGGCCGCGCCGACGTCCCGTATCGCGTGCCGGACCCGGTAGGTCTCGGGCATGGCGACGGTGGCGACGCGCTCGGCGCCGAACCGGTCGAGGATCGCGCGGTAGACCTCCAGGCGGCGCGCGGACTCCACGTCGATGTCGATGTCGGGCAGCACGGAGCGGCGCTTGGACAGGAAGCGCTCCATGAGCAGGCCGTGCTCGACGGGGTCGGCGTTCGCTATGCCGAGCGCGTGGTTGACGAGGGAGCCGGCGCCGGAGCCGCGCGCGGCGACCCGGATGCCCATGTCCCGTACGTCGTCCACGACTTGGGCGACCGTCAGGAAGTAGGAGGCGAAGTCGTGGTGGGCGATGATGTCCAGCTCGCGGTGGAGGCGTTCCCAGTAGGCGCGCTCGCCGCCGTGTCCGAGCCGGACCAGGCCCGCCGTCGCGCGGGAGGCGAGGACGCGCTGCGCGGTGCGGCGCCCGGCGCCGACGAGCCGGGGCTCGGGGAAGCGCACGGAGCCGATGCCTAGGTCGTCCTCGGGGTCGACCAGGCACGCGGCGGCGGTGGCGGCGGTCTGTTCGAGCAGCCGTACGGCGGTGTCGCGGCGGAAGCCCGCGGCCTCCACGATCCGCTCGGCCTCGCGCAGCATGGCGTCGGGCCCCTTGAGCCACCGCTCGCCGCTGTCGAGTTCCTTGGTGGGGTCGACGGGCACGAGCCTGCGGGCCGCGTCGAGGACGTCGGCGACCGGGCCCGCGCCGGGGTCGGCGTAGCGGACGTCGTTGCTCAGCACCGGGCGCACGCCCTGTTCGGCGGCGAAGCCGACGGTGCGGGCGGCCAGGCGCAGCGAGCCGGGCCCGGTGCCCTTCCTGCCGTGGTGGACGGCTTCGAGGCGCAGGGCGTCGCCGTACACCTCGCGCCAGGGGACGAGGAGGCGGGCGGCCTTGTCGGGGCGGCCGGCGGCGAGCGCGCGGCCGACGTCGGAGGCGGGGCCGAGCAGGACGGTGAGTCCGTCGCCGTGGTTGGCGGACCAGGGCAGCCGGACGTCCCGGGCGTCGTCGGCGTGGGCGGCGGTGATCATGCGGCACAGGTCGGCCCAGCCGCGGGCGCCGTCGCGGGCGAGGAAGGTGACCCGGGGTGTCGACTCGTCGATGAAGGCGCCGCCGCGCACGGGCGCGCGCCGGCGCTCGCCGCGCGGCGGGGAGCCGACCGCGAGGTCGGTGCCGAACAGCGGCCGCACGCCGTGCTTGGCGCACGCCTTGGCGAACCGGACGGTCCCGGCGACGGTGTCCCGGTCGGTGAGGGCGAGGGCGTCCATGCCCCGCTCGGCGGCGCGCTCGGCCAGCCGCTCCGGGTGGCTCGCGCCGTACCGCACGGAGAACCCGGACACGGTGTGCAGATGCGTGAATCCCGGCACACGCACCTCCCGCACACTCGAACCAATCGGGTCTCACCTCCCCCACCACCACCATAGACCAGTTTTCGAACGTGCGTACGACACGGCTCGAACGTCACCCGTCCGGCCCACCCCGCCTGCATGAACCCGGGCCAGCCCCGAGCGTGGGGGCATGAAGTTCGCCGCCGAGTTCAAGAACGCCGTCACCCCACGCGCCGCGCTGCTGGTCATCGGCGTCCTCGCCCTCCAGCTCCTGTTCATCGCGTCGTACGTGGGGGCGCTGCACAATCCGAAGCCGAAGGACGTGCCGTTCGGTGTCGTCGCCCCGGTGCCGGCCGCCGCGCAGCAGACCAAACAGCGGCTGGAGAAGCTGCCCGGATCGCCGCTGGACCCACGGGTGGTCGCCGACGCCCGCACGGCCCGCGACCAGATCCTGAACCGGAAGATCGACGGAGCCCTCGTCCTCGACCCGCGCGGCACGACGGACACTCTGCTCGTCGCCTCCGGCGGCGGCACCGTCCTGTCCAACGCCCTGCAGACCCTCACCACCAAGCTCGACGGCGCCCAGCAGCGCACGGTCCGCACCATCGACGTGGCGCCCGCGTCCCCGAAGGACTTCGACGGCCTGTCGTCGTTCTATCTCGTCGTCGGCTGGTGCGTCGGCGGCTATCTGTGCGCCTCGATCATGTCGATCAGCGCCGGGTCGATGATGGCGAGCCCCGCACGCGCGGGCATCCGGCTCGGCGCGATGGCCCTGGTGTCGATCGCGGGCGGCATCGGCGGCTCGCTGATCATCGGCGACTCGATCCTCGGGGCGCTGCCCGGCTCCTTCTGGGGGCTGGCCGGGCTCGGCGCCCTCGTCACCTTCGCGGTCGGCGCGATCACCCTGGCCCTGGAGGAGCTGACCGGGGTCGTCGGCATCGGTCTGGCCGTCCTGCTCATCGTGATCGCGGGCAACCCGAGCGCGGGCGGCGCGTTCCCGCTGCCGCTGCTGCCGCCGTTCTGGCACGCCATCGGGCCCTGGCTGCCGCCGGGCGCGGGCACCTGGGCGGCCCGCTCGATCGCCTACTTCCGCGGCAACGACCTGACCCACTCGCTCCTGGTGCTCTCCGGGTGGGCCGTGGTCGGCGTCGTGGGCACGATGCTGGTGGCGGCCCTGCGCACCGGGCGGCGCGGGTCGCACGGCGCGCACGCCGCGCACGGCCGGGACGGGCTCACCGAGGCGGCCTCGGGGTGAGCCTGCCCCGCCGTACGGGACCGGCCGCCCAGGCCGTCTCCGTCAAGCGCATGGAGCCGACGGCCCAGGCCCAGCTCGGGCCGCTCGGGCTGACCGGCTTCATCGTCGTCACCATGATCGCCACCGGCATCGACGCGGGCGTCTTCCCGGAAAAGCTGGCGGCGGCCGACGTGCCCGTGGTCGGCTTCTTCATCGGCGGGCTCGCCCAGCTCCTCGCCGGCCTCTTCCAGGCGCAGCGCGGCGACACCTGGCACGCGACGGTCTTCGGCGGCTTCGGCCTGTTCTGGATGGCGAAGGCGCTGATGCTCCAGTGGGTGCTGCCCACGCTCGATCCGGGGCTGCGCGGCGACGCGATGGGCCTGTTCACGCTGCCCTGGGTCTTCGTCGTGTTCGTGCTGTGGCTGGCGAGCTGGCGCATCCATCTGGTGCTGCTGCTCACCTTCAGTTGCGTACTCGTCGTCTTCGTGGCGATGACCTGCAACGGCTTCACGGGCCTGGTCGGCTGGAACCGGGTCGCGGGCTGGTCGGGCCTCGGCGCGACGGCCGGCGCGCTGTATCTGCTGGCCGGGCAGGTGATGGCGTCCACGTGGGGGCGCCCGGTCCTCCCGATGGGCCGCTTCCTGACCCCGCCGGAACTCGCGGAGCCCTGACCCCCCTCATGCCGCTACGGCGACGCCCCGCCCCCTGCGAAGAGGGGGCGGGGCGTCGCCGTGCTGCGGTGGCCGGTCAGGCGGCCGGGGTGCCCTCGGCGTTGCCGTAGTACGCCTGCCGCATGAGCTGCTGCATGTCGTCGATCATCGGCATCCGCGGGTTGGCGGGCGCGCACTGGTCGGCGTAGGCGTTCATCGCCTGCTGCGGCAGCGCGTCCAGGAACGCCTGCTCCTCGACGCCCTCGGCCTGGAAGGAGGCCGGGATGCCGCACCGCTCGCGCAGTTCCTCGATGGCCTTGGCGTACGACTCGACACCCTCCTGCGGGGTCGACGCGGGCAGGCCCAGCATCCGCGCGATCTCCTGGAGCCGCTCCGGCGCCCGGTACGTCTCGGCCTTCGGCCACGGGGTCGCCTTGTACGCGACCGTGCCGTTGTGCCGGATGACGTGCGGCAGGAGCAGCGCGTTGGTGCGGCCGTGAGCGACGTGGAAGGTGTTGCCCAGGGTGTGCGCCATCGCGTGGACGAGCCCGAGGAAGGCGTTGGCGAAGGCCATGCCCGCGATCGTGGACGCGTTGTGCATCTTCTCGCGCGCCTCGGGGTTCTTCGCGCCCTCCTTCACGCACGCTTCCAGGTTCTCGAAGATGAGCTTGATGGCCTGGAGGCACTGGCCGTCGGTGAAGTCGTTCGCGTAGACCGAGACGTACGCCTCCGTGGCGTGGGTCAGCGCGTCGAAGCCGGAGTCGGCGGTGACGGTCGGCGGCAGGTTCATCGGCAGCATCGGGTCGATGATCGCCACGTTCGGGGTCAGCGCGTAGTCGGCCAGCGGGTACTTCTGGGCGGCGGCCGGGTCCGAGATGACGGCGAAGGGCGTGACCTCCGAGCCGGTGCCGGACGTGGTCGGGATGGCGACCAGCTTGGCCTTCTCGCCGAGCTGCGGGAACGTGTAGGCCCGCTTGCGGATGTCGAAGAACTTCTCCTTCGTGTCCGCGAACTCGACCTCCGGGTGCTCGTACATCAGCCACATGATCTTCGCGGCGTCCATCGGGGAGCCGCCGCCGAGCGCGACGATGGTGTCCGGCCGGAAGTCCCGCATGGCCGCGGCGCCCGCCTGCACGGTGGCCAGCTCCGGGTTGGGCTCGACGTTGTCGATGACCTGCACGGTGACCGGGCTCTGGCGGGAGTTGAGGATGTCGGTGACCCGCTGCACGAAGCCGATCTCGCCCATCGTCCGGTCGGTGACGATCGTGACGCGGGAGACGTCGGCCATCTCGCCGAGGTACTTCACGGCGTTGCGCTCGAAGTAGATCTTCGGCGGGATCTTGTACCACTGCATGTTGGTGTTGCGCCGTCCGATCCGCTTGATGTTGACGAGGTTGACCGCCGAGACGTTGTTGGACACCGAGTTGTGGCCGTAGCTGCCGCAGCCGAGGGTGAGGGAGGGGAGGAAGGCGTTGTAGACGTCGCCGATGCCGCCGAAGGTGGACGGCGAGTTGACGATGACGCGCACGGCCTTGACCCGGCGGCCGAACTCCTCGGCCAGTTCCGTGGATTCGGTGTGGATGGCGGCGGAGTGCCCGAGCCCGTTGAACTCGACCATCCGCGCGGCCAGCGTCAGCCCGTGCTCGGTGTCGCTCGCCTTCAGGGCGGCGAGGACCGGGGAGAGCTTCTCGCGGGTGAGCGGCTCGGACGGGCCGACCTCGGCGCACTCGGCGACCAGGACGGAGGTGTCGGCGGGGACCTCGAACCCGGCCTGCTCGGCGATCCAGGCCGCGGGCCGGCCGACGACGTCGGCGTTCAGCTTGGCGCCCGCGCAGTCCGTGCCGTAGGCGGTGGTGCCGAAGACGAACTCCTCGACCTTGGTCTTCTCGGCGGCGGTCAGCACATGGGCCTTGAGCCGCTTCAGCTCCGCGACGCCCGCCTCGTACACCTCCTGGTCGAAGATGACGGCCTGCTCGGAGGCGCAGATCATGCCGTTGTCGAACGCCTTGGAGAGCACGATGTCGTGGACGGCGCGCTGGAGCTTGGCGTCCTTGGCGACGTACGCGGGGACGTTGCCCGCGCCGACGCCGAGGGCCGGCTTGCCGCACGAGTAGGCGGCCTTGACCATCGCGTTGCCGCCGGTGGCGAGGATGGTGGAGACGCCGTCGTGGTGCATGAGCTGCCCGGTGGCCTCCATGGACGGCTGCTCGATCCACTGCACGCAGTTCTCCGGCGCCCCGGCCGCGACCGCCGCGTCCCGCACGATGCGCGCGGCCTCGGCGGAGCACTTCTGAGCGCTCGGGTGGAACGCGAAGATGATCGGGTTACGGGTCTTCAGCGCGATCAGCGCCTTGAAGACGGTCGTCGACGTGGGGTTGGTGACAGGGGTCATCGCGCAGATCACGCCGACGGGCTCGGCGATCTCGGTGATGCCGTTGATCTCGTCGCGGGAGATGACACCCGCGGTCTTCAGCCCGCGCATCGAGTTGACGACGTGCTCGCAGGCGAAGAGGTTCTTGACGGCCTTGTCCTCGAACAGGCCGCGCCCGGTCTCCTCGACGGCGGCCTTGGCGAGGTCCCCGTGGTGGGCCAGCGCCGCGAGCGACGCCTTCTTGACTATGTGGTCCACCTGCTCCTGGTCGTACGTCTCGAACCTCTCCAGCGCCTTGAGCGCGCCTTCCACGAGTTCGTCGACCATGCCCTCGGTCTCCACGGCAGGCTCCTTTTTCCGCACCTTTTATCTGATGCCTCAATTCCACACCTCCGCGCCCGCCGAAGGCAGCGGAGAAGGACCCCGGCAAGCAGGCCGAAAGTCCCCGCGGAGCCTTTACGGAGCCTGCAACACACCCTCCCACCTGCGGTTTTACTGAGGGCCTAAAGACCTGGTGCGCTTGTGAAAGTTTTCACAAGAAATTCCCGGAAAAGGGGCACCCCGCCTGTGTGAGGTGCCCCTCCCCCGTGCCGTGCGGGGTGTCAGCCGATCTGCGCGCCGGTCGCGGAGAGCGCTTCCGTCACCGGCTGGAAGAACGTCTCACCGCCCGATGTGCAGTCGCCGCTGCCGCCGGAGGTGAGGCCGATCGCCGTGTCCCCCGAGAAGAGGGAGCCGCCGCTGTCGCCGGGCTCGGCGCAGACGTCGGTCTGGATGAGCCCGTTGACGATGTCGCCGTTGCCGTAGTTCACGGTGGCGTCCAGGCCCTTGACCGTGCCGTCGTGCACGTGGGTGGTGGAGCCGGAGCGGGTGACCTTCATGCCGACGGTCGCCTCACCGGCCTTGGTGATCTTCTGCGTGGACCCGTCGTACAGGTTCACCTCGCTCGGGTGGGCCACGTCGGCGGTGTACTTCACGAGCCCGAAGTCGTTGTCCGGGAAGCTGGACCGCTCGTTGGCGCCGATCTGCTTGCCGCTGGAGTCGGACCAGGTGGAGATGGCCTCGGTGCAGTGACCGGCGGTGAGGAAGTACGGCTGGCCGCCCTTGACGGCGTTGAAGCCGAGGGAGCATCGGCCGCCGCCCCCGCTGATGGCGTCACCGCCCGCGATCAGGGGCTTGAACTCCCCCTTGCTGCGCTTGAGTTCGGCCTTGGCGCCGAGCCCGTCGACCACCCGGGTCAGCTTGGCGAGTGCGGCGCCGCGGACCGTGCGGTCGACGGTGACGACGACCTTGTTGGTGGCGGGGTCCGTGGCCCAGGACGTGCCCGGGATGGTGGCGTGGTCCTTCAGCGTCGTACGGGCGCTCGTGAGCGCGGCGAGCGAGTTGCGGACGACTCTGGCCCGCGCGCCGGCCGCCTCGACCGCCTTGGCGGCGTCCGCGCTCAGGACGTTGACCACGAGGTGGCGGGCGGAGGCGTCGTAGTACGTGCCGGCCGCGTCGGCGCCGAGGTCCTTGGTGAGACTCGATGCGAGGTTTCCGGCCTTGGCGACGGACAGGGTCCGCGGGGCGGGCGCCGGAGTCTCGGTGCTGGCGTTCGCAGTCTGGAAGGTGATGCCCGCGGCGGCCAGGGCGGCGACGGTGGCCCCGGCCAGGGCGACACGCCGCTTGGGTATGCGTCGGTGCTTCAACTCACGTCCTCCTGTGGGGGGTTCGGAACAGGCCCGATGTGGGGTGGGCCCGTTCCGTGAGGCTGACGCGCCCACTATCCCGACCGCCCCTGCGGCCCCACAAGGCCGAGTTCAGGACGCCCGCCCTCCCCTTCTCCCCCACCCCGCGACCCCCTCCGGCCCCACTCCCACCTCCTGCGCATCCCCTTTGCAAACACCCCCCGCACACCCCTCACAGCACCCGGTAAGGACTAGTCCTGTCCGATTTCCCTCCCCACAGACACCCCCAGGGGCGCGAGGAACCGCGCACAGCACTCCCACACCCCCCCCACAAAACAACATGGGCCCACCCCAACCCCCCAGGGGCGCGGGGAACTGCGCGCCCGGCCCCGACGGCGCAGCACCCGAAGAAACAACCCACACCGGGGGGCCTGAAAGGCCCAATCAATCCCCAAGACAAGAGCCCCCGCCCGGAAGAAGAACACCCCGGACAAGGGCTCCGTCACCGACCCGAACAGGGACCGGCACACTCACTGCCGCAAGAAGAACGGCCCACTGACCACAAGGTCAGTACACATGCACCCCATAAGCGGAGAGCGCCTCGGTCACCGGCTGGAAGAACGTCGTACCGCCGGACGTGCAGTTCCCGCTACCACCGGAGGTGAGCCCGTACGCGGTGGACCCCCCGTACAGCGGCCCGCCGGAGTCCCCCGGCTCGGCGCAGACCGTGGTCTGGATGAGCCCGGAGACGATGTCACCGTTGCCGTAGTTCACGGTGGCGTTGAGCGCGGTGACCCGCCCGCTGTGGATCCCGGTGGTGGACCCGCGCCGCGTGACCGTCGTACCGACGGACGGCGTGGCCGCACTGGTGATGTCCTGGCTGCCGACCGCGCCGGACTTGGCGACCGAGCTGTTCGTGTAGCGCACGATGCCGTAGTCGTTGCCGGGGAAGCTGGAGCCCGCGGTGGTGCCCAGCGTCGTGGAGTGCGCGGAGTTGGACCACCACGTGCCCGCGCCGTCGGTGCAGTGACCGGCGGTCAGGAAGTAGTAGTTCCCGCTGTTGTCCTGGACGTTGAAGCCCAGCGAGCAGCGCCAGCTACTCGCATAGATCGCGTCGCCGCCGGAGATCAGCTTCTTGAAGGTGCCGGGCGTGCGCTCGATCTTCAGCGCGCCCGCATCGGCGCCGGCCTCCTTCTTTATCTTGTTGATCTCCGCCTTGGTGACCGTGCTGTCGACGGTGACGACGACCTGCTTGGTCTTGGCGTCGACGGCCCACGCGGTGCCGGCGACGTCGGCGCCGCGCACCGCGTCACTGGTCCGGGCGAGCTCGGTGGCGCTGAACGTCTGCGGCGCGTCGGCCGCGTGGGCGGACGGGACGGCGAACGCGGCCGCCGCCAGGAAACCGGAACCCGCGGCGATCAGCCGGGTCCGTCTTGCGACGCGGGGGGTGGTGCGCTTGTTCCTCACTGGTCGTTCCTCCCGAGGGAAGTCGGGGGCCCGCGTGGGGTCGGGGCCCGTGAGGCGCAGCCAGGGCCGGGCGCCGGGAGTCCGGATTACGAACACGCCGTGGCCCTGACAAGCGCTGCTCGGGAGTATTCGGGCTCTCAACTACCCCGCACAAGGGCGCCTTTCGGACTTCCGCCACTCGGGGCCATCTTTGTCAGACGCGTGGCAGGCCCCTCAGGTTCCGTTCTCCCGCCTCGACGGCCACGTCCAGCGTGTTGCCCGGCGGCGGGAACGGGCAGGCGAAGTGGTCGGCGAAGGCGCAGCTCGGCAGCACTGCGCGGTTCAGGTCGACGGTCGTCGAGCCGTCCGCGCCGGGCACCGGCGGATGCAGGAAACGGAACCGGAAGCTGCTTCGCCCGCTGGTGGCGTCGGCGAAGACGGCCCACAGCGGCCCGTCGCCCTGGCGTGCCACGCGCAGCGTGTGCGTACGGCCGTCGAGCGTGAAGGCCAGCTCTCCGGCGAGGGCGAGACCGCGCTCGACGCCGTCGGCGTTCTCGACGCGGACCGGGCGTGCTTCGGCGTACGGGGTGTAGTGCCCGGCGACCGCCCAGCGCGGGTCGTAGGGCGTGGCGTCGATGCCGCCCGCGTGCAGAAAGGCGGTGCGGGCGGGTGCGGCCGGGTCGAAGTCCCGTACGGCCCACAGTCCTTCGCGGAGGATGACGGTGAGGCGGCGGGCGCCGAGGGTGACGGTGGCGTCGGCGGGCAGCCGGTGTTCGCCGACGACGGGGGCGCCATCGGCGCGCAGCGCGTCGGCCGCGGCGGCGCGCACCACGACGGCGTCGCCCTCGGCGCGCCAGTGCCCGGGGATGGCCGGAAGTCGGCCCTCCGGATGGTCGGCGAGCCAGTGCGTCCCGACGAGGGAGAGCGGTCCGTGGGGCGCGGCGACGGCGGCGGTGCGCTCCTCGTGCCACTGCTTCCAGTCGGCGAAGGCGTCGTCACTCATGCTCAGGGGTCCTTCCGGTACGGGGTGTGGGGCGGGGGTCAGACGCGGGGGCCCGCGGTGGCGTACCGGCGGGCCCCGGGCCGGGCGAGGCCCAGGTGCTCCCCGAGGGTGGCGCCCGGGTAGAACGTGCGGAACAGGCCGCGGTGCTGGAGTAACGGGACCGTCGCGTTGACCAGACGTTCCAGGTCGCGGCGCGGGTCGAGCGGGGTGAGGTGGAAGCCGTCGGCGGCGCCTCTGCGGTGCCAGTCGGTGACGAGGTCGGCGAGGTCCACGGGCCCGCCCCGGTACAGCGGGCCCGCGCCGGTGGGCAGCGGGCCGCCGCCGTGGCCGGGCAGGGCGCTGTGCTCGCCGCCGGTCAGGTCGATGCGCAGGGCGGCGAGGACGCGGAGGGCGTCGGGGTCCCGGCCGTGTTCGGCGGCGCCGCGCCGCAGGTCCTCGCGTACGGCGGTGAGGCGGTCGGCGTCGGCGGCGGCGACGAGGGCCACGTCGGCGTGGCGGGCGGCGAGTCCGTCGCCGCCCGCCTGGTCCGCGGCGACGACCGCGACGGGCCCGCCGCGGGCCCCGCGTAAAGCGCGGCTCTCCTCGTCGCCGGACGGGCCGAGCACCGGCCCCCATCCGGCGCGGCCCCTGCTGACCTGGTCGAGGGCGGCGACGGCGGCCCGCGCGGACGGCGGGACGCCCATGGGCACGAGCCCGATCCGGGCGGTGCGCGGCGCGAGCCGGGACAGCACGGCGACGCTGTCCGGGCCCGGCGCCCGCTCGTGCAGGGTGACGAAGTCGAGCGCGCCGTCCTCGGCGAGCCGGACGAGGTCCAGATACGGCCCGTCCTCACGTGGCGCGCGTCCCGGGAGATCGACGGCCGCGGCGAGGTGGAGCGGGCCCCGGCCGGGGCTGCTGGTCATCGGTGGGGTGGACCTCTCTGTGCGCGGGGGCGGACCGGACGTACGGGAGGGGCGGCGAACTGCCGCCCACGGTTCAGGACTTGGGCTTGGGCAGCCCCTTGGGGTTGATCTCCGACTTGGGCACGGCCTCGCTGCTGAGCCCCCACCGCTTGAGGACCTTGCCGTACGAGCCGTCCTGGATGAGGTGGTCGAGGGCGGCGGCGTACGCGTCGACGAGGCCGCTGCCCTTCTTGGTGGTGGCGGCGATCTTCCCCTGGACCTCGGCGCCGCCGCCGGAGAGCGTGCCGATGATGCGCGTCTGGCCCGCCGAGGCGACGTGGTAGGCGACGGACGGGCTCGGGCCGAGGTAGCCGTCGATGCGGCCGGACTGGAGGGCTAGGTAGTAGTCGGTGTCCTTCTGGAAGTACTTGACGTCCACCGGCTTCAGGCCGGCCTTCTCGTCCTGCGCGCTCCAGTCGAGGAGGATCTTCTCCTGGTTGGTGCCGGAGGAGACGGCGATGGTCTTGCCTGCCACGTCCTTCGGCCCCTTGACCCGCCAGTCCGTGCCCTTCTTCGCCTCGAAGGCGATGTTGTCGAGGCGGTAGGTGGCGAAGTCGTACTTCTCCTTGCGCTCCTCGGTGACGGTGACGTTGGAGAAGACGGCGTCGAACTTTCCGCTGTCGAGGCCGACGAACAGGTTCTCCCAACTCACCACGTTCTCCTTGAGCTTGAGCCCGAGGGTGTCGGCGACGAGGGTGGCGAGGTCGAGTTCGACGCCGATACGGGTCTTGTCGTCGGTGGCGGTGAAGCCGAGCGGCGGGGAGGCGTCGGCGCTCTGCCCGAGGTTGAGCGTGCCGCGCGCGCGGACCGAGGCCGGTACGAGGGCGGCGACGGCGGCGACCTTCTTGGCGCGGATGCGGTGCTGGTCGGGCCCGATGTTGATGTGGCCGACCTTCTTGGCGCCGGCGGCGCCGCCCGTGCCGGTGGCGGCGTCGCTGTCACCTCCGCAGGCGCTGAGCAGGGGTGCGAGGGCGAGGGCGGCGACGGACGCGGCGAGGGTGCGGCGGGAGAGCATGGACGTACTCCTGGTTCGGTAGGGGTGGATGGTTCGGTAGGGGCGGCAGACTGACGTACGGGAGAGGGGGCCGTGGCCCGGGCGGGTCACCGGGTCTTGGAGCCGGCGGGTCACAGGACCTTGGAGAGGAACGCCTTGGTGCGCTCCTCGCGGGGCGCGTCCAGGACGTCGGCGGGGGCGCCCTGCTCGACGATGCGGCCCTCGTCCATGAAGACGACGGTGTCCGCGACCTCGCGGGCGAAGCCGATCTCGTGCGTGACGACGATCATCGTGGTGCCCTGGCGGGCCAAGTCCTTGATGACGTCGAGGACTTCACCGACGAGTTCCGGGTCGAGCGCGGACGTCGGCTCGTCGAACAGGAGCAGCTTCGGCTCCAGGGCGAGCGCGCGGGCGATGGCGACGCGCTGCTGCTGGCCGCCGGAGAGCTGCTTCGGGTAGGCGTCGGCCTTGTCGGCGAGCCCGACCCGCTCCAGGAGGCGGCGCGCGGCCTCGGCGGCGTCGGCGCGCGGGCGGCCGAGCGCGGAGACGGGCGCCTCGATGATGTTCTCCAGCACGGTCAGATGCGGGAAGAGGTTGAAGTTCTGGAAGACGAACCCGATCCGCGTGCGCTGCTTGAGGATCTCGCGTTCGCGCAGCTCGTACAGCTTGTCCTTGGCGCGGCGGTAGCCGACGAGCGCGCCGTCGACGCTGATCCAGCCGCTGTCCACCTTCTCCAGGTGGTTGATGGCGCGCAGCAGCGTGGACTTGCCGGAGCCGGACGGGCCGAGGACGACGGTGACCTCGCCGGCGCGCACCCGCAGGTCGATGCCGCGCAGGACGTGCAGCGGGCCGAAGCTCTTGTGGACGGCGGTGATGTCGACCATGGCGGTCATCGCACGGAACCTTTCGCGAAGTGCCGCTCCACGTAGTGCTGGAGTACGGAGAGGGCGCTGGTCAGGAGGATGTACCAGGCGGTGGCGACCATCAGCAGGGGCACGACGCGCCCGTTGCGGCCGTAGACGACCTGCACCTGGTAGAAGAGTTCGCCGATCGCCATGACGGAGACGATCGAGGTGCCCTTGAAGAGGGAGATGACCTCGTTGGCGGCGTTCGGCAGGATCGAGCGCATCGCCTGCGGCAGCACGATCCGCCGGATCTGCCGCAGCCGGGGGATGCCGAGGGCGGCCGCCGCCTCCAACTGGCCGCTGTCCACGGCCAGTACGCCACCGCGCACGATCTCGGCGGCGTACGCGGCCTGGTGCAGGGCGAGCCCGAGGACGGCGGCGCTCATGGCGCCGACGAGGCCCATCGTGTCGAAGGCGAAGAAGCCGGGCCCGAAGGGGATGCCGAACTGCACCTTCTTGTAGAGGTAGGCCAGGTTGAACCAGAACAGCAGTTGCACCATGAGCGGGATCGAGCGGAACGCCCAGATGTAGCCGAAGGCGACGGTCCGCAGGAACCGGCTGCGCGACAGCCGCATGAAGGCGATGACGATGCCGAGGGCGAAGCCCAGCGCTGTTCCGTAGAAGGTGAGTTGGAGGGTCGTCCAGACGGCCTTGAGGATGACCTCGGCGGTGAAGAACCGCGCGAACACCTCCCACTCCCAGCCGGGGTTGGTGGCGAGCCCGTGGATGAACTGGGCCAGCAGGACGGCGGTCACGGCGATGGCGACCCAGCGCCAGGGGTGGCGTACGGGGACGACGCGCAGCCCGGCCGGATCGTCGGGGACGCCGGGCGCGCCGGGCGGCGCGGCGGGGTCGGAGGTGGCGGAGGTGGCGGTGGCGGAGGTGGCGGCGGGCGTGCCGAGCGGAGGATCACTGGTCAGGGACATGCGGGTTCCTAGGGGGAGGCGTGGGCGGGTGGGTCGGGGCGTTGGACGGGCCCCGGGGCGGCGGAAGCGGCGTCAGAGGTCGCCGCCGACCGTGACGGTGCGGGAGCCGCCGGGAGCCGTAGGACCGGAGGAAACCGTGGCACCGGCCGGAGCCGTAGTACCCGTGGGACAGGAGGGGCGGGCGGCGCGCAGCAGCGTCAGGACCGCCCGCGCGGTCGCGTCGTTCTGCCGGAACGCCGGGCTGTTCGTCCGGGGCCGGGTGAACGCTCCCGCGCCCCGCGCGTCGGTGTGCGGCCCGAGCGCGAACCGGCGCGGATGGGCGCCGCCGCCGCGCAGCAGCACACGCCCGTCGGCGGGATCGACGGCGAGCAGCCCGCCGGGGGTGGCGCGGGCGCCCTCGGCGAACAGGCCGCGCAGCAGGTCGTCGCGGACCAGGGCGGGCGTGGGCTGCGGCAGGCGGGCCTCGACGAGGGCGCGGGCGTCGACGACGGCGCCGGGGACGGTCGCGGAGCGGGCCCGGAAGACCCCGCCCTCGGTGGTGACCCGCATCCCGGCGCCGACGAAGCGCACGACACCGGCCCGGTTCAGGGCGAGCAGCCGGCGCAGGCGCGGGGCGGGCGGCCCGGACGCCAGGTAGCTGAAGAAGCCGTGCCACCAGGGGCCGATGTCGCCGAGCCGGACGAGTTGCCCGTAGACGGACAGCAGGGCGCGGAACACCGCCAAGTCGGGGCTGTGCGCCGGGTTCTGACGGCGGGCCAGGTCCGCTTCGACGTAGGCGCGCAGTCCGCCTTGGAGGGCGTCGGGCGTGGCGTACCGGACGCCGTCGAGGGGGTGGTCGAGGGCGGCGAGGTCGAGCCGGTCGCCGGGGTCCGGCACCTGCGCGGTGACCAGCGCCTGGAGCGCGGGCCCGAGCGGGTCGGCGGCGGCGTACGCCCGCTCGAAGGCGCCCCAGGTGCCCCGGGTCCGCTCGGGGTGGGCGGCGAAGAGGCGGTGGTAGTGCGCGTACCCGAGTTCCTTGGCGACGAGCGGCCATACGTCACGGCGGAAGTCGAACCCGCCGGGGCGGGCGAGGAGCCGGTCGATCTCGGCGGGCCCGAGGAAGCGCGGCAGCGGGGGCGCCGGCTGCCCGTCGAGGCCCCCGTCGTAGCCGAGTTTGGCGTGGTAGGGGACGCCGCGCCGGGAGCCGACGTGCAGGACGGGCTCGCGCCCTGACGGCAGGTACCGGTCCCCGTCGAAGCGCCCGCCGCGCCCCTCGGTGAGCAGCACCATGAGGTCGACGAACGCCAGCCCGAACCCGCGTACGAGCACGTCCTGGCCGGGCGCGAGCACGTCGAGGTCGGTGTCGGCGGTGAACGCGGGCGGCAGATGGGCGAGCCCGTGCCGGGCGGCGTACGCGCTCAACCGGGCCTGTTCCGCGTCGGGTTCGGCGTCGAGGTGCCCCTGGGTGAGGACGACGGCGTCGGCGGGCAGCGGTCGCCGCCGCCCTTCCAGCCAGACGTGCTGGCGGCCTTCGGCGGACTCGGTGAGCCGCAGGGCGCGGCGCGCGTGATGGTGGACGACGACGCCGGCGGGGAGCGCGGCGACGGCCTTCTCGTACACCCAGCGCAGGTAGGCGCCCTGGCGACGGCGGTCGGCGAAGGCGTCGGGCGCGAGGCCGGCCCAGGTGTCCAGGGCGGGCCCGGGGCGTACGGGTCCGGCGAGTTCGACGGTGTCGTCGGTGAACATGGTGACGTCCTCGGCCCGCGAGTTCATCCACAGCAGCGGCGACTGGCTCTGCCGCCAGACGCGCCCCGGGCCGGGCGGGTAGGGGTCGACGAGATGGATGTCGAGCGGCCAAGTCCCGTCGAAAGCGGGTGCGTTGGCGCCGAGTCTTTCGAGTACGCCGGTGCCGCGCGGGCCCGCTCCGACGATGACGAGGGACTGCCGGGGCCCGCTCATCGGCCGGTCCCGCGCGCGTAGTGCCGCTCGACGTAGAACTGGCCGACGCTCAAGAGCGAGGTCACGGCGACGTACCAGAGGGTGGCGACGAGGAGCAGCGGGATGACCTGGTAGGTGCGGTGGTAGACGAGCTGCACGGAGTACAGCAGGTCCTGCACGGCGATGACGCTGACGATGGACGTGCCCTTGAGGGTGCCGATCAGCATGTTCCCTGCGGGCGGCACGATGGAGCGCATGGCCTGCGGCAGCACGATCCGGCGCCAGCGGCAAAGGCGGCTGAGCCCGAGCGCCTGCGCGGCCTCGATCTGCCCCCGGTCGACGGAGAGGATGCCGCCGCGCACCACTTCGGCGGCGTACGCGGCTTCGTGCAGGGTCAGTCCGACGACGGCGACGGTGACCGGCCCGAACAGGTCGACGGTCCGCACCCCGAG
This sequence comes from Streptomyces sp. NPDC107550, assembly GCF_055639095.1. NCBI lineage: Bacteria > Bacillati > Actinomycetota > Actinomycetes > Kitasatosporales > Streptomycetaceae > Streptomyces > Streptomyces sp. NPDC107550. Next base: position 23,681 of record NZ_JBVKBC010000031.1, read on the forward strand.
GACGCGCGGGTACAGGGCGCCGATGTTGAACCAGAACAGCAGCTGCACGAGGATCGGCATCGAGCGGAACAGCCACACGTATCCCCAACTGACCGCGCGCAGCACGGGGTTGGCGGACAGCCGCATGACGGCGAGCAGGGTGCCGAGGGCGAATCCGAGGGCCATGACGAGCGCGGTCAGCCACAGGGTGAGCCAGAGTCCGCGCAGCACGGCCGAGGTGGTGAAGTACGCGGCGACGACGTCCCATTGGAAGGCGTCGTTGCGCAGGACGGAGTTGACGGCGAGGCCGAGCAGGGCGAGCACGAGGACGGCGGCGGCCCACTGGCCGGTGCGGCGCCTCGGGACGACGCGGGGCGCGGCGGCGTCGGCCGGGGGCGCTGCGGGCGGCGCGGTCTTGGACAGGGTGTCTGAGGACATGGGAAGGCTCCGGGTGCCGGAGGCCGGCACGGTCTTGCCTTCACACCTGGTACCGAGCCCCTCAGCAGCGGTACCGCCCCGAGATTAAGGGGCCGTTCAGGGCCGCTGTCAAGGCTGTCCACACTATGAGCCGTGCGTCTCAAGTGAGTTGACGGGAAACCGGATGCCTGTTCCACTTGTGCCCATGCATCCGCAGCAGTGGCTGGTCACGCGCTCCCACATCGACTTCGGTCGAGTGTGGTCCGCGTCTTGTTGACGCCCTGATCCGCCCCGGCACGCCCGTGTCGGCCGGCGCCCTGCGGTCTCTTTGGTGCTCGATTTCTCGACGCGTTCTCGTGCGCTCCGCCGCGTCGGTCTCTGATCGCTGAGCCCTGAACCTCCGCTGAGCCCTGAGCCGCTGAGCCTCGATTCCGTCGACCTCTGGTCCGCTACGTACGCGTCGTCAGGGGCGACGCCCGCCTTCACCGGCGGGTGCCGCGCTCCCCGGCATGACGCGTCAACTCCCGTACGTATCTCAGGCGTTCGGCACGTCCTCGTCGTACGGCGGCTCGTCCCGTCCCGCGCTCCAGCGCTCCGGCGCGCCCGCACTTCCCTACGCCCGTAAGTCCGTACGCCCGTGCATCCGCGACGGCCTCCTCTCTCACCCTCCCTTCACCCTGCGCCCGACTCCCTCACCGCCCGTCCCGTCCGCCGCATCTCCGCCCGCCATCTCTCCGCCCCGCCTTCACCTCGCGCCGCCCCCTCCCCTCGCCGTGTCCGCCCGCGCCACCCTGTTCCCTCGTCGTCACCGAAGGGCCTCGCCGCCATGCGCTCCTCCACGCTCACCTCCACGTTCGCGCTGCTCACCGTCGCCGCTCTCGGGCTGACCGCCTGCGGTTCGGGCGGCGGCACCGACGCGGCGCCCGCCGGAGCCGCCGCGAGCGACAAGCTGCCGACGCGGGACGTGGTGGCGTCGGTCAAGAAGGACCCGGCGGCGGCCCGGCTGCTCCCCGCAGACGTCCGCGCGAAGGGCCGGCTGACCCTCGCGGCGAGCGTCGGCGGCACCCCGCCCGGCTCCGCCTATCTGCCCGACGGCAAGACGGTCGTCGGGCAGGACATCGACTTCGCCGACGCGGTCGCCAAGGTCCTCGGCATCGAGCTGCGCCGCGAGGTCGCCGGCTTCGAGGCGATCCTGCCCGCGCTCGACAGCGGCAAGTACGACGTCGGCACCGGCAACTTCGGCGTCACCGACGAGCGCCGCAAGACGCTGGACTTCGTCACGTACATCAACGACGGCCAGGGCTTCGCCGTACGCGAGGACAGCGATCTGAAGAAGGTCACGAGCCTCACGCAGTTGTGCGGCCTGAACGTCGCCACGGGCGCGGGCACGACCTTCGAGGCGACCCTGGAGGAGAACAAGGGCCAGTGCGCGAAGGCCGGCAAGAAGCCGTACAGCGTGCGGACGTACGCGGAGTCGGGCGCGGCCTGGTCGTCGTTGCAGCAGGGCCGCTCGGACGTGCTGATGAGCACGATCAACGGGCTGCGCTACGGCGTCGCCCACCAGCGGGGGCTGCGCTTCCTCAACGAGTTCCACCGGCTCGACGTCGGCTTCGCGTTCAAGAAGGGCACCCCGCTGGCCCCGGCGTTCCGCAAGGCCGTCGACGACCTGATCGCCGACGGCACGTACGCGAAGATCCTGAAGAAGTGGGGCACGACCCCCTCGGCCGTCGGCCGCTCCCGGATCTCCCCGCCGGAGCTGCGGAACTGACCCGCCGGGCCGCCGGGCCGCGGGCGCGCCCGGCGGCCCGCTCAGCCGCAGTCGCAGCAGCTACAGCATTCGCAGCACTCACAGCACGAGCACGCCTCGCAGCACGAGCAGTCGCAGCCGTCGCAGTTGCCGCACCAGCCCTCCCGCTTCTTGCGCGACCAGGGGCCCTCGAACTCGTCGGCGCAGCACACCTTGCACGTGCAGCACAGCCCGATCGCGGCGGCGCACCCGGCGAAGAACCCGCGCTTGCCCGGCTGGAACGACGGCCCACCCCCGGACCCACCCGGCCCACCGGGACCACCGGGACCACCCGGCCCACCGGGACCACCGAAGCCGCCGCCCCCATAGGGATTGCCGCCGCCCCCGTAGGGATTGTTCGACGAGTACGCGTCGTTCGGCGCGTACGCTCCCGAACCGGACGGCACGTACGGGCTGCCCGGCGCCCCGGTCGGCGCCCACCCACCGGACCCGGGCCCCTGCCCTGCGCCCGGCCCGTGGCCCTCGCCACCCCCGTCCGCGTGCCCGCCCGCGTGCCCGCACGCCCCGGTGCCGAACGCCCGGTCCACCGACCGCCGCAGCTCGTGCGCGAGGAGCAGATGCGCGAGCCGCCCGTCCACGAACTCCACTTCGCGCAGCGCGAGCCGGATGCCGTGCAGGGCGTCGTCGGCGAGGCGGCGGGCCTCGGCGGTGCTGGTGCCGGTCGCGGTCAGCGGGTTCCACGCCCCTGCCGCCCGGTCGGCCTCCTGGTCCTCGACCGCGTCCAGGAGGTGCGCGAGCCGCCCGAACAGGCGGCCCGCCTCGGCGAGCGGCGCCGCGTTGTGCGGGCGGCCCGCGAGGACGGCGGTGTGCGCGAAGGCGGCGGCGGTCGCGGTCTCGGTCGGCTCGGTCACGCTCAGCACGGACGTGCCGGGCCCGGCGAGCGCCTCGACGCCGGCCTGCCGGTCCACCGCGTCGAGCAGCACGGCCGTGTCGAAGCCGACGTCCCCGGCCGTACGGGCGCCGGCCCGCCCCCAGCTCGCGGCGACCCGGCGCGCGGCGAGGGCCACCGGCCGCCGCCCGAACACGCCGTCCCGGTCGTCGACGTGGTCGCGGACCTTGGCCGACGCCAGCACCAGCGACACGGCGGCGGCGAGCCGGGCGCCCTCACCCCGCGCGACGGACGCGGTGCGCATACCGCGTAGCGGGCAGGGTCCGGCCTGTCTACGCCAGTTGTCCGCGCCGGGCCGCTCGGCCTGAGCCTCCGTCAGTACGGAGATGAGCAGCCCGTCGTAGTTGGTGACGACGCGGGCGAACTGCCCGTGGTCGCCGCGCAGCGCCAGACACAGGCCGCACAGGTGCGCCATCCACTGCGTCTTGAGCGCGTCACCGAGCCGATGACTACAAGGTCGGACCATTCCGAACAAAGCGACTCCCCCGTGCGTCGGATGACGGCGTGTCAACCGGGCGTGACCCCCGTCACCCCCGCCGCGACACGCCGACCGGCGAAAAGAACCCCGGCATCGTACCGACCGCGTACCGATGCGCCCCGAACCCCCTGCACGCCCCCGGGTTCACCCGTACGCCGTGAGCGTCCCCCAAATGCCGTGAAGAATAATATTTCACTCCTGGTCAGCAGGCGTACCCCGTACAGCCCTTGGGAACGCGGGGGCCACAGCGTGTTGACTGTGCACCAGTACCGTCACGAAAACCCCGCGCGGCGACTATCCACTTGGCGCGGCATCTGCATCATGGACGAACATTGGGGATGCACGACGTGCGGAACGCAGAGGAACCGCTGTGAGAGGAGGCGTCCATGGGATCGGTGCGCAAGGCGAGTGCCTGGCTTGGCCTCGTCGACGACAACGATGACGAGCGTTACTACGACGACGAGTACGCCGAAGGACCCGAGCCCGGCGACGCATGGGTGACGGACCCGCGCGTGAAGGTCGCGGAGGAGCAGGCGGAGGAGCAGGGCCGCCGGATCGGCACGGTGACCCCGGACAGCTTCCGGGACGCCCGCCGGATCGGGGAGATGTTCCGGGACGGCGTTCCGGTGATCATGAACCTCACGGCGATGGAGCCGGCCGACGCCAAGCGCGTCGTCGACTTCGCCGCGGGCCTGATCTTCGGTCTGCGCGGTTCGATCGACCGGGTCGCCACCCGGGTCTTCCTGCTGTCCCCCGCGGACACGGAAATCGTGTCCGGACGGGACGCCACGAGCCAGCAGGACGGTTTCTTCAACCAGAGCTGAGCGCCTGCCCGGCGGGTGGAAGGGTGCGTACGTCCGGCCCCGCCCGGACGCACCCGCCCCCCCCACGGCAGAACCCCTCAGGTGAACGCCCCCCAGGGGCGCGGGGAACTGCGCGAGAACCCCCACGGCGCGGCACTAGACCCCACAACGGGACGCCCCCACACCACAGCACCGCTCACCCCATACGGCGCCCCCGGCCCCGACTCCCCAGGTCACACGACCGAAGACCGCCGCCGAGAAGGCTCCCCCGCCTCAGCCGAAGCCCCGGCACCGGAACCAGCCCCGGCACCAGAACCCGCGCCAGAACCCGCATCCGCACCGGAACCCCCCTCCTCACAATCCATCCGGCGAGGAAGCCGCAACGCCGCCCCCGCACCGAGCAGCAGCAGAACCGCGCTGACGACCAGCGTCACATGCAGCCCGTGCACGAACGCCCCCCGCGCGGCCGCCCGCAGCGCCGCCCCCGCCGACCCCCCGAGCCGCTCGGCGAGCCCGTACGCCTCCCCCAGTGAGTGCCCCGCCGCCTCACTCGTCGCCGCCGGCACCCCGGGAACACGCGCGAGCCCGGGCGAGTACGCCGCGTTCATGACGGAGCCGAGAAGCGCGATGCCCATGCCCGCGCCGAGCTGGTACGAGGTCTCGCCGATCGCCGCCGCGCCCCCCGCGTCGTCCGCCGGCGCCTCCGTCAGCATCGACTCGTACGCCCCGAACAGGGTCGACTGGAAGCCGAAGCCGAGCAGTATGAACCCGGTGCCGAGCAGCCACGGCCGGTCGTGGTCGCCCATCAGACACAGCAGCAGGACCGCGCCCGCGGTGAGCGTGAACCCGAAGCTGACCATCCGGCGCGGCCCGACGCGGCGCAGGTTCGACGAGCCGAGGACGCCCGCGGCCATGGCGGCGAAGGTGAGCGGCAGCATCCGAAGGCCGGTCTCCAGCGGGCTCAGTCCGAGGACGAGCTGGAGGTACTGGACCGCGATCAGCTCAAGGCCGACCAGGGCCAGCATGGCGATGACGATGCAGCCGACGGAGGTGGAGAACGCGGCCCGCGAGAACAGCCGCATGTCGATCAGCGGGTGCTCGCGCCGCCGCTGCCTGCGCACGAACAGGGCGAGCAGCGCGACGCCCACGAGGAACGGCAGCACCGCTCCCCCGGCGAGCAGATCGCGCCGGATGCCGAGTTCCTTGATGCCGTAGACCACGCCGAGGACGCCGAGCGCGGCCAGCAGCGCGCCGAACAGGTCCCAGGGCCCGTCCGAGCGCCCCTTCGACTCGGGCACCAGCAGCCGGCACAGCGGCAGCATGACGGCCATCAGCGGGATGTTGATGAGGAAGACCGAGCCCCACCAGAAGTGCTCGACGAGGAAGCCGCCGAGGACGGGGCCGGTCGCGGCGCCGACCGCGGCGACGGCCGTCCACACGCCGATGGCGACGGCCCGCTCGTGCCGGTCGGGGAAGACGTCCCGCAGGATCGACAGCGTCGCGGGCATGATCATCGCGCCGCCTATGCCGAGCAGGGCCCGCGCGCAGATCAGGACGAGGGCCGTGTCGGAGACGACGGCGAGAGCGGAGGCGATGCCGAACAGGCCGTAGCCGAGCAGCAGCACGCGCCGTCTGCCGACGCGGTCGCCGAGGGTGCCGAAGAGGATCAGGAGCGAGGCGCAGACCAGCGGATAGGCGTCGCCGATCCACAGCAGCTCGACGGAGGTGGGCCGCAGGTCCTCGGTGACCGAGGGCAGGGCGACGTAGAGGATGGTCGAGTCGAGGGCGACGAGCAGCAGGCTGGTGCAGAGCACCACCAGGACGACCCAGCGGTTCGCGCGGGCCACCCTCGCGGCCAGGCCGCGGCTCGGGCGCCCGGAGGCCGTGTTCGTCCCGGACATGTGCGTACCTCCCAATGGTCCTCGCGTTCGGCGTGTCCGGGGGCTGGGGACGGCCCGCGGCCTCGGCCCAGGGAGCGAACTCCCGGCCCCGCAGCGAAAGGCGAGTGAGCGGCCAGAGTACGCGAGTTCGGTCGGGGTACACGTGGCGGACCTCTCAAGGAACGCGCCGGTCGATGTGGTGTCCGCCACTCGGCCGGACGGGGGCGGTGCGCGGGGTCCGGTCACAGGGCGCCGATAATCGGGCCCGTGATCGACGTGGAAGCAGGGGAAGCAAGCGAGCGGCCGACGCTGCGCAGGGCCTGGCCCGCGCTCCTGCTGTACGCGGGGGTGCGGGCCCTCGGCCTCGCCGCGCTCGCGGTCGGCGGCGCGCTCGCCGGGAAGAACCCGCACACGCTGCTGACGGCCCGCTGGGACTCCCTCTGGTACACGCGGGTCGCCGAGCACGGCTACGGCTGGTCGGTGACGCTCCCGGACGGCAGTGTCCACTCGAACCTGGCGTTCTTCCCGCTGCTGCCCTGGCTGGAGCGGGCCGTGTCGGCGCTGACCCCGCTGAGCGCGCCGGACGCGGGCCTCGCGGTGAGCTGGGTGGCCTCGCTCGCGGCGGCCTGGGGCGTCTTCGCGCTGGGCGACCGGCTGTACGGGCGGCGGGCCGGGGTGTGCCTCGCGGTGCTGTGGGGGGCGCTGCCGGTGGGCGTCGTGGCGTCGATGGCGTACAGCGAGGCCCTGTTCACGGCGCTCGCCGCGTGGGGCCTGTACGCGGTCGTACGGCGGCACTGGGTGAGCGCGGGCCTGCTGGCGTCGCTGGCGGGGCTGACGCGTCCGGTCGGCGCGGCGGTCGTGGCGGCGGTGTGGGTGGGGGCCGCGCTGTGGATCGCGGCGGAGCGGCGGGTCCCGTGGCGCCTGGTGCTGGGGGTGCTGCTGGCGCCGGTGGGGGCGGCGGCGTACGTGCTGTGGGTGGGGCATCGCACGGGCGGCGGCCTCTTCGGCTATCTGGACGTGCAGGCGCAGTGGGGCAACGGCTTCGACGGGGGCCTGTCCTTCGCCCGCTTCGTCGCCGACAAGTTCACGTCACTTCCGGGCGCGCTCGCGGGGCTCGGCCTGATCGCCGGTGTGGTGCTCGTGCTCTGGCTGTACGTGAGCGGGGTGCGGGCGCGTCAGCCGGTGCCGGTGCTGGTGTACACGGGGATCGTGGTGGCGCTTGCGCTGTGCGCTTCGGGGTACTTCGGATCGAAGCCGCGCCTGCTGCTGCCCGCGTTCCCGCTGCTCCTGCCGGTCGCGGTGGCGCTGGGGCGGTGGCGTACGAGCAGGTCGGCGTGGGTGCTCGGGGGGCTGGCGCTGGTCTCGGCGGGGTACGGGGCGTTCTGGCTGACCGGTTCGGGTCCGCCGTGACCGTCCCCGACCGTCCTTGATCGACCCCGAGGGCCCCGATGAGCGGACGGAGAATTCCGTGCCAGCAGGCGGTGAACGCATTGATAAGCGCTTCAATAACGCGCCCACGGGACGATCAGGCAATTCACGGAAAGAGATGTTCCGGCTCCGCGGATTTCGGGGAATACCACGTGTCCTGAGATCAATCCCACATCACATCGTCATCACAAAGCCACTGTTCCGTCCTGGTCCCCGGCGCGTCCGCTGTAGCGTCGATTGGGTGCGTACCGAACGAAACCTGACCCGGCGTGTCGACCGGGTCTTCGCGCGGCTCGACCGCGAGCCCGAACGGCCGGCCCTTCTGGACATGCCCCGGATGAGCCGGCACCGCGTCGTGCTCTTCGGCCTGACGCTGGCGTTCTACCTGGCCATCGTGGTCGCGGTCGTCACCACGTCGGCGCTGGTCGCGCTCGACTGGCAGGTCATGTTCTTCCGCCCGTACCAGCAGTGGCCCGAGGTGCACGCGTTCCTCGACTACTGGGTGGTCCTCGGGCAGCGCGGCCCGACCGCCGTCATGGTGATGGCCTGGCTGGGCTGGCGCTCGTGGCGGCAGCACACGCTGCGCCCACTGCTCACCTTCGGCGCCGCGCTGCTGCTGCTCAATCTGACGGTGGGCGCGGCGAAGCTGGGCATGGGCCGCCTCGGCCCGCACTACGCGACCGCCATCGGCTCCAACGAGATGTGGGGCGGCGGCGACATATTCCCCTCGGGCCACACCGCGAACGCGGTGGTGACCTGGGGCATCCTCGCGTATCTGGCCTCGACCCCGCGCGCCCGGCGGTGGCTGTCGGCGGTCTCCGCGGTGATCTCCCTCAGCGTCGGCCTGACCACGGTCTACCTCGGTACGCACTGGCTGAGCGATGTGCTCCTCGGCTGGGCCGCGGGCCTGCTGATCCTGCTGGCGCTGCCCTGGTTCGAGCCGCTGGTGACCCGGGTCGAGGCCGTCATCCTCGCCCTGCGCGACCGGCTGCGCGCCCGCGCCGGCGCGGCCCCCGCCGAGGCGCCCCGGCCGGCCCCGCAGCCCGTGCCGGTGCCCGCGATGGCCCCGCGCTCCCCCGCCCCGGCCCCGGCCGACGACGAGGTCCGCGCCCGCGAGCCCGTCGGCGCCGCCCGGCGGCACACCCCCCATCTCGCCCCTGGCCCGCACACCCCGCGCGGCGAGCGCACCCCGGTGACCCCGGCGGGCAGCCGCCGCCCGGTGACCGAGCGACTGCCCCGTACGGCACCCTCCGCGCGCACGTTCTAGCGCCCCGGACAGCGGGCGGCCCGGTACGCACAAGCCCCGCCCGCACAGCGAAGGCCCCGCACCGAGAGGTACGGGGCCTTCGCGCGTTCCGGGGACGCTCGGGCGGGCTCAGCCCTTCCAGCAGCGCGTCACCGTGTCGCCGTCCACCTCGAAGTTGAGGCGGCCCGCGAGGTACTCCATGGTGATGATCGCCCCCGGCGGCAGCTTCCTGACGGTGGACCAGCCACGGCCGCGCGCCTGCCGCTCGGCGCTCTCGGCGTCGAGCCCGACATAGGCGTCGGGGTCGTCCTGGGGGGCTTCGGGCGGGGTCGGAATGGGTGCCATGCGGCCACCGTAAGCGGTGCGCGAGGCCCACGCCAGGGCCACCCGCGCGGGCCGCCCCTCTCCTCGTACGGTCACGCTTTCGTCACAAGATCACGACGGTTGTTTCCCTCGAACTCGCTCACACGATCGGGCGGTTCAGCACTTCTCACTCGTTTCTTACTCTGCCGCTCCCGGCCCCGAAGCGGGGAATTCCGGCGGCTTCCGAAAAGGGTGCCGGGGGGCTATACCAGCGGGGCCGCGCGGGCTCAACTCAATTCCGTACCCGATAACGCGAGTACGCCCTCCCCGAGGGGCTCAAGTCGTCCGGGAATTGCCCCTGAAGGGCGGAAAGAGGGCGGCGGGCCCTGTCCGCCGGCGAGGGCGGCGGCGGTGGCGCGGGGCCGTGCGCGCGGCCGGAGCGGGCCGGGCAGCACGAAGGGGCGACGGTCTGCCCGTCGCCCCTCATCACTGAGCCTAAACAGCCCCGAGAGCCCGGGCGCCCCGGCGTCAGCGCTGGGCCGTCTCCCTCCGCCCCGCGCCCTGGGGCTTGATCGCGCCCCGGGCCTCGGCGGCCGTGCCGGGCTTCCCGCCGTCCTTGGACGCGACGGCCTTCACCACGACGGACAGGTCGTTGTCCGCGGTGTAGTACGGCTCGGCGGTCCGCTCCGGGCCGCCGGCCGTGACGCGCTGCACGGGGTAGGTGAAGATCGGCTTCTTGTCGGCGACGTCGTCGAGCAGCCGCGCGACCCGCACCTCGGGCCCGTCGTCACCGGCCGGGCGCAGCCACAGGTCCCAGCGCCCCGGGCCGAGGTCCGCGTACGCCAGCCGTACGGTGAAGCGGGCGCCGTCCGCGTCGAGCGCGGCCCGCAGGACGGGGCCGCCCTCCTCCCGTGCTCGTATGTCGGCGTGGGCCTTCGCGTCGAACGTCACGCCGTACAGCCGGCCGTCCACCGTCAGTTCGCTGTCGGCGACGAGGAGTTCCCCGGCCTCGGCGTGCGGGGCGCGGTGCCAGCTGCGGACCGTGAGGTTGCCGTGCTTGGTGGCGTACGGGATGCGGACGGCGACATGGCCGCGGGCGCCGCTGGGGGCGCGGTCCACCAGGGAACGCAGGTCGTTCACCCCCGGCACCAGGCGGATCGGCTCCTCGCCCGACGCCTGGATGAAGGCGTCCCAGCGGCCCTCGGGCAGACCCACGCTCATGGGCAGCGAGGCGCGCAGCCGGCCGTCGGCCGCCGGGGTCAGCGGCAGCCGCACCTCCTCGCCGTGCGCCCGCTCGACGAGCAGCAGATGCGGGGCGGTGCCGGACGCGCCGAGGTCGCAGACGTCGAAGGTGAGGCCGCCGGCGGAGTCGGCGATGCAGTCGGCGCGGGGGGCCATGCGGGCGGTCCTGTCGTCGGCGGGGGCGGGCACGGGCGTGGCGAGCGTCATGCGGCGCGTCCCTTTCCCGGGGCGCGGAAGGCGTCCCGCACGGCGTAGGCGCCGCCGAGCAGGGAGCCGCGGGCGCGGTGCAGCAGGCCCGTCGTGGCGCGACGGGCGGTGAGCGAGCCGAACAGCGTCTCGTAGCGTTCGGCGATGTGCGCCGGGTCGAAGCGCTCGGAGCGGGTGAGGGCGCGGGCCGCCATCCGCTCACGCAGGTCGTCGTCGTTGATCAGTTCGAGCAGGCCGGAGGAGATGGCGTCCACGTCACCGACGCGGACGAGGCGGCCGTCGACGCCGTTGTCGATGATCTCGCCGGGGCCGTGCGGGCAGTCGGTGGAGACGACGGGCAGGCCGCAGCGCATGGCCTCGACGATGGTCATACCGAACGACTCGAAGGTCGAGGTGACGGCGGCGAGGGAGCCCTTGGCCCACTCGGGCTCGATGGGGTGCGCGGGGCCCATCAGGAAGACGTGGTTGTACAGGCCGAGCTCGTCGATCAGGCGGCGCAGACGGTCCTTCTGCTTGCCGCCGCCGTAGATCCGCAGCCGCCAGTCGGGGCGCTCCTTGCGGACCCGGTCGAAGGCGCGGATCAGCAGGTCGTAGCGCTTGACGGGGGCGAGCCTGCCGGCGGCGACGACCCACTTGCCGGAGCCGTCGGCGGGCGGCACGGAGGGTGCGGGCACCGGGTTGGGCATGGCCTCGACGCGGACGCCGGGCAGCCGCATGCCGGAGCGGTAGGCGCGGGCGTCGGCCTCGGTGGTGGTGGTCAGCGCGTCGAGCCGGGGGTAGACGCCGCGCAGCCGTCGGCGCAGCCCGTCCGAGTGCGTGTCGAGCGTGAGGTGCTCCTGGCCCACGCGCAGGGGGCCGCGCCGGGTCTGGGTGGCGAGGTGCAGATTGAGCCCGGGCCGCGTGCCGACCACGACATCGGCCTCCACGCGCGCGAGGTGGTCGGCGATGCGCTGGTCGGTGAGGGCGCTGTACTGCTGGTAGCGCCCCTCCTGGTGGGGGAAGACCGCGGCGGGGCGGGCGTGATCGGGGTGGTCGCCCTCGTAGCCGGGGGCGTCCGCGCGCAGGTCCACGAGGTGACGTACCTTCACGCGCCGGTCGGGGGTGAAGACCGGCTCGTCACGGTGGCGGAAGACGGAGACGACCTCCACGTCGTGATGCTCCGCCAGTGTGTTGGCGAGGTTGTACGTCGTGCGGATCGTCCCTCCGATCCCATACGCGTTGTGAATCAGGAAAGAAATCTGCATGCGTCCCCGTATCCCACCTTTTTCCGCGGTCAGTCCGTCTACCGTTGAGTTAGACGGAGATGCCCGGTCGAGGGTTGTTCCTCGTCGTCATCTTGTTCCAGAACGGATGCCGGATCGGTAAGCAAGTTCGGGAACCATTTGGCCACTTTGTCGAGCGGGGGCGGGTAGCCGCTGGTGAGCGCGGCGGAGGGCGTCAATCCGCGTACGGACCCTGTCACCGTCCCGGGTAACCCGTGAGGGGCATGTGACTCATCCCCGGGCGCGGGCGTCCGGCAGGGTCAGCAGCGTGCCGGCGACGAGCCGGTCCGGGTCGGCGCCGATCGCCTTGCGGTTGGCCCGGTACAGCGCCTGCCAGCCGCCGGGGACCTTGAAGCGGGCGGCGAGGGAGGCGAGCGTCTCGCCGCGCCGCACGATGTGCCCGCGGCCGGTCAGCCTGTACTTGCGTGCGCACGCGGGCCACGCCCGCCAGCCCTGGCCGCGCAGCACCGCCTCGGCGACCAGGATCTGCTCCTCGCGGGTGGCGAGGTCGGCGCGGGGCGCGTAGGCGAGGCCGCCGTACTCCTTCCACGTGGGCTGCCAGAACTGGAGCCCGCCGTAGTAGCGGTTGCCGGTGTTCGCGTGCCAGTCGCCGCCGCTCTCGCACTGGGCGAGGCAGTCCCAGGGCCACTCGCCCTTGCCGCAGGTGGCGGGGGGCCGCCCGGCACCCGTGCTGGTACCGGCGCCCGCGCCCGCCCCGGGTCCGGTCCCCGCGGCGGCCGCCGGCACTGCCGTCAGAGAACCCGCCAGGAACGCCACACCGGCGAGCAGCAGCCCGGCACGAGCCACAGCCACCGAACGCCCGCGCCGGACGGACGCCGGGGCCGGGGCCGGGGCCGATACCGAGGCCCAGGCCGAAGCCGAGGCCGGGGCCGAAGCCGGAGCCGAGGCCGGAACCAGGGCCGGGGACCGCGGGGCGGCGGAGGGCTCGGCCGGGTGGATCAGATGTTTGTCATCACGCATCGCGTCACGCTAAGCAGCGCCCGCGAGGGCGCCCGCGTGGCGCGCCCGCGCGCGTGAGGGCCCCACCCGGTCGGCCGACCGCCACGCAAGACAGCGCCCTCCACGACGAGTTCCAGCCACACGCCACCCACCCGCCGGCACACGCCGCACCGGCCGATTTCCCGATGTGTCGACCTGTCGCTCAGCCGACCGCGCCACGGCGGGCGGCACGTTCCTCCCCCGGCGCCGCCGAACGGGCCGATTCCGTTCGGTTCCGGGCGTGACTTGGGCCGCCGATCGCCCGTTGTGCCTTCATAGCCACAGCACGACCCGACCGATCATGAGGAGTCCCCCGTGCCGCGCTTGCTCGACGTCAGTGACGAGGTACGCGCCGAGATCGGCGACGAAGAAGCCGACCGGCTGCTCGCCGGAGACAACGCCCCGGGCAGCTACGACTGCACGTCCTGCCGCACCCCCGGCGACCCCGCGCAGGAGCGCACGAGCACGGTCCTCTTCGTCGGCGACGAGACCGCCGTACTCGCCTTCGCCCACGCGGCCTGCCTGCCCTCGCAGGTCGTCCAGGTCGCCGAGGACCAGCTGAGGGGCGCCGTCCAGTCCGCCACCGGCACGCCCGGCCCGACCGGCGGCGCCGCCCCCGCGGGGGACGCGCCCGCGCAGGCCGTCCTCGGCGTGACCAGCGGCCTGGTGCTGCTCGGCAGCGATCTGCACCCGGCGCTCGTCGTCGAGCCGACCGGCCCGATCGCCCGCCCCGGCACCGACGGCAGCGGCGGTGACGACTTCCTGCCGCTCCTGATCGAGCAGGGCTTCATGCCGCTGACCGAGCTGTCGGAGGCGCCCGCCGTGCTGCCCGGCTGGTCGGTGCTGCTCGCCATGGGCCAGCTCCACGCGGTGCTCCAGCCCGGCACCGGCGGCTCCGCCGCGCAGGTCGCCTGGTGGCAGGCGCACCAGCCGCTCCAGGTGACGGAGGGCTGGCGGACCGCGGCGAACAAGACGCACACCGTGCTCGTCTTCGCCGCCCCGGCCGGCTCCATCGGCCGCCAGCCGCGCGAGGACCTGCTGCGCGACGCGCTCGACAAGGCCGCCGCCAACGGCCGTCTGGTGGGCGCCGCGATGCCGCTCGCGGGCACCTGAGCGCCCGCACCCGCCCGCACGGCCCGGAACCCCGCGCCTGTGCCCTGACGCCCCGCAACAGCCGAGGCCAAGGGCGCATCCGTCGGGGTTCCGGGTCGTTGGCACATACGTGCACGCATACGACACCCCCTCGACGCCCTCGGGCCGCCGTCAGGCGTACCAGCCGCCCATCCCCTCGATGCGCCCGGCGGAGAACCGCTCGGGCGGCCGCTCGGCGACCCCCATCTACGACGCCCTGTACGCGGAGTACCTCCGCTCCTTCCGGACGCTGCCCGGCGACCGCAGCGGCGAGGAAGACCTGGGCTTCACCGCCTTCGGCACGGGTCCCTACGCGGCCCGCCACCGCAGCCCCCACTACTCCCCCGCCCCCGCGGCCACCGCCCCGGCGCAGCACTCCTGGCCCGCACAGCAGAACGGGCGGCAGTACGGCCAGACTCATCATGTCCCGGCCGCCCTGCCGCCCGCCCCACGCCGTGAGCGCTGGGTGCGTGACGTCCCGTAACGCCTACTTCTTCTTGTTGCCGCGCTTCTCGCGCACCCGCACCGAGATGTGGATCGGCGTCCCCTCGAAACCGAACTCCTCGCGCAGACGCCGCTCCACGAAGCGCCGGTAGCCCGCCTCGATGAAGCCGGAGGCGAACAGCACGAACCGCGGCGGCTTCGTACCGGCCTGCGTACCGAACAGGATGCGGGGCTGCTTGCCGCCGCGGACCGGGTGCGGGTGCGAGGCGACCAGCTCGCCGAGGAAGGCGTTCAGACGGCCGGTCGGGACGCGGGTCTCCCAGCCCGCGAGGGCCGTCTCGATCGCCGGGACCAGCTTCTCCATGTGGCGGCCGGTGCGCGCCGACACGTTGACCCGGGGGGCCCAGGCGATCTGGCCCAGCTCGGTCTCGATCTCGCGCTCCAGGTAGTAGCGGCGCTCCTCGTCGAGGGTGTCCCACTTGTTGAACGCGACGACGATCGCGCGGCCCGCCTCGACCGCCATCGTCACGATCCGCTGGTCCTGTACGGAGATGGTCTCGGAGGCGTCGATCAGGATGACCGCGACCTCCGCCTTCTCCACGGCGGCGGCGGTGCGCAGCGAGGCGTAGTAGTCGGCGCCCTGCTGGAGGTGGACACGCTTGCGGATGCCCGCCGTGTCGACGAACTTCCAGGTCACGCCGCCCAGCTCGATCAGCTCGTCGACCGGGTCGCGGGTGGTGCCCGCCAGTTCGTTGACGACGACGCGCTCCTCGTCGGCCACCTTGTTCAGCAGCGAGGACTTGCCGACGTTCGGGCGGCCGATCAGGGCGATGCGGCGGGGGCCGCCGACGCCCGCGCCGCCGAACGTCTGCTGGGGCGCCTCGGGCAGCGCCTCAAGGACCGCGTCGAGCATGTCGCCGGTGCCGCGGCCGTGCAGCGAGGAGACGGGGTGCGGCTCGCCGATGCCGAGCGACCACAGGGCCGTGGCGTCGGCCTCGCCGGACGGGCCGTCCACCTTGTTGGCGCAGAGCACGACGGGCTTCTTGGCCTTGCGCAGCAGCCGTACGACGGCCTCGTCGGTGTCGGTGACGCCGACCGTGGAGTCGACGACGAAGACGACGGCGTCGGCGGTCTCGATGGCGTACTCCGCCTGCGCGGCGACCGACGCGTCGATGCCGAGCACGTCCTGCTCCCAGCCGCCGGTGTCGACGACCTTGAAGCGGCGGCCCGCCCACTCGGCCTCGTAGGTGACGCGGTCGCGGGTGACGCCGGGCTTGTCCTCGACGACGGCCTCGCGGCGGCCGATGATGCGGTTCACCAGGGTCGACTTGCCGACATTGGGGCGGCCGACGACGGCGAGGACGGGCAGCGGGCCGTGGCCGGCCTCCTCGATGGCGCCCTCGACATCCTCGACGTCGAAGCCCTCCTCGGCGGCCAGCTCCATGAACTGCGCGTACTCCGCGTCGCCGAGTTCCCCGTGCTCGTGGTCGGGGCCGCCCTCGGGCTGGGTCTGGTCGTTCATGAAGTCCGTACCTCGTCGTTCATTCGTGGTGATCGGTGCGTGTCCCCGTCCGGGGCGCGCGCACTACTGAAAGTCTCGCTCAGCGCCCGGTCAGGCGCCTGGCGTCGGCCAGGTGGCGGCCGAGCCGGTCCTGGATGCGCACGGTCGCCTCGTCCAGCGCCTTGCGCGTACGCCGCCCGCTGCCGTCGCCCGCCTCGAACGGGTCGCCGAAGACGACGTCGACCCGGCCGCGCAGCGGGGGCAGCCCCTTTATCAACCGGCCGCGGCGCTCGGTGCTTCCCAGGACGGCGACCGGGACGATCGGCGCCCCGGTGCGCACCGCGAAGTACGCGAGGCCGGCCCGCAGCGAGGCGAAGTCGCCCTCGCCCCGGGTGCCCTCGGGGAAGATCCCGAGGACGCCGCCCTCGTGCAGCACGTCGAGGGCGCGGGTGATGGCCGTGCGGTCGGCGCCCGAGCGGTCGACCTTGACCTGTCCGATGCCTTCGAGGAAGGTGCCCAGCGGCCCGATGAACGCTTCCTGCTTGATCAGGAAGTGCGTGGGGCGCGGGGCGACGCCCATGACCATCGGGCCGTCGATGTTGTGGGAGTGGTTGACCGCGAGGATCACCGGGCCGGTGGCGGGGACCCGCCAGGACCCGAGGACGCGGGGCTTCCACAGCCCGTACATGAGGCCGACGCCGATGCGGCGGCCGACGTCCGCGCCGCGTACCGAGGGGGCCGTCACCGGCCGGCCCGCTTCTCCTCGACCAGCGTGACGACGCACTCGATGACCTGCTGGAGCGTCAGCTCGGTGGTGTCGACCTCGACGGCGTCGTCGGCCTTGGCCAGCGGCGACGTCTTCCGGCTGGAGTCGGCCGCGTCGCGCTTGATCAGGGCCTCCTGGGTCGCCTTGACGTCGGAGCCCTTCAGCTCGCCGGAGCGGCGGGCGGCGCGGGCCTCGGGCGAGGCGGTGAGGAAGATCTTCAGGTCGGCGTCGGGAAGCACCGTCGTACCGATGTCACGTCCCTCGACGACGATGCCCTTCTCGGCGCCCGCGGCGATGGAGCGCTGCAACTCGGTGATGCGGGCGCGCACCTCGGGCACCGCGCTGACGGCGCTGACCTTGGAGGTGACCTCGGTCGTGCGGATCGGGCCCGACACGTCGGTGCCGTCGACCGTGATGGTGGGCGCGGCCGGGTCGGTGCCGGAGACGATCTCGGCCTTGCCCGCGACGGCGGCGATCGCGGTCGGGTCGTCGAGGTCGATGCCGTTGGCGACCATCCACCAGGTGATCGCCCGGTACTGGGCGCCGGTGTCCAGGTAGCTGAGGCCGAGGTGGGCGGCGACGGCCTTGGAGGTGCTCGACTTGCCCGTGCCGGAGGGTCCGTCGATGGCGACGATCACTGCTGCCGGGGCGGCGGTCGCGGCGCTTTCCATGGGTGACGGGCACCTTTCTGAGAACACGGGACAGGTGTGCGGGGCGCGGACACGCCCCGCACAAGGTTACTGGCTCCCGCGAGCCCTTCTTACGGCCGCCCGGAAGCCCGCCCAGGACCCGCCCACGGCCCGCACGGGAGCCCGCCCGAACCCCCCGCACGGGAGCCCTCCCGGAAGCCCGCACGGGAGCCCGCCCGGGGGTCTCTCGTACAGCCCGCCTACTGGCGCATCGCCCAGCCCCGCTCGCGCAGCGCCGCCGCCAGCTTGGGGGCGGCGGCCGGCTGCACCATGAGCTGGACGAAACCGGCCTGCTGACCGGTGGCGTGCTCGATGCGGACGTCCTCCACGTTGACCCCGGCGGCACCGGCGTCGGCGAAGATGCGGGCCAGCTCGCCGGGCTGGTCGGAGATGAGGACGGCGACGATCTCGTACGCGGCGGGGGCGGCGCCGTGCTTGCCGGGGACCCGGGCCTGGCCCGCGTTGCCCCGGCGGAGCATGGTCTCGACGCCGTCGGCGCCCGCGCGGCGCTTGTCGTCGTCGGAGGACTGCAGGGAGCGCAGCGCCCGTACGGTCTCCTCCAGGTCGCCCGCGACGTCGGCGAGGAGGTCGGCGACCGGGCCGGGGTTCGCGGAGAGGATGTCGATCCACATGCCGGGGTCGGAGGCGGCGATGCGGGTCACGTCGCGGATGCCCTGGCCGCACAGGCGTACGGCGGTCTCCTCGGCGCCCTCCAGGCGGGCGGCGACCATGCTGGAGACGAGGTGCGGCATGTGGGAGACGAGGGCGACGGCCCGGTCGTGGGCGTCGGCGTCCATGACGACGGGGACGGCCCGGCACAGGGCGACCAGTTCCAGCGCGAGGTTCAGGACCTCGGTGTCGGTGTCGCGGGTCGGGGTGAGGACCCAGGGGCGGCCCTCGAAGAGGTCGGCGGTCGCGGCGAGCGGTCCGCTGCGCTCCCTGCCGCTCATCGGGTGCGTGCCGATGTACGCGGTCAGGTCGAGGCCGAGCGCCTCCAGGTCCCGGCGCGGGCCGCCCTTGACGCTGGCGACGTCGAGGTAGCCGCGGGCGGCGCCCCCGCGCATGGCGTCGGCGAGGGTCGCGGCGACATGGGCGGGCGGCACGGCGACGACGCACAGGTCGACGGGTCCCCCGGGCGCCTCGTCGGTGCCGGCGCCGAGCGCGGCGGCGGTGTGGGCCTGCGCGGGGTCGTGGTCGGCGAGGTGCACGGTGACGCCGCGCGAGGCGAGGGCCAGGGCGGCGGAGGTGCCGATGAGGCCGGTGCCGATGACGAGTGCGGTTCTCACTGGGCGATGTCCTTGCGGAGTGCGGCGGCGGCGCCGAGGTAGACGTGCGCGATCTCGGCGCGGGGCCGGTCGGTCTCCACGTGCGCGAGGAGGCGGACGACGCGTGGCATGGCGCCGGCTATGTCGAGTTCCTGGGCGCAGATCAGCGGCACGTCGACGATGCCGAGCTTGCGGGCGGCGGCGGCCGGGAAGTCGCTGTGCAGGTCGGGCGTGGCCGTGAACCAGATGGAGATCAGGTCGTCGCCGGTCAGTCCGTTGCGCTCCATGACGGCCTTCAGCAGCGCGCTGACCTGCTCGTCCATGTGCGCGGCCTCGTCCCGCTTCAGTTGGACGGCGCCCCGGACCGCTCGTACCGCCACGGTGTCTCTCCTCGATCCCTCTGCGTACGTGTCTGAGGTGACCAGCGTAGTTCGGCCCGTACGCGCGAGTGCGCGGCGCCCGCCTGCCGAGACAGCCGGACGCCGCGCACCGGGCTGAGTCACATGTTCTGCTGCCGGACCAGTTCGTCGAGGGTGAGGCCGGGGACCTCGCCGTCGGGGGTGAGCTTGTCGACGGCGGTGGGCAGGGCGCCGGCGATGTCATGGGCGGCCTGGTCGGGCGTGACGCCGGACTCGGCGGCGACCTTCTGGAGCGTGACGTCGGGCAGGGCGTCCTTGACCTGGTCGGGGGTGAGGGCCTGGTTGTCGCCCTTGCCGACCCAGGAGTCGATCTGCTCCTTGCTGACCAGTCCGGACCGGGTGATCTGCTCGAGGAGGCCGCCGAGCGGGTTGCCGCCCGCGGAGCCGCTCTGGCCCTTGGTGAAGGCGGCGAGCAGGGCGGTGAGCACACTGCCCGCCGAGCCGCTGCCGCCGCCCTGCCCGCTGCCGCCGCCGAGGAGCCCGCCGAGGAGGCTGCCGAGGTCGGGTCCGCCGTTGTTGCTCGCCATGGTCACGCCTTTCGGGACGTACGAGGGGTCGGCGCGGGCAGCGCGTGGGCGCCCGGCCCGGGCCGCCCCCAATGTCACCCGAACCGCACCCGCCCGCCACTCGGCACGGCCCCGCGCGGGCCAGACGCCGGGCGCGGAGCGGTGGAGGCGCCGGAAAACCGCTGCGCGGAGCGGGCGCGCCCGCCGTACGCTCGCCCGATGGAACCCGAGTCCGACTTCCTGGTGCGCGAGCACACCGTGTACGCCTGCGTCATGGGTTCGCGCGCCTTCGGCCTGGCGACGGAGGACAGCGACACGGACCTGCGGGGCGTGTACGTGGCGCCGACGCCCCTGTTCTGGCGCTTCCAGAAGCCGCCGACGCACATCGAGGGCCCGGCCCCGGAGCAGTTCTCCTGGGAGCTGGAACGCTTCTGCGAGCTGGCCCTGCGCGGCAACCCCAACATCCTGGAGTGCCTGCACTCCCCGCTCGTCGAGTACGCCGACGCCACCGGCCGCGAACTGCTGGCGCTGCGCGGGGCGTTCCTCTCCCGCCGGGTCCACGCCACGTTCACCGGGTACGCGGCGGCCCAGCGCCGCAAGCTGGAGGCGGACACCCGCGCGCACGGCGCCCCGCGCTGGAAGCACGCCATGCATCTGCTGCGCCTGCTGCTCACGTGCCGCGAGCTGCTGCGCACCGGGGAACTGCGGGTCGACGTCAGCGAGCACCGCGCGTCCCTGCTCGCGGTGAAGCGCGGCGAGGTCGCGTGGCCGGAGGTGGAGTCCCGCATCGCCCGCCTGATCACCGAGACGGACGCGGCCCTCCCCCACTCCCCGCTCCCACCCACCCCGGACCTCCCCCAAGTGGAACGCTTCCTCCACAAGGTCCGCCGCCGCTCGGCCTGCTGACAGTCAGCTCCCCGCCCCCCCCGATCACCGGCCCCGCTACCTCCAGCCCCGCGACGCCCCGCCCGGGCCCCTCACGCGTCCCAGCGGGCCCCCAGGTCACGGAGTTCGTCGTGGTGTTCGACTCGGGTCGTCCAGGGTTCGGGCCAGGCGTCGGCGCCGAGGTGGGCGCCCGCGAAGGCGCCGGTCAGGGCCGCGATGGAGTCGGAGTCGCCGGAGGTGCAGGCGGCGCGGCGCAGGGCGAGCACCGGCTCGTCGACGAACTGGAGGAAGCACAGCAGTGCCGTCGCCAGGGCCTCCTCGGCGATCCAGCCGGCGCCGGTGGCCAGGCAGGGGTCGGTCTCGGGGTTGGCGGTGCGCAGCGCGGCCTCCAGGCGTTCGAGGACGGCCAGGCACTCGTCCCAGCCGCGCGCGATGAACTGCTCGGGGCCCGCGTCCTGGGAGCGGGTCCACAGGTCGCCGAGCCAGTCGGCGCGGTACCGGGTGCGGTTCTCCAGGGCGTACGAGCGCAGGCGTCCGACGAGTCCGGCGGGGTCGGCGCCCTGGGCGAGCAGGTGCGTGGCGCGGGCGGTGAGGTCGCCGGCGGCGAGGGCGGTGGGGTGGCCGTGGGTGAGCGCGGACTGGAGCTGGGCGGCCCCGGCGCGCCGGTCGTCGTCGAGGCCGGGCAGCAGGCCGAGCGGGGTGACGCGCATGTTGGCGCCGCAGCCCTTGGAGTGCACGCGGCTCGCGTCGCGCCAGTCGCGGTGCTCGTCCTCCAGGAGTTCGCAGGCGGTGATGCAGGTGGTGCCGGGCGCGCGGTTGTTGTCCGGGGAGCGGTTCCAGGCGATGAACCGCTCCCGCAGGGCGCCGGCGTACCGCTCGGGGTCGTCGGGGGCGCCGGCGCGGGCGACGGCGAGCGCCATCTGCGTGTCGTCGGTGACCCAGGCCGTCGGGCCGGGCAGTTCCATCTCGCGCCAGGGCCCGCACTTGGCGAGGATCGCGGGTACGTCGTTGAACTCGGTCGGGAAGCCCAGGGCGTCGCCGAGCGCGAGGCCGAGCAGCGATCCGGTGGCGGCGGTCTTCGTCATCGGCGGGGTCCTTCCACGGGGTCGGGGGCGGGTCTGAGCAGGGGCGGGTGCAGGGCGCTCGCGCCGCCGGCCCGGTACAGCGCGGCGGGCTTGCCGCGGCCTCCGGTGAGCCGGGAGGCGCCGGGGACGCGGTCGACGAAGCCGGGGGTGGCGAGCACCTTGCGGCGGAAGTTGGCGGGGTCGAGTTCGGTGCCCCAGACCACCTCGTAGACCTGGCGCAGCTCGCCGAGGGTGAACTCGGGCGGGCAGAACGCGGTGGCGAGGCAGGTGTACTCCAGCTTGCCGCCGATCCGTTCGTGGGCGTCGGCGAGCATCCGGTCGTGGTCGAAGGCGAGGGGCCCCTGGGTCCCGTACGGCAGCCAGGCGGCCTGGGCCGCGTCACCGCCGCCGCGGGCCTGCGGGGCGTCGGGGACGAGGGCGGCGAAGGCGACGGAGACGACCCGCATACGGGGGTCGCGGCCCGGCTCGCTGTAGGTGCGCAACTGCTCCAGGTGGAGCCCGGCGACGTCGGCGAGGCCGGTCTCCTCGGCCAGTTCGCGGCGGGCGGCGCTCTCGGCGGACTCGTCCGGCGCGAGGAATCCGCCGGGCAGCGCCCAGCGGCCCGCGTAGGGGGCCTGGCCGCGCTCGACGAGCAGGATGTGCAGCCGCCCGGCGCGCAGCGTGAAGACGGCCAGATCGACGGTGACGGCGAACGGCTCGAAGGCGTGCTTGTCGTACGGCGTGACGCCCGCCTTGTCGTACGGCGTGACGCCCGCACCGCCGGCGCCCGCGGCGGACCCGGTGTTCTCGTCGGCTGACGCGGTGTGCTCGTCGGTGGACATGCGGCGACCCCCTCTCTTTTTGGTCTACTAGACCTTAAAGGGAGGGGGTCGCCACGGACAAGAGGTCGGCGCGAACCGCCGGCGGTCTACGCGACCCGCAAGCGCTCTACGCCACCCGCAAGCGGTCCGCGCGCCTCAGCTACCGGGCCGGCTCAGAGGTCGACTTCCCTCATCAGCATGCCGACCTCCGTGTTCGACAGGCGGCGCAGCCAGCCGGACTTCTGGTCGCCCAGGGTGATCGGGCCGAAGGAGACCCGGACCAGCTTGTCGACCGGGAACCCGGCCTCCGCCAGCATCCGCCGCACGATGTGCTTGCGGCCCTCGTGCAGGGTGACCTCCACGAGGTAGTTCTTGCCGGTCTGCTCGACGACGCGGAAGTGGTCGGCGCGCGCGTAGCCGTCCTCCAGCTGGATGCCGTCCTTGAGCTGCTTGCCCAGGTCGCGCGGGATCGGGCCCACGATGTGCGCCAGGTACGTCTTCTTCACGCCGTACTTGGGGTGCGTGAGGCGGTGCGCCAGCTCACCGTGGTTGGTGAGCAGGATGACGCCCTCGGTCTCGGTGTCCAGCCGGCCCACGTGGAACAGCCGCGTCTCGCGGTTGGTCACGTAGTCGCCCAGGCACTGCCGGCCCTCGGGGTCCTCCATCGTGGAGACGACACCGGCCGGCTTGTTCAGCGAGAAGAACTGGTACGACTGCGTGGCCACGGTCAGCCCGTCGACCTTGATCTCATCCTTCTCCGGGTCGACGCGCAGCCCCTGCTCGATGACGATCTCGCCGTTGACCTCGACGCGGGCCTGGTCGACCAGCTCCTCGCAGGCGCGGCGCGAGCCGTAACCGGCGCGGGCCAGCACCTTCTGCAGCCGCTCGCCCTCCTGCTCGGCGCCCGGGAAGGTCTTGGGGAGCTTGACCTCCTTCTTGCCCGCGTAGCGCTCGCGGTTGCGCTCCTCGGCCCGCGTCTCGAACTCACGCGAACGCGAGGGAGCCGTACGGCCGCGGCCCGTGGACTGCTGGCCGCGCTTGGGGCCGCCCTTGGCA
This sequence comes from Streptomyces sp. NPDC107550, assembly GCF_055639095.1. Classification (NCBI taxonomy): domain Bacteria; kingdom Bacillati; phylum Actinomycetota; class Actinomycetes; order Kitasatosporales; family Streptomycetaceae; genus Streptomyces; species Streptomyces sp. NPDC107550. Next base: position 47,168 of record NZ_JBVKBC010000031.1, read on the forward strand.
CCGCCGCGCGCCGACGCGCCACGGCCCGCCTTGGGGCCCTCATGCGAGGCGTTCGGGCCTACGTCGTAGCGCCGCTCCTCGGGGCGGGGCTTGCTGGGGCGCCCGCTGCCCTGCTTGTCGTCGCGGTTGTTGCCGGCGCCACGGTGGTCACCGCGGCCGCCGCCGTTCCCGCCGCGGCCGCCGCTGTTGCCACCACGGCTCCCGCCGTTGTTTCCGCTGCTGTTCCTGCCGCTGCTGCTTCGCATCAAAGTTCCGTCTGGTCGCCTGTGTGCTCGGTGTACTGGGTCTGTTCGATGTGCCGGGTGTATCTCGTGTCCGGCGCGTCGGGCGCGTCCGGATCGAACGACGGGACCCCTTCCAGCGTGTCCGCCTCGATCGCGTCCGCCTCGGGGAGGAAGGGCGCCAGCTCCGGCAGCTCGTCCAGACCGCGCAGGCCCATCCGCTCCAGGAAGTAGTTCGTCGTCCTGTACAGGATCGCACCTGTTTCGGGTTCCGCGCCCGCCTCCTCCACCAGACCCCGCTGGAGCAGGGTCCGCATGACGCCGTCGCAGTTCACCCCGCGCACCGCGGAGACCCGCGAACGGCTCACCGGCTGGCGGTACGCGACCACCGCCAGCGTCTCCAGGGCCGCCTGGGTGAGCCTCGCCACCTGCCCGTCCAGGACGAACGCCTCGACGGCCTCCGCGTACGCCGGCCGCGTGTAGAACCGCCAGCCGCCCGCGACGAGCCGCAGCTCGAAGCCCCGGCGCTGCACGGTGTACTCGTCGGCCAGTTCGCGCAGCGCGTCGGCCACCGCCCGCTCGGGGCGCTGGAGGATCTTCGCCAGGTGCCGCTCGGTCGCCGGTTCGTCCACCACCATCAGCACGGCTTCGAGGGCGGGCTTGAGGTCGAGCCCCGCCATCGTGGTCACGTCCGTCGCTTCGCTCACCGCTCGCTCTCCTCCTTCACGGGCTCGGGCGCCCGGTCGAACTCGTCGGTGACGACCGGCTCCCCCGCGTCGTCACCGGTCCAGCGCACCAGCAGCTCGCCGAGGGCGCTCTCCTGGTCGAGCGCGACCGCTTTCTCCCGGTACAGCTCCAGCAGGGCGAGGAAGCGGGCGACAACGGTCAGGGTGTCGTCGGTGTCGGCGACCAGCTCCTGGAACGAGACCTCGCCGCGCTCCTTCAGCCGCGCCACCACGAGCCCGGCCTGCTCCTGCACGCTGACCAGCGGGGCGTGGATGTGCTCGACGTACACCTGGGGCTTGGCCCGGGGCTGCATGGCCTTCACCGCCAGCCGGGCGAACCCCTCGGCGCCGATGCTGATGACGACGTCAGGCAGCAGCTCCGCGTGGTGCGGTTCGAGGCCGACGGTACGGGGGTGCCGGCGGCCCTCGTCCTCCAGCCGCTCGCTGAAGATGTCGGCGACGCGCTTGTACGCGCGGTACTGGAGCAGCCGCGCGAACAGCAGGTCGCGGGCCTCAAGGAGCGCGAGGTCGGCCTCGTCCTCCACCTCGGCGGCGGGCAGCAGGCGGGCCGCCTTGAGGTCGAGCAGGGTCGCGGCGACGACCAGGAACTCCGTGGTCTGGTCGAGGTCCCAGTCCGGGCCCATCGCGCGGATGTGCGCCATGAACTCGTCGGTGACCTTCGACAGGGCGACCTCGGTGACGTCCAGCTTGTGCTTCGAGATCAACTGGAGCAGCAGGTCGAAGGGGCCCTCGAAGTTCGCCAGCCGGACCGTGAACTTCCCGTCACCCTCGGCACCGGCCGCGTCCCCGGCGGGCGGGGCGTCGGCCTCGACGGGCGCGGGCACCTCGGCACCGGCCGCGGGCACGTCCGGCGCGGGCTCGTCCGGGGCGGGCGCCGCCCCGGGATCGGCGGGTGCCCGCCCGTCGGGGGGTGCCGCGAGCGCCCCCCGTCCCAGGGCGCGCCGGCGCGCGCCCCGGTCGGACGGTGGCGCGGAGTAATCGTTCACAGGCACAAGGCCGGAGGCTACCGCTACCGTCCGCGCAGGCGTCGTACGAGGATGCTCGCGTCCCCGCGGGACTCCAGGTCGGCGAGGACCACGGCGACCGCCTCGCGCACGATCCGGCCGCGGTCGACGGCGAGCCCGTGTTCGCCGCGCAGCACCAGGCGCGCGTGCTCCAGGTCCATCAGTTCCTCGGCGGAGACGTACACGGTGATCTTCTCGTCGTGCCGCTCACGTCCGCTCGGCCGCCGGTTGGCGGCGCGGGCCCTGCGGCGCGCGGGGGCCGTGCCACGAGAGGTGGCAGAACCTTCCTGCGCCCCCGCGGGCGAGCGCCGGGCGGGCTTGTCCGCGCCCTCGGCGGCGCCGCCCCGGCTGCGGGAACCGGACTCCGACTCGGCGTGCGCGGCAGTGTGTTCACCGGAGGCGCCCCCGGCCGGGGCGTCGGGCGCGGAGCCCGCGGGCGCCGCCTCGGCCCCCGCGTCCTGGTCGGCGGCCGACGAGGCCGCGGCCTCGTCGCTCTCACCGGCCGGGTTCGGCACGCGTGCCTCGCCGTTGTTCGCCGCGCGCCTCGGTGACGACGCCTGAAGTGCCATGCCCCCGGTCGTACGGAACAGTTCGTCGGCCCCGGGCAGACTCACTCGGCGTGACACCGGGCGAGCACCTCCCTGGCGAGCTGACGGTAGGCGGCGGCACCGACCGAGTTCGAGGCGTACGTGGTGATGGGCTCACCGGCGACCGTGGTCTCCGGGAAGCGGACCGTACGCCCGATCACGGTGTGGTAGACGTGATCGTCGAACGCCTCGACCACGCGCGCGAGGACCTCGCGGCTGTGGACGGTGCGCGAGTCGTACATCGTGGCGAGGATGCCGTCCAGCTCCAGGTCGGGGTTGAGCCGTTCCTGGACCTTCTCGATCGTCTCCGTCAGCAGCGCGACACCGCGCAGCGCGAAGAACTCGCACTCCAGCGGGACGATGACCTTGTGAGCGGCCGTCAGCGCGTTGACCGTGAGCAGGCCGAGTGAGGGCTGACAGTCGATCACGATGTAGTCGTAGTCGGCCATCAGCGGCTTGAGCGCCCGCTGGAGCGTGGACTCGCGCGCGACCTCGCTGACGAGCTGCACCTCGGCGGCCGACAGGTCGATGTTGCTGGGGAGCAGGTCCATGTTGGGGACCGCGGTCTTCAGGAGGACCTCGTCGGCGGCCATGCCCCGCTCCATGAGCAGGTTGTAGACCGTGAGGTCGAGCTCCATCGGGTTCACGCCGAGGCCGACCGACAGGGCACCCTGCGGGTCGAAGTCGACGAGCAGGACACGGCGGCCGTACTCGGCGAGCGCGGCACCCAGGTTGATGGTCGACGTGGTCTTGCCGACGCCGCCCTTCTGGTTGCACATGGCGATGATCTTCGCCGGGCCGTGGTCGGTCAGCGGTCCTGGGATCGGGAAGTACGGGAGCGGACGCCCGGTCGGACCGATGCGCTCGCGGCGCTGGCGGGCAGCGTCGGGGGCGAGCGTGGCCGCGTACTCGGGGTCGGGCTCGTACTCGGCGTCGGGGTCGTAGAAGTGCCCCTCGGGCAGTTCGTCGTAGTCGGCGAAGTGGCTGTGTGTGTCGCCGCTTCGGTCGCCGGCCATGGCGTTCACGTGATGGCCATCCATGCTCTGGTGTGCTGTCTGCGTCGGCGTCTTGTGGGGGCTGCTCTGGTAGCCGCTCTGGTGGGCCGCGAAGGTACGCACAGCGACGGAGCCGACAGCCTGAAGCCCGGGTCCCTGTCCGTCTGGCTGGCCACCTCCGGGAGTAAATGTCGACTCATTCACAAGTCGTCTTACCTCCTTGGATGTGACCAGGAACATTTATCGATAGGTCAGCGTGGCACCATGCCGACGGTTGGCGACTCTATGGCGTGTCACCGCTCCGCAGCAACACAATCCGCCGGACCCGGCACGATGCGTCGGCACTTCGGGAAGGATCGAAGGTCCTCATGTCAAGGGCGTGCGGCGATCCTTCGGCGCGTTTCGCGGGGGCGCGAATCGGTTAAAGGGTTACGTTCGCGGCGAGTTGACCAAGTCCGGCCCTCGCGCGTGCCCGCACGCCTACGGCCGGACCCCTCGCAAGGTCCGGCCGTAGGCGTGAGATTGACGACTCTCGTTGACGTCGCCGGGCGGGGTCAGCCGAGCAGCGTCTCGATCTCGACGTGCTCCAGGCCGTGGGCCTCGGCGACCTCCTTGTAAACGACCTTGCCGTCATGGGTGTTGAGACCCAGGGCGAGCGCCGGGTCGCGGCGCAGGGCCTCGACCCAGCCGCGGTTCGCCAGCTCGACGATGTACGGCATCGTGGCGTTGGTCAGCGCGTACGTCGAGGTGTTGGGCACCGCGCCGGGCATGTTGGCGACGCAGTAGAAGACCGAGTTGTGGACCTTGAAGGTCGGCTCGGCGTGCGTGGTGGCGTGCGAGTCCTCGAAGCAGCCGCCCTGGTCGATGGCGATGTCGACAAGGACACTTCCCGGCTTCATACGGGAGACCAGCTCGTTGGTGACGAGCTTCGGGGCCTTCGCACCGGGGATGAGGACGGCGCCGATGACGAGGTCGGCGTCCAGGCATGCCTTCTCCAGCTCGAAGGCGTTGGAGACGACCGTCTGGATCTTCGTACCGAAGATCTTGTCGGCTTCCTTGAGCTTGTTGATGTCCTTGTCGAGCAGGGTCACGTGGAAGCCCATGCCGATGGCGATCTGCGCGGCGTTCCAGCCGGAGACGCCGCCGCCGATGACGACGGCCTTGCCCGCGTGCACGCCGGGGACACCGCCGGGCAGGACACCGCGACCGCCGTTGGCGGCCATCAGGTGGTAGGCGCCGACCTGCGGGGCGAGGCGGCCCGCGACCTCGGACATCGGGGCGAGCAGCGGGAGCGCGCGGTTCGCGGTCTCGACCGTCTCGTAGGCGATGGCCGTGGTGCCGGACTCCAGGAGCGCGTCCGTGCACTCCTTGGAGGCGGCCAGGTGCAGGTACGTGAAGAGGGTCTGGTCCTTGCGCAGGCGGTGGTACTCCTCCGCGATCGGCTCCTTGACCTTCAGCAGCAGGTCGGCCGTGGCCCACACCTCGTCGGCGGTGCCGAGGATCTGGGCGCCCGCAGCCGTGTACTCGTCGTCCGTGATCGAGGAGCCGACACCGGCGTTCTGCTCGACGAAGACCTGATGGCCGTGGCGCACCAGCTCATGCACGCCGGCGGGGGTGATGGCCACCCGGAACTCGTTGTTCTTGACCTCGCGGGGGATGCCGACCTTCATCGTCGATCACGGTCCTTGGCTCTGGGGATGTTTCGGGCAATGCACTACATACCAGTGTGCTCGCAGGCACACCGGGGGACACCGCGAACGAACGCAGCGGAGCCAGTCTAATGAAGGTTTTCGAGCTGTCTAGCCTTTCGTTGCATCAATCTTCTGCGGATGCACTACGGATTTCGCAGGTGTTTGCGGCGTGTTCCGAAGGGATCGATTCCGCGGCCCCGGCGGCGGCCAGCTCGTCGCCGAGCATCCGCTCGGCCGCGCTCCGGTGCAGCTTGGCCGCCGCCGGGTCGCCGAGCCGCTCCAGCGTGTCCGCGAGCCGCACCTGCAACGCCGCCTGGAGTCGTACGTCCCGTGCGCGCCGCGCCCACTCGACCGCTTCCTGGCAGGTCAGCAGCGACTCCTCGGGCCGGCCCGCGTACTCCTGCACCCGCGCCAGCTCGCTCAACGCCCGTGCCTGCGCGGCGACATCGCCCTCCTTGCGGTACCCGGCCGCCGCCGAACGCCAGCCGCGCATCGCCTCGCCGTAGCGGCCCGCGTACGTGTGCACGGTGGCGAGCCGGCCGTGCAGCCGCGCCGCGTCCACGCGCTCGCCGCGCGTGAGCCGCTGGGCGAGCGCGCGCCCGTACCAGTCGGCGGCCCGGTACCAGTCCCCCAGCTCCTGGTACGCGCCGCCTACGGATTCCATCGACCGGCCCGTCGCGTACGGGTCCCGCGCCGCCCGCCCGGCGTCCAGCGCGGCCCGGTAGCGGGCCAGGGCCTCCTCGGTGCGGCCGGTGCTCGCGTCCAGGTCGGCGAGGTTGAGCAGGGCGGCGGCCTTCTCGCGGGGCAGGTCGCGCCGCTCGGCCACGTCGAGCACGAGCCGGTGGATGCCGTACAGGTCGGGGGCGGCCTCCTCGGTCGTGCGGTGCGCGACCATCGCCCGTACGAGCGCGGCCATCAGCCGCCGGGCGAGCGTGTCCAACTCCCCGTCCGCGACGGCCAGTCGGGCGGCCGCGAGCAGACTCGGGCGGCGCGCCTCCAGCCAGTCGGCCGCGTCCTCGGGGCGCGCGAAACGCAGGGCGCTCGGCAGCCCGGCGAGCTTCTTGCGGGCGGGCGAGCCCTCCGGTTCGGTGACCGCGCGGCACGAACTCAGCAGCCTGACCGTGCGCTCCAGCATCCGCGCGCGGGCCAGTTGGAGTTCGGCCGGCCGGTCCTGCGTGTCGGTCAGTCCGCGCAGCAGCGGTACGAGACAGCCGGGCACCTCGTACTGCGGCAGCGCCGAGTCGACGGCACGCACGAGGCCGAGCTTCACGAAGTCGTCCAGCGTGGTGTGCGCCGCCGAGACCGAGCAGCCGGCCAGCGCGGAGGCCATGTGCGGATCGACGTACCCCTCGGGCGCCAGCGACAGATACCGCAGTATCCGGGCGGCGGGCGCGGGCAGGGACGCGTACGTGTGCCGGAAGACGCGGGCGAGCGCGGGCCCGTCGCCGTCCATGGCGTGCACCTGTTTGGCCAGGTCCGCGACGGATTCCTTCGGCCGTACGGCGAGCCAGCCGCCGGCGATCTCCAGCGCGGCCGGCTCCGCCCCGCACAGCTCGACCAGGGACTCCGCCGAACGCGGGTCGCAGGTGATCCGTACGGAACCGGTGTGCCGGGACAGCAGTTCCAGCGCCGCCTTGGTGTCCAGGCCGCCCAGCGTGCAGGGGCGTACGTCGGGGATGCCGGTCAGGGGGCCCTCGGCGACCGCGACGACCAGGCAGTCCGGGGTGTCGGGGAGCAGCGGATCGACCTGTTCGGCGGTGCCGGCGTCGTCGAGCAGCAGCACGACCTTGCGCAGCGAAAGCCCCTCGCGCAGCCGCTCGGTGAGGTCGTCGGCGCACTCCCCGGCCGGGGCGGGCAGCTTCAGCGCGTTCAGCAGGTCGCGGGCGACGCGTTCGGTCGGTACGGGGGTGCCGTCCGGGGCGCTGAGCCGGGTGCGCAGGACTCCGTCCGGGTAGCGGTCGGCGATCTGGGCGAGGAGTTCCTCGGCGAGGGCGGTGCGGCCGGTGCCGGGGCGGCCGGCGATCAGCAGGACGCGGGCGCGGGGGGACTTCCGTCCTGACAGGGTGTCGAGTCCCGCGCGCTCGATGTCGGCGCGCAGCTCCTTCAACTCGCGTCGGCGGCCGAGGAAGTGACGGGGCCTCACGGGGGTGCGGGACGACTCGATCGCCGTCACGTCGTTCGACTCGACCGCCTGCTGCGCCACGGGCCACGCTCCGTCTCACCCTGCCCCTCCGGGGGTCGGCGGGGCGGTTCCGAGCGTAGTTGAGGGTGGGCGGGTGTTCTGGGTGGGCGGCGCCGACAAGTCACCGAATCGGATCAGCGCATCTTCCGACAACCGGCGTTTCGCCCAGCCGGCGTACCTCCAGGTGAGTGGGCCGGCCCGTGGTCTTTCGTCGTCGACTCACGTCGTGGCTGAGCGCGCAGTTCCCCGCGCCCCTGGAGGGGCGACTACGTCGCCACCTCCCCCCTGGGCCCCGACAGGGGCGCGGGGAACTGCGCAACGTTCAGGTCAGCGGGCCCTCACCCGGAGAACTCCCCAGGGGCGCGGGGAACTGCGCGGACGGTCACTGCAAGCGGCGCGCGCCCGGGAACCCCGGGGAGTTAGAAGGGACGCGCCGGCCAAGGGGCCTCCGCAGGCCGCAGGGAGTCGACCCCACCCCCGGCAAGGGACATCGCCGCGTGCAACGACAGCACCCCCACCACAAGGCAGTTGTTGTGCAACTCCCCCGCCAGCACCCCCCGCACAAGCTCATCGAGCGGAACCCGGGCGAACTCCATGTCCGCCTCCTCGTCCTCGACCTCGAACCGCTCCCCGTCCGCCTCGGACAACCCCCGCGCGAGAAAGACCCGTACGGCCTCGGAACAGCCGCCCGGCGTGGTGTACACGTCCGTGAGGACACGCCAGTCGTCCGCCTTGACGTGCGCCTCCTCGTACAGCTCCCGCTGCGCCGCGTGCAAGGGGTTCTCCCCGGGCACGTCCAGCAGCCCGGCCGGGATCTCCCAGAGCTTCATGGCGACGGGGTGCCGGTACTGCTTGAGCAGCAGCACGCGGTCCTCGTCGTCGAGGGCGAGGACGGCCACGGAACCGGGGTGGACCTGGTAGTCGCGGCGCGAGACGGACCCGTCGGGCATGACCACATCATCGGTGCGGACGGAGGTCTTGTTGCCGACGAAGGGCGTCGCGGTCTCCCGGACCTCCCACAGCTCGGCCGTGTCCTTGATCGTCGTCATGCGGAACGTCCTCCCACGTACAAAAGAAACCGGGGCACGTGCCTCGAAAGGCACGCACCCCGGTAACCGTACATCGCTGAGCAGGCGCTCCTACTTGGCCTTCTTGCCCTCGGCGGCGGCCTTCGTCTTGCGCTCGACGGCGGCCTTGACCAGCCCGGCGAACAGCGGGTGCGGGCGCGTCGGGCGCGAGCGCAGCTCCGGGTGGGCCTGGGTGGCGACGAGGTAGGGGTGGACGTCGCGCGGGTACTCGACGTACTCGACGAGCTTGCCGTCCGGGGACGTGCCGGAGAACTGGAGGCCGGCCTTCTTCTCCAGCTCGGCGCGGTAGGCGTTGTTCACCTCGTAGCGGTGACGGTGGCGCTCCTCGACGTACTCCTTGCCGTCGTACACCTCGCGCGCGATGGAGCCCTCGGCGAGCTTGGCCGGGTACATGCCGAGCCGCATGGTGCCGCCCATGTCGCCCTCGCCGGCGACGATGTCGAGCTGCTCGGCCATGGTGGAGATGACCGGGTGGCCGGTGGCGGCGTCGAACTCGGTGGAGTTGGCGTCGGGGATGTCGGCCAGGTTGCGCGCGGCCTCGATCACGATGCACTGCAGGCCGAGGCAGAGGCCGAGCAGCGGGATCTTGTTCTCGCGGGCGTACTGGATCGCGCCGACCTTGCCGGACACGCCGCGGTCGCCGAAGCCGCCGGGGATGCAGATCGCGTCGACGTCACCGAGCTGCTTCTTGGCGCCGGCCGGCGTCTTGCAGTCGTCGGAGGTGACCCACTTGATCTTGACGCGGGCCTTGTTGGCGAAGCCGCCGGCGCGCAGCGCCTCGGTCACCGAGAGGTAGGCGTCGGGCAGGTCGATGTACTTGCCGACCAGGGCCATGACGATCTCGTGGTCGGGGTTGTGGACGCGGTCGAGCAGGTCGTCCCACGTCGTCCAGTCCACGTCGCGGAACGGCAGGTCCAGCTTGCGGACGACGTACGCGTCGAGGCCCTCGGCGTGCACGACCTTCGGGATGTCGTAGATCGAGCGGGCGTCGGGGCAGGCGACGACGGCGGCCTCGTCGACATCGCACATCAGCGAGATCTTGCGCTTGATGGCGGTCGGGACCTCGCGGTCGCAGCGCAGCACGATGGCGTCGGGCTGGATGCCGATGTTGCGCAGGGCGGCGACGGAGTGCTGGGTCGGCTTGGTCTTCAGCTCGCCGGAGGGGCCGATGTAGGGCAGCAGCGAGATGTGCACCACGAACACGTTGTCCCGGCCGACCTCGTGGCGGACCTGGCGGACAGTCTCCAGGAACGGCAGCGACTCGATGTCGCCGACGGTGCCGCCGACCTCGGTGATGACGACGTCCACCTCTTCGGTGGCCATGCGGCGGATGCGGTGCTTGATCTCGTTCGTGATGTGCGGGATGACCTGGACGGTGTCGCCGAGGTACTCGCCGCGCCGCTCCTTGGCGATGACCTGCGAGTAGACCTGGCCGGTGGTGACGTTGGCCGAGCCGTCGAGGTCGACGTCGAGGAAGCGCTCGTAGTGGCCGATGTCCAGGTCGGTCTCGGCGCCGTCGTTGGTGACGAACACCTCGCCGTGCTGGAAGGGGTTCATCGTGCCCGGGTCGACGTTCAGGTACGGGTCGAGCTTCTGCATGACGACACGGAGGCCACGCGCCTTGAGCAGCATGCCGAGGCTGGAGGCGGTCAGCCCCTTGCCGAGCGAGGAGGCGACACCCCCGGTGACGAAGATGTGCTTGGTCGTCGAAGCTGCACTGTTTCGGAATGCGGGCGGCTGCATGGCCAAGAGGGGGCTCCCGTGGTCGCGGTCTGGGTTGCGTACCGGCGCGGTCTCCCGGTGCTGCGGGGAGGCGCCGTCGCTGCGGTTCGGGGGTTCTATGACCACCGGCTCACGGGCTACCAGCGTATCAGCGACGCGGCCCGATCGCTTCCGGCCACGCTCCGCGTACAGGTCGCCACGCAGGTCGCACGGCGTGCGGGGTGGCGCACGAGCCCCTCACCCGACGCTCACTCGTTCGGCGCAGACGCGTTGCCCGTAGCGGCACGCGGATCAGCCTGCTCCGTCGTATCCTGCTCGGACACTCGGCTGGCGAGCCACTCGCAGAAGCGGCGTCACAACGGCACCACCCCCCGCCCGTTCCCGACCCTTCCTCGGAGCACGAAGTCCGCTTCGCCGGCGTCCACACCGGAACAACCGGCTCGTCAGATCGTTTGACAACGACGTATGCGGGATGACGGAATCAATCATTCCGTAAACCCCCCTTTGACCATTGCCCCTTCTGTCGTGGGGGCGTACGTGGCCGTTCGACTGGAGATGCACGTGGCCGGGCGCATCGAGGATTACGCACTCATCGGAGACATGCAGACCGCGGCGCTGGTCTGCAGGGACGGCACGGTCGACTGGCTGTGCCTGCCCCGCTTCGACTCGCATGCCATTTTCGCCGGGCTGCTCGGCACCGAGGACCACGGCTTCTGGCGCCTCGGGCCGGCGCACGCGCCGGACGCCGAACCACCGGCGGCGACCCGCCGCGGCTACCGGGGCGACACGCTCGTGCTGGAGTCGGAGTGGGACACCTCACGCGGCTCGGTCCGCGTGACGGACTTCATGCCGCCGCGTGACGGCGCGCCGCAGCTCACCCGGATCGTGGAGGGCCTGACCGGGCGCGTCCAGATGCGTTCGACGCTGCGCATGCGGTTCTCGTACGGGCGGATCACCCCCTGGGTGCACAAGGTCGACGGCCGTACGGTCGCGGTGGCCGGGCCGGACTCGGTGTGGCTGGACACGGACGCGGAGACGTACGGCAAGGACCTGACGACGTACTCCGACTTCACGGTCGCGCCCGGCGAGAAGACCGCGTTCACCATCCAGTGGCAGCCCTCGCACAAGGACCAGCCCGCGCTGCCCGACCCGGAGGGCGCGCTGGAGGCGACGCTCGACTTCTGGCGCGAGTGGGTGGACCACGGCACGTACCACGGCCCGTACCGCGAGGCCGTCGTCCGCTCGCTGATCACGCTGAAGGCCCTGACGTACGCGCCGACCGGCGGCATCGTCGCCGCCCCCACCACCTCGCTGCCCGAGGAGATCGGCGGCGTCCGCAACTGGGACTACCGCTACACCTGGCTGCGGGACGCGGCGATCACCCTGTCCTCGCTGCTGCGCACCGGCTACCGCGACGAGGCCCGCGCCTGGCGCGAGTGGCTGCTGCGCGCGGTCGCGGGCGACCCCGAGAACCTGCAGATCATGTACGGCATCGCCGGCGAGCGCGAGCTGGGCGAGGCCGAGCTGGACTGGCTGCCCGGCTACGAGAACTCCGCCCCGGTCCGCGTGGGCAACGGTGCGGCGCACCAGCTCCAGCTCGACGTGTACGGCGAGGTCACCGAGGCGCTGCACCTCGCGCACATGACGGGCCTCGCCCGCAACGACTACGCCTCGCTGCTCCAGCTCAAGCTGATCCGGTACCTGGAGGGCCACTGGGACGAGCCGGACGAGGGCATCTGGGAGGTGCGCGGGCCGCGCCGCCACTTCGTGCACTCGAAGGTGATGGCGTGGGTCGCGGTGGACCGCACGATCAAGCTCATCGAGTCCGGCGACGCGGACGGCCCGCTGGAGCGCTGGCGCGAGCTGCGCGACGAGATCCACCGGGACGTGTGCGAGCGCGGCTACGACAAGGAGCGCAACACCTTCACGCAGTCCTACGGCAGCAAGGAGCTGGACGCGTCGCTGCTGCTCATCCCGCAGATGGGCTTCCTGCCGCCGGACGACAAGCGCGTCATCGGCACGATCGAGGCGATCCAGCGGGAGCTGTCCACGCCGGACGGCTTCATCCTGCGCTACCCGACGGACGGCGACGCCGCGGGCCTGGACGGGCTGCCGGGCGACGAGGGCGCGTTCCTCGCGTGTTCGTTCTGGATGGCGGACGACCTGGCGATGATCGGGCGGGTCGACGAGGCCCGCAAGCTGTTCGAGAAGCTGCTCGCCCTCCGCAACGACCTGGGCCTGCTCGCCGAGGAGTGGGACCCGCGCCTCCAGCGCCAGGTCGGCAACTTCCCGCAGGCGTTCAGCCACGTCCCGCTGATCGACACGGCCCTGCGCCTGACGTCCTCGGGCGCGTACGGCGGCTGACGCGCGGTCGGGCATCACCGTACGGTCGGGCATCACCGTATGGAAAGCGGCGCGTTCCCCTCGGGACGCGCCGCTTCGCGTGCGGGTCAGACGGTCGCGGGGGTGGGCTCCTCCTCGCGTTCGGCCGCGTCCTCCAGGACGATGCGGCCGATCACCTCGTAGCGGTGCGGGCGGCGGGCCTTGAGGTACCAGCCGAGGCCGAGGCCGCCGAAGAAGACGAGCCCGACGATCCACGGGATCGACTTGAAGAAGAGGGAGTCGGCGGCCGTGCCCGCCGCCGTGCCCATGTTCAGGACGAGCAGCACCACCACGGCGATCATCCCGATGCCGCCGAGCAGCGGGGCGACGAGCGTTGTGAACCAGTGCCGGTCCTCGGGGTGGTGATGGCGGAAGTAGCCGATCACCGCGAAGGAGCACAGCGTCTGCACGATGAGGATCGCCATCGTGCCGAGGATGGCGAGCAGCGTGTACAGATGGATGTACGGGTCCTGCCCGGTGAGCCAGAAGGCGGCCACGATGGCGACCGCGATGACCGACTGGACGTACGAGGCGATGTACGGCGAGCCGTGCTTCGTGTGGGTGCGGCCGAGGCCGGGGTGGAGGAAGCCCTCGCGCCCGATCGCGTACAGGTACCGCGAGGCGCACTGGTGGAAGGCCATGCCGCAGGCGAACGAGCCGGTGATCAGGAGCCACTGGAACGCGTCGACGGCCCACGCGCCGATGAAGGTCTTCGCCGGGTCGAAGAACAGGTCGAGGGGGCCGGCGCCGGAGGAGACCTTCACCGCGCCGGACAGGCCGTTCCCGGCGATCGTCATCCAGGACACGTAGATGTAGAAGAGGCCGACGCCGACCACGGAGATCAGGGTCGCCTTCGGAATGACGCGCTTGGGGTCGCGGGACTCCTCGCCGTACATCGCCGTCGACTCGAAGCCGACCCATGACCAGAACGCGAAGAACAGGCCGAGTCCCGCGGAGGTACCGGTGAAGGCGTTCTTCGGGTTGACCGGCTCCAGCGGGATGCCGTCGGGGCCGCCGCCGTGGATGAGGACCGCCGTCGCCACCGCGAACAGGACGGCGATCTCGGCGACGAGCATGACGCCGAGCGCCTTCGCGGTGAGGTTGATGTCGAAGTACGAGAGCACGGCGGTCACCGCGAGCATGGCCGCCGCGTAGACGACCCACGGGATGTCCGCGCCGAGCTGGTCGTGGACGGTGGTCTTGGCGAAGTACGAGAAGACGCCGACGATCGACGCCTCGAAGACGACGTACGCGAGGACGGCGAGCATGCCGGACGCGAGACCGGCGATGCGGCCGAGGCCGTGCGAGATGTACCCGTAGAAGGCGCCGGCGGCCGTGATGCGCTTGGCCATGGCGACGTAGCCGACGGAGAACACCGTCAGGACGAGCGTGGCGAAGAGATAACCGGCGGGCGCGCCGACACCGTTGCCGAAGCCGACCGCGATGGGCAGGTTGCCGGTCATCGCGGTGATCGGGGCGGCCGTGGCGACGGCCATGAAGACCACGCCGAGCAGCCCGACCGAGTTGGCTTTCAGGCGTTGCACCGGGGGCGGTCCGGGGGTGGTGCCGCTTGCGCTGTTCTCCACTGTTTCTGGCATTTACGTCCCTCTCTGGGGCTGCCGCTGCGAAATCCGTAGATCAACATGGGGAGTGCGTTCGGATACGTCAGTGTGGTGACGCAGTGACGTACGCCACAACCGACAGCAGGTCGTGCAATTTCCGCCCCGGCACGACGAGTTGTCGCGTGACCGGGGGTGCCGGGACCGCTCTTGACCGGCCGGAGATGTTCCCGCAACCCGCGCGCCGGTAGCGTCCGCTGCATGGACAGCACCTCCTCCGCGTACACCTCCCCCGGCAGTCCCGGCGGCATCACCGTGCAGCGGGCTCTCGAACTGCCCGGGCTGCGCAGCGGGCTGCCCGAGGTCGTCGCGGGCGGGGAGCGGTTGCAGCGGATCGTGCGCTGGGTGCACGCCGGCGAGGTGCCGAACATCGCGTCGCTGCTCAAGGGCGGCGAACTGCTGCTGACCACGGGGTACGGCATCGGCACCCGCCCCGCCGAGCAGCGGGCGTTCGTGCGCAAGCTCGCCGAGCGCGGCATCGCGGCCCTGGTCATCGAGCTGGGCCAGCGCTTCTCCCGGCTGCCGTCGGCGCTGGTGGAGACGGCGCGTACGGCCGGGCTGCCGCTGGTGCAGCTTCACCGCGAGGTGCCGTTCGTGACGGTGACCGAGGAGATCCACACCGAGATCGTCAACGGGCACTACGCCCTGCTCCAGCGTGCCGAGGAGGTCCACAGGCGCTGCACGAACGCCCTGCTGGGCGGCGGTGGGGTGCCGCAGGTGCTGCGCATCCTCGCCGAGTTCAGCGGCAACCCGGTCTTCCTGGAGACGGTCGACGGGCAGCTGCTGTACGCGGCCGGGGTGGAGGCCGATGTCGCGGACCCGCTCCAGGTGTGGGAGGGCATGCGCGGCACGCACAAGGACGAACCGCCCGGCGGCGCCGTCCTCGTCGACGTGCCCGGCGGCGGCCCCGGCACCGGTTCGGTGCGGGCGCGTCTGGTGCTGCTGCCGGTGTCGGGCACACTGGCGCCGGTGCACCGGATCGCCGCCGAACGGGCCGCCGCCTCGCTCGCCGTGGTCCTGATGCAGGCCCGCCAGGAGGAGGAGCTGGCGGCACGCGGGCGCGGCGACTTCCTGACCGATCTGGCGGAGGGCCGGATCACTCCCGACGACGCCCCGGCGCAGGCCCGCGTCCTCGGCTTCCGTCCGGCCGTACGGGGACCGCTGCTGCCGGTGGTGATGCGGCTGGCGGAGGCGTCCATCGGGGCGGTGGGGCTGTCGCCGGGCGGCGGCTGGGCGGTGCTGGCGCGGGCGGTGTCGGAGGAGCTGGCGTCGGTGGGCGTGCCGGTGCTGCTCGGGGTGCGGCCGGTGGAGGGGCGGGTGCCGCTGCTGCTGGGGCTGCGTACGGAGTCGGAGCGTACGGCGGTCGCGGACCGGGTCGCCGCCGCGCTGCGGGCCGGGGTCGAACGGGCCGGGATGCAGCGGGCGGGGGCGCAGCCGCCCGTGGTCGTGGTGGGCGGCGCGGGCGGCTGGGCGGCGGCCGCGGCGGGGCTGCGGCACGCGGCGGAGACGGCGGCGGCGGCGCAGGGCCTGGAGGACCGGCCGTGGTTCGACGCGCGGCGCCTGGACATCGACCTGCTGCTGTGGCGGCTGCGGGACCATCCGGACCTGGCGGCGTTCGTGGAGCGGGCGATCGGCCCGCTGCGGGAGCACGACAAGCGGTCGAAGCCGCCGCTGCTGCCGACGCTCCAGACGTATCTGGCGCACGCGGGCCGCAAGGCGGAGACGGCACGCGAGCTGCACCTGAACCGGCAGACGCTCTACAACCGCCTGGCGCGCATAGGAGAACTCCTCGGCACGGACCTGGACGACCCCCAGACGGTCCTGGCCCTGAGCCTGGCCCTAAGAGCCCGCCGCCACGTCCCCTGACCGAAGAAACCCCCGAAGACAGCGCCCCGCCAGGGGCGCGGGGAACTGCGCGCCCAGCCCCCACCCACCGAAAGAGGACCACGCACAGATGCGCCCCGAAAGGGGCGCGGGGAACTGCGCGACCAGCCACGACGAACCCCGCACCCGACACCGCACGCGACACCGCACCCGAAAGAAAACCCCGCGAACGGAACCGCGCCGGTTCACCCCACCCCGGTCAACTCGTCATACACGCTGAGAACTTGCGCCACAGTCTCATCCTCCGAAGGCCACCCCGCCGCCTGCAAGGCCCCCGCCGCCACCACCTCGGCCCGCAGCCCAGCATCCCCCAACAACCGGGTCACCGCCCCCGCCAGGGCCCCCGCGTCCCCGTAAGGCACCAACACACCCCCGTCACCGACGAGTTCAGGAATGCCCCCCGTGGCGGTAGCCACCAGCGGCACCCCCGCGTGCAACGCCTCCTGCGCGAGCAACGGCCGGGACTCCCCACTGCTCGGCAGCACGACGAGGTCAGCGGCGTACAGAAGTTCGGCGACGTCATCCCGGCGCCCCACGAGCCGCACCGCGAGCCCCTCCGCGTCGATCCGCCGCCGCAACGCCCCCCGCTGCGGCCCCTCCCCCGCGATGACGAGCAACGGCACGGGGTCGAGGTCGAGCCAGGCGCGGGCGGCGTCGAGCAGCACGTCGTACCCCCGGTAGCGCTCCAGGCTGCCGACGGCCATCAGCAACGGCCGGTCGACCGCGCCGAGTTCGGCCCGCGTCTTGCTGCGGACGCGCTCGGCCTCGTCGGCGGGCTCGGGCCGGCGCGGCGGCGGGAAGGAGACGGCGGCGAGCCGCGCGTCGCGGGCACCCCGGGCGCGGGCCCGGTCGACGAGGTCGGACGAGGTGCCGAGGACGACGGACGCGGCGCGGGCCACCCGCCGCTCAAGGAGCCGCCGCACGGGCGCGCGGGCCCCTTCGGCGTACGGGCGGGTGTGCCAGGTGACGACGAGCGGGACGCGCCGCCCGCTGAGCGCGAGGGTGGCGCGCAGCGCGGCGTGCAGCCCGTGGGCGTGGACGAGGTCGGCGTCGGCGCAGGCGGCGCGGAGCGCGGCGACGGCCGCCGGATCGCTGCTGCGGGGCACGGGCAGATGCCGGGCACCGGCGGCGGCGAACCCGTACACGCGCTCCGCCTCGCCGGGCGCGCACACGGTGACACGGACGCCCCGCGCCACCAACCCGGCGGCCAGCGACCGCACATGGGCGCTGCTGCCCGCGCTGCCCCCACCGAGGACCTGCACGGTGCGCAGCGGTGACTGTCCGTGGGCGGATGGGCTGCTCCCCTGGGTCACGCGGGCGGGCTCCTGACAGTTCGAGGAACGGGAGGGGCGGGTCGTACGGGGGTGCGGCCGCGCCGGTCGGGTGGTGCGGGGCCAAGGATGCCAGCCCGTACGGGCGTTACGGCACGCGTCACCGTCTCCCACCGGGCGCGTCCGGGCAACACGACGCACCGGATCACTCACACGGGTGAGGTGAACTCCTCCCCGCTGATGTGCCCGCGCCCCCGGGCGAGCGCGCTGACCCGGTCCCCGAGGACGGCCGCGGTGACGAGGGCGGCGGCGTGGGCGGCGAGTCCGGCGCGCCCGTTGGAGGCGACGACGACGGCGGTGCCGAGCGCCGCGCCGAGGGCGTGCGCCCCGCAGTCGCCGAGCATGCCGCGCTCGGCGAGGTCGTCGGGGAGCTGGACGGCGGCTGCGGCCAGCGGCACGGCGACCTGCGGCCCACGCACGAGTCCCGGGGCGCCGAGCACGAGGACGGCGGTGGCGGCGCGGCCCGGGCGTACGTCGACGAGGTTGACGGCGTGCGCGGCGCCCGCGACGACGACCGCCGCGAGCAGCCGGTCGGCGGCGCGTTCCTTGAGCAGCGCCCCCGCGAGCAGCCCGGCGGCGCCGACGCCGAACAACTTGACGGCCCCGCTGGTGACTTCGCCGTGACGCAGCGCCCCGAGGTGGGCGCGGAAGCCGCGCCGGGGATCGTCGGCACCGGCCACGTCGTCCCAGGCGCCGCACGCCCCGGCGGCGAGCGTGGCGACCAGTGTGGCCGTCCGGTCGCGGGGCGGCAGGGCGAGCGCACCCGCGGCGGCGCCGAGGGTGACGGCGGGCCCGGCGCACAGGTCGACGGTGCGTCCGGCGTGGTTGCGCCGCTGCCAGAGGGCGGGGCCGCCGGGCAGCGCGCGGCGCAGGAGCGTACGGGCGGTGCCGGTGACGCCGGCGGCGAGCAGGGCGGCCCCGGCGCAACGTGCGGGGCCCGCGCCACCGCCCGGGGCGGCACGACGTACGAGGTCAGTCATGCGGGCCAGGGTAGGCGCTGCGCCCGGAACCCCCGTCCGCCGGAACCCCCGCCCCCCTCAGGCCGACCCAGACCCGCTCAGGCGTCCGCCCTGGCCGCGGCGAGCAGCTCCTCGGCGTGCGCCCGCGCCGTCTCGGAGTCCTCCTGACCGGCGAGCATGCGGGACAACTCCCGTACGCGGTCCTCGCCTTCGAGGACGGTGACACCGGAGCGGGTGACGGAACCGTCGTTGGTCTTCTCCACGAGGAGCTGCCGGTCGGCGAACGCGGCCACCTGGGGCAGATGCGTGACGACCACGACCTGCGCGGTGCGGGCGAGCTTGGCGAGGCGCCGGCCGATCTCGACGGCCGCCTTGCCGCCGACGCCCGCGTCCACCTCGTCGAACAAGTAGGTCGGCACGGGGTCGGTGCCCGCGAAGACGACCTCGACGGCGAGCATCACGCGGGAGAGTTCACCGCCGGAGGCGCCCTTGGCGATGGGCCGCGGGGGCGCGCCGGGGTGCGGGGCGAGCAGCAGTTCGACCTCGTCCACGCCGCTGGGCCCGCAGGCCACCTGCCGACCGCCGACCTCGACACCGTCGGGGGCGTCCGTCTCGGTCTGCCGGATGTCGAAGGAGACCCGGGCGTGCGGCATGGCGAGCGAGGCCAGTTCCTCGGTGACGGCGGCGGCGAACCGGGAGGCGGCCTCGACCCGCGCGTCGGTCAACTCCTGGGCGAGCGCCCCGAGTTCGGCACGCAGCGCGTCCCGCTCGGCGGTCAGTTCCTCGATGCGGCCGTCGTCGCCGTCGAGTTCGAGCAGCCGGGCCGCGCTCTGTTCGGCCCAGGCGAGCACGCCGGTGACGTCCTCGCCGTACTTACGGGTGAGCGCGGTCAGCGCGGCGCGCCGTTCCTCGACGGCGGCGAGCCGCAGCGGGTCGGCGTCCAGGTCGTCGGCGTACCCGGCGAGTTCGGCGGCGACGTCGGTGAGCAGGATCTGCACCTCGCCGACCCGCTCCGCGAGGGCGCCGAGCGCGGCGTCGTGCGAGCGGACCGCCTCCAGCGCCCGGGCGGCCCCGCCCACGAGCGTGGTCGCGTCGACGCCCTCGGGGTCCTCGGGGTTGCCGGCGAGGGCCGCGTGGGCGACGGAGGCGGCGGAGGCGAGCGCTTCGGCGTGCCCGAGCCGGGACGCCTCCTCCGCGAGTTCGACGTCCTCGCCGGGGCGCGGCTCGACGGCGGCGATCTCGTCGAGCCCGAAGCGCAGCAGATCCGCCTCCTGGGCCCGCTCGCGGGCGCGGGTGGTGATCTCCTCCAGTTCGGCGCCGACCGCCTTGAGGCGCCGGTACACGGTCGTGTACTTGGCGAGCGGCTTGGCGACGGCGTCGCCCGCGTACCGGTCGAGCGCCTGGCGCTGCCGGCCGAGCTTGAGCAGGCCCTGCTGGTCGGTCTGGCCGTGCACGGCGACGAGGTCGTCGGCGAGTTCGGCGAGCACCCCGACGGGCACGGACCGCCCACCCAAGTGCGCCCGTGAGCGCCCTTCGGCGGAGACGGTACGGCTGACGAGCAGCGCACCGTCGTCCAGCTCGGCTCCCGCCTCCTCGGCCCTGGCCAGCGCCGACGAGCCCGCGGGCACGGCGACGCGCCCCTCGACCACGGCGTTCTTCGCGCCGATCCTGACGAGCGCCGGGTCGGCGCGGCCGCCGAGCAGCAGCCCGAGGCTCGTGACGACCATCGTCTTGCCCGCGCCCGTCTCGCCGGTCACCGCCGTGAATCCGGGCGACAGCTCGACCACCGCGTCGTCGATGACTCCGAGCGACCGTATCCGCATCTCCTCCAACACGGACACGACCTTACGAGGTCCGGGGCCGCCTGTGCGACGGACCCTGCCCGCCTGCACGGAATCGGCAGGTGACGCGGGCCGTTCTTCACCGGCCTGTCACCCGCGCGAGTGGGTGTGCGCGCGCCAGGGTGCGCGCGGGCGGCCGGGCGTACGGGGGTTGTCCCCCGTACGCGCCTGGGGGCCGCCCCATGGCCGCGCGCGCCCGGGGCGGGGAGCCTTGCCGTATGAGTACGGCACTGGCGCGGGCGGCGCTGACGGCCCATCGTCCGGCGTTCGCGGGCACCGCCGTGGCCGCGCTGTTCGCGGCGACCGTGGTGAGCGCGTCGACGACGGTCCTGACGGCGACGGGCGCGTCCGGCGTACCCGCGGCGGCGCGGCGGGCGATGGCGGCGAACGGCGTCGGCGACATGGCCGTCGTCCTGCTCATCGGTTCGGTCTACATGTCGATTTTCGTGGTGGCGGCCACCCTGGGCACGGCCGTCGCGCAGCAGCACCGGGAGCTGGCGCTGGTCCGCGCGATCGGCGCCCGGCCCCGGCAGGTGCGCCGCGCGGTCGTCGTCCAGGCGCTCGCGGCGTCGGTCCCGGCGGCGGTCCTGGGCTGTGCGGCGGGGGCCGTCCTCGCGCGGGTCTGGTTCTCCGGCATGGTCGCGCACGGGCTGGTCCCGGCGGGCGTGCCGTTCGCGTTCTCGTGGCTGGCGCTGCCGGTGTGCGTGGCGGTCGCCGTCGTCACCTCGACGCTGGCCGCGCTGCTCGCCTCGCTGCGGTTCTCGCTGCTGCGTCCGGCGCGGGCGCTCGCCGAGGCCCAGGCTGGCCGCCGCTCGCTGGGCCTGCCGCGGGGGGCGCTCGGGGTGCTCGCGGTGGCGGCGGGCGCGTTCCTGTCCGTGCTGCTGTCACGGCAGGCGCCGGACGAGGCGAACCAGGGGGCGTTCCTCGTCCTCATCCTGTTCTGCGCCGGCGTGGGGCTGCTGGGGCCCCGGCTGATCGGGCCTGCCGCGTGGCTGGTGTCGGCGCCGGCCCGCCGGTTCGGTCCGAGCGCCCGGCTCGCCATGCTGAACGTGCGCTCGCAGCCGCGCCGCTTCGGCGCCGCCGTCGTCCCGCTCGTCCTGGTCGTAGGGTTCGGCGTCACGAAGATCGCCGTGCACACGACGGCCGCGCATGTGACGGGCTCGGCAGGCAGCCCCGGCGAGGTGTGGCTCGACTACATGGGTACGGGCCTGTACGCGGGCTTCGCCGCCATAGCCTCCGCCAACACCCTGGCGATGATCTCCCTGGAGCGCCGCCGCGATCTGGCGCTGCTGCGCGTGATCGGCTCGCAGCGCGGTCAGGTACGGGCCATGGCGTTCTGGGAGGCGCTGGTGGTGGCGGGCACCGCGCTGCTCCTGGGCACGCTGATCGCCCTGGCGACGCTGGCCCCGATGCTGGCGGCGACCTTCGGCTCGCCGCTGCCGTACGTGCCGTGGACGGCGGCGACGGCCCTCGCCCTCGGGGTCCTGCTGCTGACGACGACGTCGACGGGGGCGCCGGTCCACGCGGCACTCAGAGGCCGACCGATCCACACGCTGTAACCGCCCGCCCGCCGAAACGAGCCGATACGAGCCGATACGAGCCGCCCCTAGTGCGGCGCCCCCCGCCACCCCGCGACCGGCAGGGCGAACTTGGCGACGAGCCGGTCCGTGAACACCGCCTGATGCAGCCGCGCGAGCCGCACCGGCACCGCCCCGCGCCGCACCTCGACCCGGGCCCCGGCGGGCAGTTCCACGGTCCGCCGCCCGTCGCACCAGAGCACCCCGTGCGGGGTGTGCTGCTGCACCTCGACCGCGAGCACCGAGTTCGGCGAGGTCACCAGCGGCTTGGCGAACAGGGCGTGCGCGCTGATCGGCACCATCAGCAGCGCCTCGACCTCCGGCCACACCACGGGCCCGCCCGCCGAGAACGCGTACGCCGTCGAACCGGTCGGCGTCGCGCACACGATGCCGTCGCAGCCGAACCCGGTGACCGGCCGGCCGTCGATCTCCAAGACGACCTCCAGCATCCGCTCGGGCTCGGTCTTCTGGACGGCGGCCTCGTTGAGCGCCCAGTCCCGGTGCACGACGTCGCCGTTGTGGTGGACGAGGACGTCGATCGTCATGCGCTCCTCGACCTGGTACTCCCGGGAGACGACCCGGTCGACGACCTTGTCGAGGTCGTCGCGCTCGGCCTCCGCGAGGAAGCCGACCCGGCCGAGGTTGACGCCGAGCATCGGCACACCGGACGCCCGCGCGAACTCCGCGCCGCGCAACAGCGTGCCGTCACCGCCGAGGACGATCAGCAGCTCGCACCCGTCGAGGCTCTCCTGCGTCGCCTCCTTGACCAGCTCCACCGTGTCGGGCAGCGGCAGGTCCGACGCCTCGGCCTCCAGGACCCGTACCCCGAGACCGCTCCTGAGCAGCCCCTGGACGACGAGTTCGGCACTGCGGACGGCGGCGGGCCGTCCGGTGTGCGCGAGGAGGAAAACGGTACGAGTCGTGGTCCGGTTCAACGCGGCCCCTCCGCCACTGCGCGATCGACGTCGGCCGGGTCGAGGTCGGGCGCCCCGGCACGCAGCCACAGAAAGTACTCGACGTTCCCCGAGGGCCCCGGCAGCGGGCTCGCCGTGACGCCCCGCACCCCGAGCCCCAGCTTCGCGGCCTGCTCGGCGACCCCGCGCACGGCCTGCGCCCGCAGTTCCGGGCTGCGTACGACACCGCCGCTGCCGAGCCGCTCCTTGCCGACCTCGAACTGCGGCTTGACCATCAGCACGAGGTCCGCGTCCGGCGCGGCGCACCGCACCAGGGCGGGCAGCACCAGGCCGAGCGGGATGAACGACAGGTCGCCCACCACGATGTCCACGGGAATCCCGTCGATCGCGTCGAGCGTCAACTCGCGTACGTTCGTACGGTCCTTGACGGTGACGCGCTCATCGCTCTGCAACGACCAGGCGAGCTGTCCGTACCCCACGTCGACGGCGACGACGTGCGCGACACCGGCCCGCAGCAGCACATCGGTGAAACCGCCCGTGGAGGCGCCCGCGTCGAGCGCCCGGCGGCCCTCCACGACCAGCCCCTCGGGGACGAACGCGGCGAGCGCGCCCGCGAGCTTGTGCCCGCCGCGCGAGACGTAGTCGGGGTCGCTGTCGTCCGAGGTGACGACGATGGCGGCGGCCGTCTCCACCTGAGTCGCCGGTTTGGTAGCGACGGTCTTGCCGACGGAGACCCGGCCCGCGGCGATCAACTGGCTGGCGTGCTCGCGCGAGCGGGCCAGCTTGCGGCGGACGAGTTCGGCGTCGAGGCGGCGACGTGCCACACCTGCCACGGTCGGTTCAGCTCCTGTGCTCATACGGGGACGGCGGCTGGGGCGCGGCGTCGAGCGCGGTCAGCGCACCACGCAGCCCCTGGTGTACATCCTCGTACACCTCGAGATGGCCGTCCGCCGCGAGGTGGTCCACGTCGCCCAGCCGCTCCAGGTGCGCGTCGACGCCGGGGTGCCCGGTGGGGACGCGCTCGACGCCGAGCGGGGCGGGTGCGGCGGGCTCGTACGAGGGTGCCGCCGCGCCCTGCTGGTCCGGTTCCGGGCCGCCCGGCAGGCCGGGCGCTTCCGCGGGAGTGTCGCTCATGCCCCGACGCTACCGCGTACGGCCGGTGTACCGTCGATCATGATGGCCACGATCGACCAGTGCCGGGCGGCACTCGACAGACTCTCGGACACCCTCGCGGGCGCCGGCGGCGACGTACGGGCGGCCGCCGTCCTCGACCGCTCGCTGAGCTGCCACGTCACGGACCTGGACGTGACCTTCTCCGGCCGCTTGCGCGACGGCCGGATCGACGTGCTCGACACACGCCCCGGACCGCCCGCAGAGAAGGCGCAGATCCGCCTGTCGATGACGGGCGACGACCTGGTGGCGCTGGTCGCGGGCGAGCTGGACTTCGCCCGCGCGTGGGCCTCGGGCCGGGTGCGGCTCGAAGCCTCGCTGCGGGACCTGCTGCGCCTCAGGACGCTGCTGTAGCCACCTGGGGAGCCCGCCCGCGCGCCTTGCGCGCCGCCGGCACCACCAGCGGAGTGCCCGTCTCCGGGTCCTCGATGACCTGGCACTTCATGCCGAACACCCGCTCGACGAGGTCGGCGGTCACGATGTCCTTCGGCGCGCCCTCCGCGATCACCCGGCCGTCGCGCAGCGCGATCAGATGGGTGGCGTAGCGGGCCGCGTGGTTGAGGTCGTGCAGCACGGCGACGAGCGTACGGCCCTGCTCCTCGTGGAGTTCGGCGCACAGGTCGAGGACGTCGATCTGGTGCTGGATGTCGAGGTAGGTGGTCGGCTCGTCGAGCAGCAGCAGCGGCGTCTGCTGGGCGAGCGCCATGGCGATCCACACCCGCTGGCGCTGGCCGCCGGAGAGTTCGTCGACGTACCGCTCGCCGAGTTCCGCGACGCCGGTGGCCGCCATGGACTCCCGTACGACCTGCTCGTCCTGCGGCGACCACTGGCGCAGCAGGCCCTGGTGCGGGTAGCGGCCCCGGGCGACGAGGTCGGCGACCGTGATGCCGTCGGGCGCGACCGAGGACTGCGGCAGCAGCCCGAGCGTCTTCGCCACCTTCTTCGCGGGCATCGACTGGATCGCCGAGCCGTCGAGGAGGACGCGGCCCGCGCTCGGCTTGAGCATCCGCGACAGGGCCCGCAGGAGGGTCGACTTGCCGCAGGCGTTGGGGCCGACGATGACCGTGAAGGACTGGTCGGGGATCTCGACGGACAGCTTCTCCGCGATGACCCGCTGGTCGTAGCCGAGCGTCACATCGTCGGCGATCAGCCTGTTCACAGCGGTGCTCCTTTGGTTCGTACGAGGGCCGGGGCGGCGGGGCGCGGTCATATCCGGCCCGCCTTGCGCTCGGTGACGAGCAGCCACAGCAGATAGACGCCGCCGACGACGCCGGTGACCACGCCGACGGGCAGCTGGTCGGGGCCGAACGCCCGCTGCGAGGCCAGGTCGGCGACGATGAGCAGCGTCGCGCCGAGCCAGGTCGCGGCGAGCAGGTTGGGGCCCGGCGAGCGGGTGAGGCGGCGGGCGATCTGCGGGGCGGTCAGCGCCACGAAGGTCACCGGTCCCGCCGCGGCGGTGGCGGCGGAGGTCAGCAGCACGGACGCCGCGAGCAGCACCATCCGGGTCCGTTCGACGGGCACGCCGAGCCCGCCGGCCGCGTCGTCGCCCATCTCCAGCATCCGCAGCGGCCGCCCGTACACGGCGACGCACGGCACGAGCACGGCGAACATGACGAGCAGCGGCCACACCTGCGTCCAGTCCCGCCCGTCGAGCGAGCCGGTCATCCACACGGTGGCGCGGGCGGCGTCCACGAAGTCGGCCTTGGTCAGCAGATAGCCGTTGACGGCGGTCATGAACGCGGAGACGCCGATGCCGACGAGGACGAGCCGGTAGCCGTGCACGCCCCGCTTCCACGCGAGGACGTAGATGGCGAGCCCGGTCACGAGCCCGCCGACCAGCGCGCCGAACGCGACCTGCGTGGCGCTCCCGCCGAAGATCACGATCATGACGAGGGCGCCCGCGGTCGAGCCCTGGCCGAGGCCGAGCACGTCGGGGCTGCCGAGCGGGTTGCGGGAGATCGACTGGAACAGCGCGCCGGACAGGCCGAGCGCCCCGCCGACCAGCAGGGCGACCAGGGCGCGCGGAAGCCGCAGGTCGTTGATGATGAACTCCTGCCCGGGGTCGCCGTGCCCGGCCAGGGTGCGCAGCACGTCGAGCGCGGGGATCGGGAAGTCGCCGGTGCCGATGAGGACGACGGCCGCGGCGAGCGTGACCACGACCAGCGCGGCCAGGACGAGGACGGCCCGGGTGTCGAGGCGCAGGGAGAGTCCGCCGGCGCGGACCGCCTTGGTGGTCTTCACAGCTGGGCCAGCCTCCGGCGTCGTACGAGAAGGATGAAGACCGGCGCCCCGATGACGGCGGTGACGATGCCGACCTGGAGTTCGGCGGGCCGGGCGACGACCCGGCCGACGACGTCGGCGCCGAGCAGCAGCACCGGCGAAAGGAGCGCGGCGTAGGGCAGGATCCAGCGGTTGTCGGGGCCGGTGAAGGAGCGCACGACGTGCGGCACCATCAGGCCGACGAACGCGATGGGCCCGCACGCGGCGGTCGCGGCGCCGCACAGCAGCGTCGCGGCGAGCATGCTCAGGGCGCGGGTCCGGCCGAGGTGGGCGCCGAGGGCGCGGGCGGTGTCGTCGCCCATCGCCATCGCGTTGAGGGGGCGGGCGAGGGCGAGCGCGAGGACGGCGCCGACCGCGATGAACGGCAGCACCTGCTCGATCGTGCCCATCCGCGCCGACACCAGCGAGCCGACCTGCCAGAACCGCATCCGGTTGAGCGCCACGTCGTCGGTGATCATCACGGCGTACAGATAGCCGGAGAGCGCGGCGGTGACGGCGGTACCGGCGAGGGCGAGCCGTACCGGTGTCGCGTTGCGGGTGCCGCCGAGCACGTAGACGAGTACGCCGACGGCCGCGGCGCCCGCGAAGGCGAACCAGACGTAGCCGCTGAGCGAAGTCACGCCGAAGAAGCTGATGCCGGTGACGACGGCGGCGGACGCGCCCATGTTGATGCCGAGGATGCCGGGGTCGGCCAGCGGATTGCGGGTCAGCGCCTGGAGCACCGCGCCCGCGAGCCCGAGGGCGAGGCCGGCGATCACCCCGAGCAGGGTCCGCGCGACGCGCTCGCCGACGACGATGTCGGCGTAGGTCCCGGTGTCGTGGAACAGGCCGTGCCACACCTGGTCGAGCGAGAGCGGTTTCGCCCCGATGGCGATGCTGGCGACGGCGACCGCCCCCAGCACGAGCAACGCGGCGAACAGCCCTGCGCCGCGGATCGCCGTGCGGCGGGCAGGGGGCGCGGGAGCGGTCTCCGCGCGGGTCTGGGGAGGACTCTCGACCAACACGAGGTTAGGTTAGCCTACCCTCCCAACCTCACCCCAGCCCTGGGCCCAGATCAAGCCCCTCCAGCCCACCCGGGCACCGCGCCACCGGGCACCGCGCCTCACCACCCCAGCCGCGCCAGCACCTTCCCCGTGTCCCCCTCGTACCGCCCGTCCCCGGCCGCGCTCCACGCCGCCCCACACAGGGCGCGCAGCCCGTCGATCGGGGTGCCGTCGCCCTCCAGTTCCAGGCCGCCGTCCTTCCCGGCCCGCGCCCGCCAGCCGCCGCAGCCGAACGCGCTGTCGTCCTCCGTCACCTCCGGCTGCCCGGTGAGCAGCCCGCGCAGGTCCTCGTCGACGTACGTCGGCCGGTGCTCGGGCGGCGCCGCGAGCAGCTGGGCGCTGTCGGTGACGCCGGTGAGGACGAGGATCGAGTCGACCCCCCCGTTGATCGCGCCCTCGATGTCCGTGTCCAGGCGGTCCCCGACAACCAGCGGGCGCCGCGCCCCGGTCCGCAGGATCGTCTCCCGGTGCATCGGCGGCAACGGCTTGCCCGCGACCCGGGGCTCCGCACCCGTCGCGATCCGGACGACCTCCACCGCCGCGCCGTTCCCCGGGGCGATGCCGCGCGCGCTCGGGATCGTCAGGTCCGTGTTCGACGCGAACCACGGCACTCCGCGCGCGATGGCGTAGCACGCCTCCGCGAACCGCCCCCACGCCATGTCGGGCCCCCCGTACCCCTGCGCCACGGCGGCCGGCTCGTCGTCCGCCGAATCGACGGGCACGAGCCCCCGCTCCCGCAGCGCGACCCGCAGCCCCTCACCGCCGATCACCAGCACCCGCGCCCCCTCGGGCAGCTCGTCGCTGATGAGCCGCGCGAGGGCCTGCGCCGACGTGATGACGTCCCCCGCGCCCGTCGGTATGCCCAGCTCGGTGAGGTGCTCGGCGACCGCGCCGGGCGTACGCAGCGCGTTGTTCGTCACGTACGCCAGGGCCATGCCGCCGTCCCGCGCCGCCGCCAGCGAGTCCACGGCGTGCGCGATGGCCTGCCCGCCCGCGTACACCACCCCGTCCAGGTCGAGCAGCGCCGTGTCGTACGCCTCGCTCAGCGCCCGCGCACTGCCCCCGGGCCGCCGCCGCGCACCCGCGTCCGCCGCACCGCTCGCACTCTGGCTCATTCCGTATCGTCCTTCCTTCGCTCCCACTCCCCCGATCATCCCCCACGCCACTGACACTCGTACGATGCACGGATGAACACTGCAGGTGACGGCCTGGATCTGCGCCCCTTCCGCGGGGTGCGCTACGTGCCCGAGCGCGTCGGCAGTCTCGCCGCAGTGACCTCCCCGCCGTACGACGTGGTGGTCCGCCCGGACGGCCTGCTCCATCTGGAGAGCGCGGACCCGCACAACATCGTCCGCCTGATCCTGCCGCAGGCCACGACGCCCCGCTCGCGCAACGACCAGGCGGCCGACACGCTCCGCCGCTGGCTCGCCGAGGGCGTCCTCGCCCCCGACCCGGAACCCGCCCTGTACGTGTACGAGCAGCGCGACGGCGATCTCCTTCAACGCGGCTTGATCGGTGCCCTGCGCCTCTCCGACACCAGCGAGGGTGTGGTCCTCCCCCATGAGGACGTCATGCCCCATGTGGTCGCGGACCGTGCCGCGCTGATGCGTACGGCCGAGGCGAACTTCGAGCCGCTTCTCCTCACCTACCGGGGCGACGGCACGGCGAGCGGCGCGACCGCCGTCATCGAGCGCACGGTCACGGCCCCGCCGCTGCTGTCGACGACGACCGAGGACGGCTTCAGCCACCGCCTGTGGGCGATCATCGACCCGGCGGAGCAGCGCCGTATCCGCGACGACCTCGCGGGTCATCAGGCGCTCATCGCGGACGGGCATCACCGCTGGGCGACGTATCTGCGGCTGCGCGGCGAGCACCCGGCGGCGACGGTCTGGGACTTCGGTCTGGTCCTGCTGGTCGACACGGCCCGCTATCCGCTGCGCGTCCGCGCCATCCACCGCCTCCTGAGCCGCCTCCCGCTCGACCGTGCCCTGGCGGCGGCCGCCCCCTTCTTCCGTGTACGGGGGGTCGGCGGCCCGCTGCCGCAGGCCCTGGAGGCGCTGGCGCGCGCGGCCGAACAGGGCAACGCGTTCCTGTTGTCCGGCGGCGACACCTTCCATCTCCTCGACCACCCGGACCCGGCGCTTCTGGACCGTACGATCCCGGCGGACCGCCCGCGCGCGTGGCGCAGGCTGGACGCGACGGTCCTGCACGCGACGCTGCTGGCGGAGGTGTGGGGCATCCCGGACGACTCCCCCGCCGATGTCGCGTACATCCACGACCCGGCGGCGACGGTCGAGAAGGCCGGCCGCGACGGCGGTACGGCGGTCCTGATGCACCCGGTGCGCGAGGAGGTCGTCCGCGATCTGGCGCGCCAGGGCGTGACGATGCCCCGCAAGTCGACGTCGTTCGGCCCGAAGCCGGCGTCCGGCCTGGTCCTGCGCACGCTGACCGAGGACTGACCGTCCCTCGAACGTGACAAAGGGCGGGTTCCCGAAGGAACCCGCCCTTTGTCATGCCGTCTCCGGCGACCGCCTACTTCTCGTCGCGCTCGGCAGCGTCGCGCTCGACGCCGGAGTCGTCACCGTCACGGGCGCCGTCGCTGACGTCGTGCCCCTCGGCGCCGACCTCATCGTCGCTGTCGTCGAACGCGTCGACGAACTCGACACCGTCCAGCTCGGCGAGCCGGTCGGAGGCGTCGGTGCTGCCGTCCTTGTCGGACTCGATGGCCTTGGCGAACCACTCGCGGGCCTCGTCCTCGCGCCCGGCGGCCAGCAGCGCGTCGGCGTACGCGTACCGCAGGCGCGCGGTCCACGGGTGTACGGAGTTGGAGGCCAGCTCGGGGCTCTGCAACGTCACGATGGCGGCGTCGAGCTGCCCCATGTCACGTCGCGCGCCGGCGGCCACGAGCCGCATCTCGACCTGCCCGGACTTGTCCAGCTTCTGCACCTCGGGCGCGCCGGCCATGTCGAGGGCCTTCTCCGGCCGGCCGAGCCCGCGCTCGCAGTCCGCCATGACGGGCCAGAGCTCGACGTTCCCGGTCATCCGCCGCGCGGCCCGGAACTCGGCGAGCGCCTCGGAGAACTTCTGGTTGGCGTACGCGGCGAAACCGGCGGCCTCCCGGACGGCGGCGACACGCGAAGCGAGCCGGAGCGCGACCCGCGAGTACCCGTAGGCACCCTCGGGGTCCTCGTCGATGAGCCGGGCGACCATCACCAGGTTCTTGGCGACGTCCTCCGCGAGCCCCTTCGGCAGGGACTGCAACTCCTGCTGTACGTCCTTGTCCAGCTCGAACCCGGAGACGTCCTCGGGGATCGGCAGCCGCTTGATCGGCTCACGGTCCCGGTCGCGGTCGTCGCGCCCTCGGTAACCGCCGCCGCGCCGGTCGTCCCTGCGGTCGTCGCGCCGGTCGTCACGACGGTCGTCCCGCCCGCGGAACCCGCCCGGTCGCCCGCCACGGTCATCGCGTCCCCGGAACCCACCGGGCCGCCCACCACGGTCATCACGCCGATCGTCCCGGCCACGGAAGCCACCGCCCCGGTTGTCGTCGCGCCGGTCGTCCCGGCGGTCGTCACGGCGGTCGTCACGGCGGTCGTCACGACGGAAGGGCGGACGGTCGCCATCACGACGGGGCCCACGGTCCCGGTCACGGTCGCCGTACGAGGGACGGTCATCGCGCCGGTCGTCACGGCGGAACCCGCCACCACGGTTGTCGTCACGACGGTCATCGCGCCGGTCGTCACGGCGGAACCCGCCACCACGGTTGTCGTCACGACGGTCGTCCCGCCGGTCATCGCGGCGGAAACCCCCGCCACGGTTGTCATCACGGCGGTCATCGCGCCGGTCGTCACGACGGAAGGGCGGACGGTCACCATCACGGCGCGGCCCGCGATCGCGGTCACGGTCACCGAAGGAGGGACGGTCGTCGCGGCGGAAGCCACCACCACGGTTGTCGTCACGACGCGGCCCACGGTCCCGGTCACGATCGCCGTACGAGGGACGGTCATCGCGCCGGTCGTCACGGCGGAAACCACCACCACGGTTGTCGTCACGACGGTCGTCCCGCCGGTCATCGCGGCGGTCATCGCGGCGGAAACCACCACCGCGATTGTCGTCGCGGCGCGGCCCGCGATCGCGGTCACGGTCACGGTCACCGAAGGAGGGACGGTCGTCGCGGCGGAAACCACCACCACGGTTGTCGTCACGACGCGGCCCACGGTCCCGGTCACGATCGCCGTACGAGGGACGGTCATCACGCCGGTCGTCACGGCGGAACCCGCCACCACGGTTGTCGTCGCGGCGCGGGCCGCCACCGTTGTTGCCGCGGTATCCGCCGCGGTCACCACTGTCCCGGCGGCGCTGATCGCGCTCCGGTCGCTCGTCGGGAGAGTTGGTGGACATGGGGTGACTCCTGTCTTCGGTACCGCAGTCATTCTCGCGCAGCCGATCAGCCGGCGCGCTTCGAAGCAAAACAAAAAAGGACCCTTGGTCCCAGCTGAACGCTGGGACCAAGGGTCCTCATAAGAATTGTTCGGCGGCGTCCTACTCTCCCACAGGGTCCCCCCTGCAGTACCATCGGCGCTGTGAGGCTTAGCTTCCGGGTTCGAAATGTAACCGGGCGTTT
>NZ_JBVKBC010000032.1:0-75314 GCF_055639095.1 Streptomyces sp. NPDC107550
CCTCCGTGCGGTGTGTTCCTAGACAGCTCCACCACATCGGAGGTCTTCGCCATGTTCAAGACCCACCGGTGTCAACAACGCTCGTGATCAATACAGCTAGGGCCTCTCCCTCCCCGGCGCTTCAGCGGGCCGTCGACTCCCACACCGCCACGGCCAGCGCCGCGCACGAGGTGAGGGCCGCGAGGGAGGGCAGGGGCCAGCGGGCCCGCTCCAGGGAGTCCAGGCGCGACTCGTGCTCGTCGAGGGTCTTGTCGGTCTGGTCGGCGCGTTGCAGGAGCAGCGCGAGGTTGCCCTGCGTGGTGGCGAAGCCGACGTCCACGGAGCGGCGCAGCCGCTCCAGCTCCACGGCCACCTCGCCCTGTTCCGCCCCGTTCATGATCCGGCCCCCTTCCGCAGCCAGCGCGGCAGCAGCCGGTCCACCTCGGGCAGCGCCATCACCCGGGTGACGGCCGCCGCCACGGCGACGACCCCCGCGAGCGCGGGCACGTCCGAGGCGGCCGTGCCGTCGGCGAGCAGCGGCAGCAGCGCGACGACGGTCTGGACGGCGGTACGCAGGGTCCTGCGTGCGGCCTCACTCATCCATCTCACCTCCTCTCAGGTAAGCGGCACGCGCAGCCGGTCCCAGCTCGCGCGCCCGGGTACGCCGTCGGCCGCCGCGCCCGTGTAGCCGAGTCGGCGCTGCCAGGCCGCGTACGAGCGCACGTCCGCCTCGCCCCACACCGGGCCGGGCCCGACGCGGTAGTGGCCGCAGCCCTCGGCGACGAGGCGCCGGCCCACGGCCGTGCACAGGTCGCTGCGGCGTCCGGGTACGAAGAAGCCGGCGCCGGGGAAGGGCGCGTACCCGCCCGGCGCGGGGACCGGGCGCAGGCCGAGCCGGGCCTCGACGCGGGTGCGCAGGCCCGGCATCGAGAACGACGGGTCGATCTTGCGGCGCGTCCACTCCTTGTGGCCGATCACGCTCGTCGCGGGCCAGCCGTGGGCGCGGCACAGGGCGGCGGCCACGCGGGCGGCGGCGTCGAGCTGGGCGGCCGGGTAGGGGTCCTCGCCGTTGCCCCGGTTCTCGATCTCGAAGCCGTAGAAGTGGGTGTTGCCGTCCACGGCGTCGGGGCCCGGCGCGGCCGGGACCGGGCGGCGGGCGCGGACGGCCGCGTACACGGCGGACGAGCCCGCGCCCGCGTGGTTGGTGCGGCCGCAGCCGAGCAGATGGACCGTGCCGTCCTTGGCGATGAGGCCGACGCAGAGCGGGCCGGGCAGGGCGGCGGTGCCGTCGCGGCACAGGGCGAGGCTGTCGCGGCCGGCGGTGTGGTGCAGCATGACGCCGTCGACCGGGCCCCAGGGGCCCTTGTGGTCGCGGTTGTGCGTCTGCCAGTGACGGTGTTCGAAGACGCGGACGCCCTCGTCGCGCAGGGCGCGGGCGAGGGCGTTCGCGGTCAGGGGTGTGGCCATGGGCGGTTCCCTAGGTGCTGGAGTGGCTCATACGGGGGTGACCGTGAGGTAGCGGTTGGCGAAGGTGGCGGTGCTGGTGGTGGCGGCGGACTTGTAGGCGAGCGTCGCCGTGTACGTGGTGTTCGGCGTCAGCCCGGTGACCTGGAACTGGGCGGACGCCGACAGGGCGCTGGTGCCGGTGGCGATGGCGGCGCGGGTGTCGGCGGCGGCGAGCACGACCGTGGCGCCGTTCTTGATGACGGCGGAGGCGTAGCAGGCCGTGGCCGCCGAGCTGCTGATACGCGCGCCGAGGGCGACGAGGACGGCGCCGGAGGGCGGGGCGACGAAGGTGACGGTGGTGGCCGTGGAACCGGTGGGCGCCTCCACGTACGCGGTCGATGTCGTGGTGCCCGCGCCGGTGTTGGCGGCGTGGACCGGGCCGGGCGCGAGGGTCGCCCAGGCGGTGCCGTTGTAGTACGTGAACTGCTTGGGCGTCGTCAGGAAGGCGAGCATCCCGGCGACGGGCGCGGGGACCTTGGCGACGAGGGTGGCCTGGTCGGCGAAGCGCAGGACGGTACGGCCGTCGACCGCCTCGGCGAGGGACTGAAGGTGCAGCGGGATGTTCGCGGCGTCGGCGGGCTGCGGGTAGGGCAGACCGCCGAGCGGGGTGAGCTGGGACATGCGGGGTCCTCCGGCTGGGGGATGGGGTGGGGTGGGGCGGGGTGGCGTGGCGGGTCGGATGGCGGGTGCGGGTGCGGGTGCGGGTGAGGGCGCCGCGTCGGGCGCGGGGAGCCGGGCGCGGGGCGAGCCCGGCGCGGGGTGGCCCGGGCGCTGGGCGGTGCCGGCGCTGGGCGGTCCGGCGCCGGGCGGCCCGGGCGGGGTCGAGGGGCAGGCGCTATCCGGGCAGCGACGGCGGCAGGGTGTCCGCGGACGAACCGCCGTCGCCCGCCGCCCCGGCCGCGCTGTCCACGGGCACGGGCCGCGCCACGTTCCCGTCGTCGGCGGGTTCCTGGCCGGTGTTCACGGGGTCCTGCCCGGGGCCCTCGGGCGGCGCCGGCGGCTGTTCGGCCGGCGGTTCGGCGGGCTGTTCGCTCATGAGGTGCCTCCTGTCGCGGTGAGCAGGGCCCGGTAGGTGGCCTTGGTGGCGGTAAGGGCGTCGAGCGTCGCGTAGCCCGCGGTGAGGTCCGCGTACGTGCGCTGCGTGCCGTACTCGGGGTCGACCGGCGGGTCGGGGGTGAGGCCGGGGTCGAGGGGGACGCCGTTGTAGGCGGTGCCGCGCAGCGTCAGCGTCTGCTGCGGCGCCGCGCCCGCCTGGCAGGTGGTGCGGATGCCGACGACCCAGGCGAGCGTGTCGAGCGCGGCCCCGGTGACGTCCACCACCCGTACGACGTCGCCGAGCTGGATGCGCGGATCGTGCAGCACCTCCACCTCGCCGAGCACCGGTACGGGGAAGCGGCCGGCGTCGAGCATGGCGTGCGAGAGGGTGTCGGCGGCCTGCCGGGACTGCACCCAGGCGGAGGCGGCGGCCTCGTAGACCTGGCGGCCGTAGTACGCCTGGCTCGTGGTGTTGTACCAGGCGAACGTGCGCTGCCTGGACTGTCCCGAGCGGACCTGCGGGATGATCTGCACCGACGGCTTGCCGTCCTTGGTCACCGTCCACACGGTGGCGGTGCCGTGGTTGATGAACCGGACCACGTAGTCCGGGCCGTCGCGCAGCGAGCTGACGGTGACGCTGCCCTTGACGGAGGTGCCGCCGGTCGCCGCGCTGCCGAAGCGGACCTTGTGCCCGGTGATCGGGGCGGCGTCGTCGTCGATCTGGAGCGGCCCGATGTCGTTCTCGTCCTCGGCGATGGCGTACCGCACCTCGACCACGGCGCCCGGGTCGATCCGGCGGACGACGGTGTCGGTGACGGTCTCGCCGTTGACGCTGCGCACGCCCGTCCAGTCGGCGTAGGGCTGCTGGCAGTAGTTGCGGCAGGCGTCGATCTCCTCGGAGACGGTGAGCGACGCGATCGAGCGGCGTGTGGTGACCGTCAGATCGGGGCGCGGCGGCACCGTACGGAACCGGGCGGGCCCGTGCCAGCGGAAGACGCCCTGCTCGTCGAACTCGGCGGTCGACATCGTGGCCCGCGCGATCTCGGTGAGGGCGTCCCACTGCGACCCCGACACCTGCGGGATGTCGTACAGCGGGATGTCGGCCTCGTCGAGCACCGCGCCCTTGCGCCAACGGCCCTTGAGATCCCACTCGTTGCCGTTGTACGAGTCGAGGTCGGGCCAGGAGCGGTCGGTGACCTGGACGCACTCGACGGCCATGTCGGTGGTGAGATCCACGCGCTGTAGCTCGGACGGCGGCTGCCCGCCGGCGGCATCCACGTAGGTGGCCGGCGAGCCCGCCAGGTACTCGCCGTCGGGCGCGGTCAGGCGCGGCTTCACCGTCGCCATGACCGGCGAGCCGCCCGCCCGGGTGTCCACGGCGAAGCCGAGGTGCCAGGTGCCGCGCAGCGAGGCGAGCTTGCTGAACGTCCAACTGAAGTACCAGTAGCCGCCGTTGACCGTACCGGAGGTGATCTTCACCTGGCCGGTGGAGATGTCGAAGGTCCCCGCGTAATAGCCGTAGGCGCCGGCGCTGCGGTCGAAGACGAGCTTCAGATCCACGACGCTGCCCTTGGCGAGCGCCGTGTTGACGTACGCCTCCGCCTGGAAGACCTTCCCGGACACGGCGAACCGCGAGCGCGGCATCCACGAGACGGCCAGTCCCGCGGCGGCGGGCATCAGGGCCATCTCGTACGGGGCGCCGTCCCTGATCCAGGAGTACGCGGAGGGGTCGGGCAGCGTCTCGGGCTGGCCGTAGGTGGCGTTGAACCCGCCGTGCAGCGAGGCGTACAGGGCGGTGAAGGGCTTGTCGAGGTCGGCCGCGACCGCGGGGGCGCGCGGCGGCGGGCAGGTGTGGATGCCGCCCTGCCGCAGCAGCTCGTCCACGCACCACACGGTGCTCGCCACGGGCCTGCCGTACAGCAACCCGTGGTACGGGCGAGGCAGTTGGGCCGGGCCGCGCAGCCGCTCCGCGCCGTCGAGCGCCTGCACGGTGACGGTGTCGCTGCCGGACGCGGCCGTCCGCGAACGCACGGTGCCGCGGAAGGCGGGCACGGTACGCCCCGACAGGCCCGCCTCGTGCACCGCGGACTGCCCCGGCCGCACCGCGTCGGAGGTGGCGCGCGGCGCCCACGCCGAGTACAGGCGCGGCGCGGGGGTGCCGCCGGTGCCGCCGAGCTGGACCTCGAGCTGCGCGGACGCGCTGCCGGAGACCGCGCGCATCGCGTCCGGCAGATCGGTGGCGTACGCCCGCTCCACCTTCCACGACTGCACCTGCGGGCCGACCTCCGCGCCGCCGAAGCGGGTGGCGTGGGCGGGGGCGCGTTCGGGCGCGGCGAGCGCGGCGGACAGGTCGGTGTCGTCAGAGTTCAGCACCGCGCACCTCCACGAGATCGATGCTGACGCCCCGGTACGGCAGCGGGTTCGCGGGCGTGTCGCTGTACGCGGTCACGCTCATCGCCGGGCAGCCGTCGCCCAGGGCGTACGGGACCGGGGTGTCGCCGATGGTCAGGCAGGCGCCCGCGAGTCCGGCCAGGCCGGCCGCGCCGGGGCCGCCGACCGGGGTGACGAAGGCGGCGCCGTCCGGCGCGGTGCCGGTGACGGACGGGCCGGTGGCGGCGGACGTGCTGAGGTAGGCCCCGTCGGCGTCCTTCCAGTCGAGCTGGGCGGTGGCGGTGGCCGGGCTCCAGTCCGGCGGCACCAGCCACGACACGCGCATGCCGGGGGCCACGGGCCAGCCGGACCAGGTGCCGTGCCGCCAGCCGACCTTGGTGGTGTCCTGGAACTGCGCGACGACGGTGTCGCCGACGGCCGGGCTGACGACCATCGTGCCGGTCACCGTGAACCAGTGGTCGCCGCCGCTCGGGGAGCTGCTCTGCGCGGCGGCCTGATAGGGGTCGAGCAGGTTCACGGACGCCGGGTCGAGCACGGCGAGCGGCCCGTAGGAGGCGGCCGAACTCCCTTGCAGGCCGGGCCCGTTGACCCGGCGGGCGAGCCGGGCCAGGTGCTGGGCCTCGTCCGGCGGCAGCAGGTCCCAGGAGAACTTCAGCCGGCGCGGGGTGCGCGGCGGGGCGACCGTGGTCACGGCGCCCTCCAGGGACCTGAACTCCGTGACGTTCAGATCGGCGGTACGGTCCCAGCTCTTGGCGGCCTGCGGGAACTCGCGCAGCAGTCCCGGCTTGCCGATCCACAGATTTCTGATCATGGTGTGGTGCTCACCTCCGAGCGAGCTGACGCTGTCCGACCTGGACGGCGCGGGCGATGACCTGGGAGTCCACCGAGACGTGCACGGGCCGCGCGGCCATCGCCTCGACAGCGGCGGCGAGCCGGGCCAGGGTGGCGGCGTTGCCCGGGTGGTGGCCCAGCATGCGGCTGAGCTTGGACAGCGGGATGACGGCCTCGTTCTCGCCGCCCTCACCGATGAGCGCGAGCCGGCCGCCGGAGCGGGCCTGGACGACGCCGCCCTCGGCGAGCGTGGGGATGTTCGGGATCTGCGGCAGATGGATCCCGAACTCCTTGCCGCCGACCACCGGGACCCAGCCCGGGATCTTGACGTGGATGGAGTTCAGGCCGCGGATCATGGCGTTGATGCCGCCGATGTAGGCGCGCGGCAGCGCCGTGAACCCGTTGACCAGGCCCTTCATCACGCTCTTGATGGGCCCGGCGTGGGACTTGATCGCCCCGGAGATCGCGTTCCAGGCCCACTTCACGCCCTTGGCGAGTGCCTTGGACACCTTGTCCATGTTGATGAACTGGCTGATGACCGGCGCGAGCAGCGAGATGACGAGGCCGAGGGCGTTGGCCTTCATCGCGGTGTTCAGGCCCTTCTGGGCGAGGGTGGCGCCCTTGAGCCCCTTGCCGAGCCCGCTCATGGACTTGCCGCCGCCGGTGGCGGTCTTCCCGGCCTTGCCGACGGACTTCTCGACAGCGTCGGACTGCCGCTTCACGTCCCGGAGGGCGGTGTTCGCCTTGCCGCCGGAGGACTTGAGCTTGTCGAGGGAGGTTTTGAATTTGTCGGTGGAGGTTGTGGACTTGCCGAGAGAGGTAGCGGCCTGTCCGGTGGAGTTCTTGAACGTTCCGACCGCTCCCTGCATCTTGCCGATGCTGCTGGTGGCGCGGTTTACTGATGTATTTGCCTTTCCAGCCGCGGAGGAGAACCTGGAAAGGGCTCCCTGGGCGGACTGGAGTTTCTGTACGAGAGACACGGATCCTCCACGCGCGCTGTCACAGATGGGCTTCGAGTTGCGCGACGCGCTTTTCCAGAGTGGCGAAGCTCTTGCTGGCGCGGTCGGCGCTGCCTGCCGCGAGCTTGGAATTGCGCTCCGCACTGCTCAGTAGGTTGCGAGCGACTGTGGCATCCTCCTTGGCCTTCTTTGCCTGTTCATGCGCTGATGAGGCAGCGCTTCGCGCGCCGCCCACGTGCCGACGGAGCTGATCTTCGAATTCTTGGACGCGCCGCTGCTCTTGCTTTTCCGCATCGGCGCGCTTCTTCGCCGCCAGAGCTTCCTTGATTTCCGCCTTCTTCTTGTCCTCCGCCTTTTTCTTCTCCTCGCGCATCCCGTGTGCGAGGTAGTTGAGGGAGGCTTTCGGGAACAAAGGTTTCCCGAGGAAAGTGAGACCCTTCTCGTCGTACTTGAACGCGGAAAGATCCGTCTTGAGGAACTGTGCACTGGTGGTTGCGGCCTGAAAAGTGGCTTCTTTGATCCACTCGGCCTTGTATGTCGGCATCTGTAGGGCTAGTTCGGTTTGAACCGCCTGTGCCAGGGGATCGCTGGATGCCATGAGAACTCCCGGAGAGTGGGGCAAGGCATGAAAAAACTCGGCCGTTGCCGGGCCGAGTTTCGGATGTCGGGGGTGCGCGTTCTACGTCAGGACGATGGCGACGATCAAGATGGCCAGATAGGTGTCCAGGGCGACGGCCAAAGCAGCCATGGCGAAGAACGCCCACGGGGTGCTTCTGCTGTTGCTCACCAGGCCTTCTACGGCATCGTTGCGGGACGGCCGGTCCGGATCGTAGACGATTTCCATGTCCTGGCCAGGAGCGGTCTGCGTGGCCGAGAGCGGGGTGGACTCACCGGAGTACGTGACGCCCGCCACCTGGAATTCGAAGTGCAGAGATACGCCTCCGTCCAGTATCTGGAGGTACGTACAGTGCGCCGTGCTGCGCACGCCGTCACGCCTGAGCCGGCTGTTGCCGCGCCACGACCTCAGCAGTGCCACCGCCGCGACGGTGAGGGCGATCGCGATGACTCCGTAGATCGCCAGACCTGCGGATTCCGATCCCATGAGTGCTCCTCGTCGTCCGGCGTCCTGGAACAGGAAAGTGCTGTCGTGCCGTCAGGTCAACCGGTGGCGAAGAACCGCTGGAGTTCTTGGGGAGACGGTGCTTCGGGCATAGCCCCGGACACTGCTTCCCGGCCGGGGCTTCCGGGGCGGGCGACCGGTTCCGGCGGGTCCAGCGGTTCACTGTCCTCGTCGCGGTTGACCATAGCGAACATCCAGTTGGCTTCCTGGAGTTGGTCCACCGCGTGGGCCAGCAAGTAGTCCGTCGCCGTCCACTCCGCCTCCTCTCCGTGGAGTTCGCGGGCCAGGGCGCTGTCCCGGGGGAGGTGGCGGATCAGGACCGCGACGCGGCGGGAGGAGAGGCGGGCGCGGTGCCAGTCCAGCAGGTCCACGCCGTAGTGGCGCAGCAGATCGGCCTCGATGGCCTCGGCGTGCTCTTCCACGAGCGCGTCGAGGCTCAGTCTTCCCCCAGGCCGAGCCCGGTCTCCTTGCCGTACGCCTCCAGTATCGCGGCGATGTCCTGCATGGTCACGTCGTGCTGCTCGAAGCGCGCGAACTGCTGATCACCCAGGAGGAGTTGGAGAAGGCCATCCACGTCGTTGTCGTCGAGGGCGCGCAGCTTGCGGGCGACGCCGCGGCCGAGTTCGGTCGGCAGCTCGAACGTGTCGTCGTCGAGCGTGAAGGTCCAGGCCCGGCCGAGCGCTTCGAGGCGCTGGGCGCGAGCCGCGTTGACGTCAAAACCTGCCATGAGGTGCTCCTGATGGGGAAGTTGAAAGGTGCGGGAGGAGGGGGCGGCCCGGCGCGCGGGTGCGCGCGCCGGGCCGGCCGGGGGGTGC
The DNA here is from genome assembly GCF_055639095.1 of Streptomyces sp. NPDC107550. Classification (NCBI taxonomy): domain Bacteria; kingdom Bacillati; phylum Actinomycetota; class Actinomycetes; order Kitasatosporales; family Streptomycetaceae; genus Streptomyces; species Streptomyces sp. NPDC107550. Next base: position 8,637 of record NZ_JBVKBC010000032.1, read on the forward strand.
TTACGCGTACGCGCCGTCCTTCATCAGCCACGACGCGAGCGGCTTGCTCGTGTCGTCCTGGGCGTACGCGGTGAAGGTGACGCCGAGCTTCATGGCGCCGGTGCGGGTCATCGAGATCTCCTCGGTGTCGGTGACCTGGCCGCGCGGGACGATCAGCCGGTAGACGACGGCCGTGCCGTTCTGCACGTCGGTGAACTCGATGCCCAGCGAGCGCTCGTCGGCGCTCGGGTTGGTGGCGAGGTCGTACTTGTACGTGCCGGCCTCGGCCGGGGTGCCCGCGGTCGCCGTGGAGCCGCCGCCCATGAAGAACGGCAGGGTGGTCTTGTTGAACTGCATGAGCTGGAACTTCAGCGTCAGCTCGCGGTCGGAGTAGATGTAGCGCAGCGCGCTCACCGACTGCCAGCCGTCCACCTGGTCGATCTTGTCCTTCTTGGCGAGCTTGACGCCGTCGGTGGACGTGTAGCCCAGCTCGGTCCACCCGGCCGGCCAGGCCACGCTGGTGTCGGCCGGAGCGGCGATCGGGGTGGCGGAGTTGTACGCGGCGACGAGCACCTTGCCGGTGCCCGGGACGCGGATCTGGGAGCTGGTGTTCGGAGAAGGCATGAAGGGACTCCTTCGTAAGTCAGGTTGGCAGGTCAGGCGGGACGGATCGAGAGCTGGAGCCGGGTGAGGTAGCGGCTGGCGGCCGGCCGGTTGTAGTCGGGCAGCCAGCGCGGGCCCTCGACCTCGGACACGTCGGTGACGACCGCCGTGCCGTAGGCGGTGCCCTGCAACTCGTGCACACAGGCACGGGCGGCGAGGGCGATGGTGTGGGCGACGGTCTTGTCGGCGGCGTACGCCTCCAGGTCGACCACGGGGTGATCGAGGTACAGGTCGTCGATCCAGGTCCCGCCGGTGCGGGAGACGAGGACGACCTTCTGGGTGCCGTCGAACCCGGCGGGCGGCCGGTTGTCGACCGTCGTGCCCGCCAGTTCGGCCCGGTTCTTCAGGAAGTCGACGACGAGACGTTCGACGTCGGGAAAGTTCAGTACGGACACATGAAAGCTCCCGTCAAAAGGGGGAGTTGAGGTGTGCTGGGCGGTGTACGCGCAGGCCTGCACGCTCCGGACCACGACCGCGACGAGGGGGCCCGGGCAACACGAAGCGGCAGGACCGCCGCCCGGGTTCCGGGCGCAGCTCTGCCGCTGCTCCAAGTGTGATCGCAGACCCCGAATCCCGCAACTGAGCTTTTCGGGAGGGGAGTTGAGGGGCGCCGCTGAGACGCGAGAGGGCCCGCCGACGGACATCGTCGACGGGCCCTGTTCCGGGTGCGGTACGGGTCGTGCGGTACGGGTGGCGTGGTACGAGCGGTGCGGTACGAGCGGTGCGGTACGGGTGTCAGGAGTCGGGCGGTGCGTCACGGCCGTGGGCGATGCGCTCCGCGGCGAAGACGTCCTCCAGCCGGTACATCAGCCGCCGCCCCTGTTTCCCAGCGGCCTTGAGGTGCCCGAGCTGCACCCACTTGCGGATGGTGGCGGGCGCGACGCCGGCCTCGGCGGCGGCGAGTTCGCCGGTGACGTGGCAGCTCACGGGCGGACCTCCTTCGGTACGCCGTCCAGGACGTGCCGGCAGACCGGGTTCACGCACATCACCACGGCCCGCTCCGGCAGCGCCCGCAGGGACACCGAGTCGCAGGCGGGGCAGCGCCCGGCGATCCGTACCAGCAGCTCGGGATCGCCGACCGCGCGCCCGCACCGGGCGGCCATCCGCCGCGCCTCCTCGGCCACATGCGCGTCCAGGTCCGGGACGCCGGCCACGCTGTCGGCGAGGTCGGCGAGCCGCCGCAGCCGTACGAGGACGGGGGCGGGCCGCGCGGGACGCAGTCCGAGCCGCTCGCGCACGGCCTCCTCCAGCTCGATCACCCCGTCAGTGATGTCGCGCAGGGCGTCGGACACGTACAGCCGGACCGGTGCCCGGCCGGCGCCGGAGGACGGGGCGCCGCGCTCGCGCAGGGTGCGGCCGGCGGAGGGGGCCAACTCGGCGAGCAGCAGCGGGAACCGTTCGGTCAGCGTGCGCAGCCACAGGGCGGATTCGCTCATCGCGCACGCTCCTCGGTGCCGCGTACCGGGACCTCGCGGCCGTTGCGCCACAGGCGTCCGCCGCTGACTCCGTCGAACCACGTGTGCGCGGGGTCCACGACGGCCTCGCACTCCGCCCGGATCGGGCATTGGTTGCACGCTCGCAACGTACGGGCGGCCTCGTCGGGGTTCCGCGTGAAGACCTGACGGGCGGGGAGGGAGGCGCAGGCGGCTGCTCTACGCCAGTCGAGCTCATCGTCGTATCGAGGGAAACCCCTGGTCAAAGGCGGTTCCATGGAAGTTGCAGGGTTGAACACGTGCAGCGCCTCCCCACGTATGGGAACATTTGTTCGAGAAAAGCGAACGCGTGGCCAGAGTCGCATGATGCGTGCGCGTGCGCAAGCGACTACGGGGAGTCGAGAACCGGAAGGGAGCAGCGGTATGTGAGCGTCAAATGACCTTCCCGTCGCGGGAGTTGATGCCGGGGTCCCCTCAGCGTGCGTGCACGCGCATCTATCGTGCGTGCGCGCTCGGTACGCTGTGCCCGCGACGAGGGGAGATCGACGTCATGGGCAGCAGTGCGTGGGCTCGGGCCCACAACGACCCGGAGCGGCGGGATGAGGCTCAGGAGGCGGCGCGCGACGGGCTCGACGCCTTCGCGGGCTGGATCGAGGACCTGATGCGGCAGCGCGGCTACACGATCGACAGCCCGCGCGGCGGGGGCAGGTCCCGGCTGGCCGACGACGCCGGGGTGCACCGGGCGGCCGTCAGCCGGCTGTTGCAGCGGCAGAGCATGCCCGACCTGGAGACCATGCGGCGGCTCGCGGTAGCGCTCGGGGTGCCGCTGCGCGACGTACTGATCCGGTCCGGGCGGCTCTCGGAGGAGGATCTGCCGGTTGGCGGCGCGCAGGAAGGGAATCCAGGGAACGGAGCCACGGAAGGGACGCGTCTGACGCCTGAGGAGGCCGCTCGCAGAATGGGCGTGCCGCCCGAGTTGCGGGAGACGTTCGTCAGGGTGGCGAGGCAGTTCCTGCCGGGCGGTGACTCGATGAACAGGTGACCGCCCCCGGGTAGGGGCGGAAGGGTGGGACACATGGCGCGCGACAGAGTCGACGCACGGACGGGCCCGTCCGCGCGGGACACGGGCGACCCGTCGGACGCGGGCTCGTCGGACGGCGTGGCCCGCCTCGCGGGTGATCTGCTGGTCGAACTCGGGCGCAAGATCGCCGAGTTCGGGGAGCGCGCGGTGCGGATCGTCACCGTGGACGAGATGGAGCGCGAGCAGGTCGTGTGGTTCCGCCTCGGCTGGGAGGAGCACGCCCGCCAGGCCGCGGGCGCCGAGCCGGCCGCGCCCGACGCCCACCCCCAACCTCCGGCGTCCGGGCGCCTGTTGGCGTTCCCGGAGCGCACGCTTTCCTTAGCGGAGGAACCGCGCCACGACCGCTGCGACGCCTCGGCGCCGTCCGGTCCCCGCCCGGTTCCTCCCTCCTCCGCGCCGGACGCGCCGGCCGGCGACCGCGCCAGGCCGCAGGCCCGGCCGGCACCGGAGTAACCGTCCTCTGCGGGGGGCGCCGGCCCTTACCTCCGGCGTAATCGACCCCGCGCGGCGGCCCCGGCACTCTGAAGTCACCGAGAACGACCGTGATCTCAGGAGGCCACCATGACCGCGAACGACATGTACACCGCCGCCGTCGCCCGTTACTTCGAGGCGTGGAACGCGCGGGACGAACAGGCGCGGGCCAAGGCCGTCGCCGCGGCCTGGACCGAGGACGGTACGTATACGGACCCGCTGGCGGATGTCGCCGGGCACGACGGGGTCGCGGCGGTCATCGGGGCGGCGCACGAGCAGTTCCCCGGGTTCGTGTTCCGGCAGCTCGGGGAGGTCGACGGGCATCACCGGGTCGCCCGGTTCGGGTGGGAACTGGTGTCGGAGGCGGATGGCTCCGCGCCGGTGGCCGGATCCGACGTCGTGACCCTCGACGAGGGGGGCCGCATCATCTCGGTCCACGGCTTCCTGGACCGCGTCCCCCAGTAACGGCCTGCAGGCGCTTTCCAGCACGGGCCGGCTGCAGAGACCGTCCGCGCAGTTCCCCGCGCCCCTGGGAGTTCTCCGGGCGGAGGCCGCTTGTAGCTGGGGTTGCGCAGTTCCCCGCGCCCCTGTCGGGGCACTACGGGTGCGTCGTCACCTGCGGCTGCGTCGTGGTCGCTCGCGCAGTTCCCCGCGCCCCTAGGGAGTCCTCCAGCTCGGGCCGGTTGCAGTGACCGTCTGCGCAGTTCCCCGCGCCCCTGAGGGAGCGGGGCTTCGCCCCAGCTCCCCCAGGGGAGGAGGTGGCGACGCAGTCGCCCCTCCAGGGGCGCGGGGAACTGCGCGACCAGCCCACCACCACCCGCAGACGAAATCCGACCCAGGGGCACGGTGCCCCGCGCACCCCCAGCTTTAAGACCCCCGCTCAGCAGAACTCCCCAGGGGCGCGGGGAACTGCGCAAACCTCGGCTTCAGTGGGCCCGAACTGGAGAACTCCCCAGGGGCGCGGGGAACTGCGCAACGTTCAGGTCAGCGGGCCCGAGCTGGTGAACCCCCCCCGGCGGGGAACTGCGTAAGCATCACCTTCAGCGCCCCCGAGCCACAGAACCCCCCGGCGGGGAACGCCGCGGCCTCAGCTTCAAGAGGCCCCACCCGAAGAACCCCCCAAGGCACGTGATCGACCCCGACCCCCAAACTCCCTCCAACCTAACCCGCCCGATATCCACCGTATCTGGCTTCATGTGGGGAAGTAATGGGACCGGTTTGATTGCGGTGTGACTTCACCTCTTGACGCCGCATCTGCGGCCGAGTTGGCTTCGACCCACCTCGGCCGCAACGTCGCGGCCACGTCAGGGAGGTATCCGGAGATGAACACGCGAATGCGAGGCGCCGCACTGGCCGCCACCGCATCCGTACTGCTGGTTTCGCTGTCCGCATGCGGCACCGTGCTGCCCGGCGGAGGCGGCGGAAGCAGCGCGCCCACGCGAAAAGGCAACGATGTCAAGATCGGCCTGTTGCTCCCCGAGAAGGAGACGACGCGCTACGAGAAGTTCGATCACCCGATCATGGCGCGTCAAGTAGCCGAACTCACCGGCGGCCAGGGCCGCCTGCTTTACGCCAACGCCGAGCAGGACGCCGCCCTGCAGAGCCGCCAGATGGAGAAGATGATCTCGGAGAAGGTGGACACGATCGTCGTGGACGCCGTGAACTCCAAGACCATCGCCCCGTCCGTCCAGAAGGCGAAGGACGCCGGCATCCACGTCATCGCGTACGACCGTCTCGCGCAGGGCCCGGTCGACGCCTACGTCGGCTTCGACAACGAACTGGTCGGCCAGACCCAGGGCAAGGCCCTGCTCGAAGCGCTCGGCCCCGGCGCCGGCAAGAGCAGCAAGATCGTCATGATCAACGGCGCCCCCACCGACCCGAACGCCGCAGACTTCAAGCAGAGCGCAGGAGCGGAACTCTCCGAGACCGTCACCATCGCCAAGTCGTACGACACGGTCGACTGGAAGCCGAAGAACGCCGAAGCCAACATGGACCGCGCCATCGCCGCGCTCGGCGCCCACGGCATCGCCGGCGTCTACTCCGCGAACGACGGCATGGCGGGCGGGATCGTGAAGTCCCTCAAGCGCGCGGGTGTCACGAAGATGCCCCCGATCACCGGCCAGGACGCCGAACTCGCGGCCGTGCAACGCATCCTGACGGGCGATCAGTACATGAGCGTCTACAAGCCGTACCCGCAGGAGGCCGCGCGTGCCGCCGAGATGGCGGTACGGGCGTCGCAGGGCCGCACGATCGAGTTCGAGGCGCTGGCGATGGACCGTACCGACAGCCCCACGACGCGGCAGGTGCGTACCGCGAGCGTCAGTGTCGTAGCGCTGACGAAGGAGAACATCAAGGACACCGTCGTGAAGGACAAGATCTTCACGGTGTCGCAGATCTGCACGCCGAAGCTGGCGTCGGCCTGCGCGTCGGCGGGCCTGAAGTAACGCCCGTACGGAACAGCGGAGTTCAGCCGGTCACGGATCCGTACGGGAGTGGAGGAATTCCCGTACGGAACGCCAGTTCGCGGGGCGGTCGAGCAGGGCGACGCCGTGGTCGAAGGAGCCCTTGACGACGGTCAGCCGGTTCACGGGCGCGGCGCGGCTGGCCTTGCTCAACTCCCGTGCGTACGCGCCGAACTGCCGGTCCTCCGCGCCCGCCATGTAGAACACGGGGACGCGCAGGCGCGGGGCGGCGGTGTCGGCCTGGAGGCTGCCGTAGGACGCGGGCGGCGACAGGGCGACGACCGCGTCCGGCGCCGGGCGCATCCCCGGGGCGGCGATGAGCACGGCCGCGCCGCCCTTGGACGCGCCCATGAGAGCGAGCCGCCGGACGCCCTTAGCCCGCAAGTACCGTGCCCCAGCCGCTACTTCGGCGACTTCGTCGTCGTGGGAGTTGACGGACAGGGCGAGGTAGCCGGCGCGGGCGAGGGCGTCGGCCTTCGCCTTCCACTGGCAGGCGTCGCCGTCGGACTGATGGGCGAGCACGACGCCGACGCGCGCCCGCGCGGGCCCGACGAGGATCCCCTCGGTACGCTCACCGCCGCGCACCCGGAACCGTACGACCTGCGCGGCGCCCCGCTTCCCCGACACGCACGCGAACTCCCCCTTGGTCTCCACGGCCCGCCGAGGCCCCTCACCTCCGCCCGACCCCCGCGTACACGCCCCGACGAGCAGAAGCAGCACCCCGACCCCGGCCCCCGCGCGGAGCCACCGCGAACGGGACAGACGGGAGGTACGGGACGCTCGGGGCGCACGGACGCGGCGGACGCTGGACGACATGCGTCGGATCGTGGTCTGGTCCTCGCAGGACGTCAATGCGCCGGGCGGGACGGGATCTGACGGGAGGGTCGGAGCGTGAGCGTGGCGGGGGAGGCGGAGGCGGGGCATCCGCATGGGGTGGACCGGTTGTGCGAGGCGGGTGAGCGGATCTACGCGGAGGCCCTGCGCGCGGGCCGTATCCCGCGAGCGGCGACGGAACAGGCCCCGTGCCTGATCGACCTGGGCCTCCTCCACCCGTCCCCGACGGACCCCACCCATTTCCTCCCACTGCCCCCGGAGGAGGCGGTGGGGAGGCTGGTGCGGGAGGCGAAGTCCGCGCACGACGTGCTGGGGGGCCTGCTGGCGGGGGCGGCGCGCTACGCGGCGTACGAGCGGGGCGGGGCCGCGGCGGGGGACTCGGTGCGGATGCTGGAGGGGATCGCCCGCATCCGGGTCGCGGTCGACGAGGCGACGGCCGGCTGTGAGGCCGAGATCCGCACGATTCAGCCGGGCGGCATCCGCAACGAGTTCGACCTGAGGGCCGGTGCCCGCAGGACGGCCGGCTTCCGGGAGCGCGGCGTCCGCATGCGGAGTCTGTACACGCATGTCGCCCGCCACGGGCACGGCATGGAGCGGTACCTGGAACTGGTCGGTGACGTCGTGGAGGTGCGCACCCTGGACGAGGTTCCCGAGCGGCTGCTGCTCTTCGACCGGGCGCTCGCGCTGCTGCCCGCGAGCCGCGACCGCACCCTCGCCCTGGAGGTCCGGGACCCGGCGCTTGTCACCTACCTCGTGACCCTCTTCGACCTGCTGTGGCGGCGGGCCGTGCCGGTCGCCGAGGCGCTGCCCAAGGCCGGGCCGGACGGCATCACACACCAGGGGCGTTCGATCGCGGCGCTGCTCGCGGAGGGCAACACCGACGCGGTGATCGCCGAGCGGCTCGGGATGAACGTACGGACGTGCCGGGCCCACATCGCCAAACTGGCCGAGGTCCTCGGCGCGTCCAGCCGCACGCAGCTGGGCGTCCGGATCGCACAGGCCGGGCTCACGGGCCTCACGGACCCGGATGCCCTGGCTACGGAGTCCCCGGCTCTGGATCTCCCGGCTCCGGATCGAGAATCCCCGACTGACCGATGAGGTAGCCGAGTTGGGCGCGGCTGTCGCTGCCGAGGGTGGCCGCGAGTTTGGCGATGTGGACGCGGACGGTGCGTACGTTGACGCCGAGGCGCTCGGCGATGTCCGTGTCGGTCAGGCCCGTGACCAGGAGGTGGGCGATGGCCCGCTGCCGGACCGTGACGCCGTGCAGCGCGGGCTGCGGGGCGGCCTCCGGGTACATCGGGGTCGCCAGGTCCCACAGCCGGTCGAAGGCGGTGGCGAGGAACGCGACGAGCGGGGTGTCGCGGATCGCGTAGGCGCGGCTGCGCTCCTTGTTCGCGGGGACGAAGGCGATGCGGCGGTCGATGACGACCAGGCGCTCGGGGAGTTCGTTGAGCGTGCGGGCCTCCGCGTCGCCGTCCAGGGCCTCGAAGTAGCCGAGTACGGGCAGGGAGTGGCGGGTGGTGTGCTGGTAGAGCGTACGGATGCGGCCGCCCCGGGCCAGCAGCGCGCGGTCCCGGGCGAGGGACTCGGCGAGCGCGTCGGCGGGTCGGCTGCCGCCGGGCTGGATGGTCAGGAGTTCGGAGGTGGCGTCTGCCATGGCCTCCTCGATGGCCTGCCGTACGTGGGGGAGCCCTTCGATACGGGTGGCTTCGATGACGGCGCCGGCCGGGCCCAGCAGACCTTTCAACGCCGTTTCCGGCAAGGTGACTTCGACGCGGTGACCGTCCTCGCCCGGGACGACCCGGACGCCGGCCGCGACGTTCACGGTGCCGGCCTCGGAGGCGTGCGGTGCCTTGCCCATCTCTCACTCTCCTCGCGGTTCTCCGGGGGCCGGTGCCGGTCAGAGACCGTCGTGCCCTGTCTGCTCGCTCCCGTCGAGGATCCCCGACTGGCCGATGAGGTAGCCGAGTTGGGCGCGGCTGTCGCTGCCGAGGGTGGCGGCGAGTTTGGCGATGTGGACGCGGACGGTGCGTACGTTCATGCCGAGGCGCTCGGCGATCACCGCGTCGGTGTGGCCCTCGATGAGCAGGGTGGCGATCGTGCGCTGGCGGTCCGTGATGCCGGCCTGGGCGGGCTCCTCGGCGGTGCTGTGCGGGTACATGGGGGTGGCGAGGCGCCAGAGCCGTTCGAACGTCGTCGCCAGGTAGGAGATCAGCGCGGGGTGGCGGATCTCCAGGGCGACCGTGCGGTCCGGGTTCGCCGGGATGAACGCGACCGTGCGGTCCAGCATGATCAGGCGCTCGGTGACCTCGTCCAGGGTGCGGACCTGGACGTCTCCCCGCAGTCGCTCGAAGTGCGCGACGGTGGCGGGGGAGTGGCGGACGGTGTGCTGGTACAGGGTGCGCATCCGGCAGCCGCGTTCGAGCAGGCGCTGCTCGCGGGGCAGGGCGGAGGCGAGGAGCGGGGCGGGGCGGGCGCCGCCCGGCTGGACGGTCAGCAGTTCGCTGGAGGACGCGGCGATGGCCTCGCCGATGGCGTCGTTGATGCGCTGGAAGCCGAGCAGGACGCTGATCATGGGGGCGTCGGGGACGGCGGCGCGTTCGGCGTCGAGGGCCATCAGGGGCGCGAAGGACTCGGAGAGCCGGGCTTCCTGGCTGCGGCGCCGTGCGATGTCCTCCTCCAGGGAGGCGAGCAGCCGGGGCAGGGCGATGGCCGGCGGCACGGGGCGCAGCCACTCGGGGTCCTCGGCGGTCGGGCGGAGCAGGCCGTAGGACTCCAGGCAGGGGGCGGGTTCGGTCTCGGCGCGCGGTACGCGGCCTTCGCGCAGGGCGCGGGTGTAGAGGTTCATTCCCGGCTCGCACAGTTCGGCGATGCCGTGCGCGTGGGCCGGTGGGGTCACGAGTCGTTCTCTCTGCTCAGGGCGGGGGAGTCCGCGTCGAGGATTCCCGACTGGGCTATCAGATAGCCCAGTTGCGCGCGACTGCCGCTGCCCAGGGCTGCCGCGATCTTGGCTATATGTGCGCGGCATGTGCGGACGTTCATCCCTAGGCGCCGGGCGATCGCCTCGTCGACGTGGCCCTCCACGAGAAGACGGGCGATCGAGCGCTGCACACCGGTGATGCCGTCGATCGGCGGAGCGTAGGGGGCCGCGTCCTCCAGGATGGGGACCGCGCGCTGCCACAACTGCTCGAAGACCTTGGCCAGATAGCTGACGACGCCAGGGTGGCGGAGCTCCAGGGCGACCTGGCTGCCCGTCTCGCGCTCGTCGGCCGCGGGGATGAAGGCCACGGCCCGGTCGAAGATCATCAGTCGCTCGATGAGTTCTTCCAGGGTCCGGATCTCGACGTTGCCCTGCGCCATGACCTGGGCATATGCCAACGTGCCCTGGCTGTGGCGGGCCGTGTGCTGGTACAGCGTGCGCATGTTGATCCCGCGCTCCAGGATGCTCTGGCTGAGCTTCATCGCCTCGGTCAGCGCGTACTCGCTCCGGCCGCCGCCGGGCTGGACGGTGAGGATCTCCGACTGGCACTCGGACGTGGCCAGCGCGATGGCGGCGTTGATCCGGTCGAATCCCTCCAGGACGGTGATGGAGTGGGTCGCCGGCCGGCCCTGCGCGCTGACCGCCATAAATGGCTCAAAGGTTTCGGCCAACTCGACCGCGAGGGACCTGCGCTCCTGGATTTCGCGTTCGATGGGCTGGAGCCGGCGCGTCAGTGCCGCGGTCGGGGGAACCGGACGCAGCCACTCCGCGTCGTCCGGGTCGGGGTGCAGAAGCCCGAACTCGATGAGGCACGGTGCGGCGCCTGCTTCGTCCCGTGCGACGCGTCCTGCCTGCAGCGCACTGGTGTAAAGGCGTTTGCCGTCCTCGCACAGTTCAGTCACTGGATGCAGATGTGTCTGAATTATGGGCTCCTGCGCCATTTCTCCACCCCCCAGGGTCCTGAACATGCAGGAACATGATGCATCTCCCCTGTGGTGTTTGCGTGACTGAATGAGCCATCGTCATGGAAGCCGGGGGAGAACAGCCATGGAAGTGAGGACGAGGCCAGCTATGCGCAAGAACATGCTTCGGTCGGCACTTGCTCTTGCCTTCTCCATCGGGATCGGGATCGGTGCGGCGAGCACCCTCGACCTGCACTGGGGCAGTGCGCCGCACATCGACGGCGGCCAGGGCGCCCGGGCAGTGGCGCCACCGGACCTGTACTGGGGCGCAGCCGCCCCGCTGGCTCTGGACCAGACCCACAGGATGGACTTGGGAGCATGATCACGCCACCCGACGACAGATCCCTCCGCCGTGAGATGGCGATCGCCTACCGGTCCGGTTGGCACACCATCGATCTGGTGACGGCCGTGCCGAACCCCGGTGACTCGCTCATGGTCACCCTGTTCGGGGAGCCGATCATCGTGGTGCGGGATGACGACGACGACATCCGGGCCTACCGGTGTCTGCGTCGGCCGCGCGGCGCCCCGCAGCCGGTGCGGACCGTCGTCCGGTACGGAATGATCTTCGTCAACCTCGACCAGCGCGACCATCAGCTCGTCGCCGACCCTGGGCAGGACGCCCCCGGCGTTCCCGACCGCCCCACAGCCACCCCCCGCAGTGCCTGACGCGATGCCCCCGTCGTAGTAGATCGCGCAGGTGCTTCCCCCCGCAGCGGCGCCACCGTGGACCTGAACACGGTGGCGCCGCTGTCGTATGCGCCCCCGGCCATGAACCGCGAACCCCGGGTGCCGCGAACCCCGAGCCCCCGAGACCCGCAGCCCCCGCCCCCTCACCCCGGGAATACCCCGTTGCCCGTCGCCCGGTCCACCGCGATCTCGATGACGACGCGGTCGGGGTTGGGGCGCGGGACGCGGCTGTAGCGCTCGGCGTAGCGGCGCTCCGCGTCCTCCACGCGGGCCGGCTCGGTGCGCACGGTCGCCGCCCCCTCCAGCGTGGCCCAGCGCCGCCCGTCGACCTGGCAGACGGCGACCCGGGCGCCGGGCGCGGCGGACGCCGCCAGGATGTGCGCCACCTTGCGGCTGGCCTTGCCGGTGATGACCCGGGCGACGCGCGCCTCGGCGTCGTACGTGACGCCTACGGGGACGACGTGCGGGGTGCCGTCGGGTCGCAGGGTCGTCAAGGTGCACAGGTGCCGTTCGCGCCAGAAGTCCAGGAACCCGGCGTCGGGGCTGTCGAGGTCGATCCGCTTGGCCATGTCCGGAATCTATACCGGCGGGGCACCCGACTCCCGTACGCGCTCCCGTACCCTGGATTGAGGTTGAGCGGAATGGACTCAACTTTGTGTACGTTGGACAAGGCAGAGCTGTCGTAGCGAAGACACCGGAGACACCCGGGACACCGAGAACACCGAGGACGTGGAGGAGAACGAGGACGTGGACGCCGAGCTGACGAACCGGAGCCGTGACGCGATCAACGCGGCTAGCAGCCGGGCCGTGTCCGGGGGGCACCCGGATCTGACCCCGGCGCATCTGCTCCTGGCCCTGCTGGAGGGCCAGGACAACGAGAACATCGTCGACCTGCTGGCCGCGGTCGGCGCCGACCAGGCCCGCCTGCGGGCCGACGCCGAGCAGACACTCGCCGCGCTGCCCAGCGTGACCGGGTCGACGGTCGCCCCGCCGCAGCCCGACCGCGACCTGCTGGCCGTCGTCGCCGACGCCGGCGAGCGCGCGAAGGACCTGGGCGACGAGTTCCTGTCCACCGAGCATCTGCTCATCGGACTCGCCGCGAAGGGCGGCAAGACCGCCGACGTACTGACCAAGAACGGGGCCACCGCGAAGGCGCTGGCCGAGGCGTTCGCCAACAGCAGGGGAGGACGCCGGGTGACGACCCCGGACCCGGAGGGCTCGTACAAGGCCCTGGAGAAGTTCGGCACCGACTTCACGGCCGCCGCCCGCGAGGGCCGCCTGGACCCCGTCATCGGGCGTGACCAGGAGATCCGGCGCGTCGTGCAGGTGCTGTCCCGCCGCACCAAGAACAACCCGGTGCTCATCGGCGAGCCCGGCGTCGGCAAGACCGCCGTCGTCGAGGGCCTCGCCCAGCGCATCGTCAAGGGCGACGTGCCCGAGTCCCTCAAGGACAAGCGGCTCGTCTCCCTCGACCTCGGCGCGATGGTCGCCGGCGCGAAGTACCGCGGCGAGTTCGAGGAGCGCCTGAAGACCGTCCTCTCCGAGATCAAGGAGAGCGGCGGCCAGATCATCACGTTCATCGACGAGCTGCACACGGTCGTCGGCGCGGGCGCCGGCGGCGACTCCGCCATGGACGCGGGCAACATGCTCAAGCCGATGCTCGCCCGCGGCGAACTGCGCATGGTCGGCGCCACCACCCTCGACGAGTACCGCGAGCGCATCGAGAAGGACCCCGCGCTGGAGCGCCGCTTCCAGCAGGTCCTGGTCGCCGAGCCGTCCGTCGAGGACTCCATCGCCATCCTGCGCGGGCTCAAGGGCCGCTACGAGGCCCACCACAAGGTGCAGATCGCGGACAGCGCGCTGGTCGCCGCGGCCTCCCTGTCCGACCGGTACATCACCTCCCGTTTCCTGCCCGACAAGGCCATCGACCTCGTGGACGAGGCCGCGTCCCGGCTCCGTATGGAGATCGACTCCTCGCCCGTCGAGATCGACGAGCTGCAGCGCTCCGTCGACCGGCTGCGCATGGAGGAGCTGGCGCTCGACAAGGAGACCGACCCCGCCAGCCGCCAGCGCCTGGAGAAGCTGCGCCGCGACCTCGCCGACAAGGAGGAGGAGCTGCGCGGTCTCACCGCCCGCTGGGAGAAGGAGAAGAAGTCCCTCAACCGCGTCGGTGAGCTGAAGGAGAAGCTGGACGAACTGCGCGGGCAGGCCGAGCGCGCCCAGCGCGACGGCGACTTCGACACCGCCTCCAAGCTCCTGTACGGAGAGATCCCCTCGCTGGAGAGCGACCTGGAGGCCGCCTCCGAGGCCGAGCAGGAGGCCGCGAAGGACACCATGGTCAAGGAGGAGGTCGGGCCCGACGACATCGCGGACGTCGTCGCGTCCTGGACCGGCATCCCCGCCGGCCGCCTCCTGGAGGGCGAGACGCAGAAGCTGCTGCGCATGGAGGACGAGCTGGGCAAGCGGCTCATCGGCCAGTCCGAGGCGGTACGCGCCGTCTCCGACGCCGTGCGGCGCACCCGCGCGGGTGTCGCGGACCCCGACCGGCCCACCGGCTCGTTCCTCTTCCTCGGCCCGACCGGCGTCGGCAAGACCGAACTGGCCAAGGCCCTCGCGGACTTCCTCTTCGACGACGAGCGGGCCATGATCCGCATCGACATGAGCGAGTACAGCGAGAAGCACAGTGTCGCGCGGCTCGTCGGCGCGCCCCCCGGCTACGTCGGGTACGAGGAGGGCGGCCAGCTCACCGAGGCGGTACGGCGGCGCCCGTACTCCGTGGTGCTGCTGGACGAGGTGGAGAAGGCGCACCCCGAGGTGTTCGACATCCTGCTCCAGGTGCTCGATGACGGGCGGCTGACGGACGGGCAGGGGCGGACGGTCGACTTCCGCAACACGATCCTCGTCCTCACGTCGAACCTCGGCAGCCAGTTCCTGGTGGAGCCGCTCACCTCCGACGAGGAGAAGAAGCAGCAGGTACTCGAAGTCGTACGGGCTTCTTTCAAGCCGGAGTTCCTGAACCGGCTCGATGACCTCGTCGTCTTCTCCGCGCTGAACAGCGAGGAGCTGCGGCGGATCGCCGGGCTTCAGGTCGAGCGGCTGGCCCGGCGGCTTGCCGAGCGGCGGCTGCGGCTCGATGTGTCGGAGGAGGCGCTTGCCTGGCTGGCGGACAAGGGGAACGACCCGGCGTACGGGGCGCGTCCGCTGCGGCGGCTGGTTCAGTCGGCGATCGGGGATCGGCTGGCTCGGGAGATTCTTTCCGGGGCGGTTTCTGACGGGGATCTGGTTCAGGTCACCGTTGCCGATGACGACACCCTCGCGGTCAGCCCGGCCAAGTCCTTGTAACCCGGGGTTCCTCCCGTGCGGGCCCGCTGTGGCTGGTTGCGCAGTTCCCCGCGCCCCTGGGTAGTCGATCACCTTTCGGCCGGTGGGGCTTCTCGCGCAGTTCCCCGCGCCCCTGGAGGGGCGACTACGTCGCCACCTCCTCCCCTGGGGAGCTGGGGCGAAGCCCCGCTCCCTCAGGGGCGCGGGGAACTGCGCAAGGCGTTCAGGTCAGCGGGCCTCGACCGGAGAACTCCTCAGGGCCGCGGGGAACTGTGCGAGCGGCCACCGCCCACCCGCAGGTGGACGACTGCCTAGGGGGCCGAATCGCCGGGGGAGCGGAGCGGTGGGGTTGCCCCGTGGGGGGCCCTACGAGAGAGGATGGGCCCGAGACATACGAAGGGACCAAGAAACATGAGCATCGACCCGTCCTCGATTCCGAACTTCGGGGGCCAGCCCGAGCCGCAGGGGGCGGAACCGGCAGGCCCCGTCGTCCCCGACCAGGACCTGGTCAAGCAGCTGCTGGAGCAGATGGAGCTGAAGTACGTCGTCGACGACGAGGGCGACCTCGCGGCGCCGTGGGAGGAGTTCCGTACGTACTTCATGTTCCGCGGCGAGGGCGACCAGCAGGTCTTCTCGGTGCGGACGTTCTACGACCGCCCCCACGCCCTGGAGACCAAGGCGCAGCTCCTGGAGTCCATCGACGACTGGAACCGCCGCACCCTGTGGCCCAAGGTCTACAGCCACACGCACGACGACGGCACGGTCCGCCTCATCGGCGAGGCCCAGATGCTGATCGGCACCGGAGTCTCCCTGGAGCACTTCGTGTCGTCGACGGTGAGCTGGGTCCGTGCCGCCATCGAGTTCGACCGCTGGCTCGTGGAGCACCTCGGCCTTGAGGCCGACGTGGACTCCGCCGAGGACAAGCCCGCGGACGGCGACTCCGAGTGAGCCGAGCCCGTACGGGTCACAGCGGCGTGTGGGCGTAGACGACGAGATACGTCCCGTACACCACCGAGAGCCCGGCCAGTGCCACCGTCACCACGACGGCGTGCGCCGGCCGGGCTCTCGCCGTACGGACGAGCGCCCGCGCCATCGGCAGCAGCAGCGGGAACGCGGGCAGCAGGAAACGCGGCTTGCACTCGAAGAACCCGGAGCCGCCGACCGCGATCAGCAGCAGCCCGCCCGTGTACACGAGCAGCGCGAGCGGCGGCCGGTCGAGGACCAGCAGCGCGAACAGCACCACGGCGACCAGCACGAGGATGATGCTGGAGGAGAAGACGAACCGCCCGCCGTGCAGCAGCACCAGCCGCGCGAACTTCGCCGCGCCGACCCCGAGGTCGAACGTCGAGCCCCAGCCGCGCTGCACCGCGAAGTACCCCCCGAGCAGATCGCCCCGCCGCGCCCCCACCCACAGCACGTACGCCACCCAGCCCGCCGGCGCGAGCAGCGCGCCCGCCCACACGCGCGGGGAGACGCGTCCGCGCCGCCGGACGAGTTCGACGGCCGCCGCGCACAGGACGGCCGCGGCGACCGCGTAACCGTTGGGCCGGGACAGGCCCGCGAGCAGCGAGAGGGCGCCCGCCCACACCCAGCGCCCGGACAGCACCGCGTACAGGGACCACGCGGCGAAAGCGGTGAGGAACGGCTCGCTGTAGGCGACGGTCAGCACCACCGAATGCGGCATCGCCCCCCACAGCACGACGAGGAACGCGGCGGCGGCCCGCCCGTACAGCAGGTCGCCCACCCGGTAGATGCCGACCGCCGCGACGAGCGTCGCCGCCCACGCGAGGAGCAGCGCGCACATCTCGGGACTGAACGGCAGGAGCGTGTCCGCGGCCCGGATCGCCAGCGGGTACAGCGGGAAGAAGGCGAGGTCGCTGAAGACGACGCCCGGCTGGTAGTGCACGGTGCGCGCGCCGTAGCCGTGGGCGGCGACGCTCAGGTACCAGGCGGAGTCCCAGGAGCGGCCGAGCAGCGCGAGCGGGCTGCGGCCGGCCGACAGCCCCGCGAGGACGACCGCGAGGACCCCGGTTAGCCGGACGGCGGCGAACAGGGCGACGGCCTGGGCGGCGGTCGGCAACCGGCGCGCCGACCACCGGGCGGCGGAGGGGCGGGGGACCGGCGGGGCATCGGCGAGCGGCGGCGAGCTGGGCTGGGTCACAACGGCACCCTGCGACGCGCGCGCCCCCGCCGCGCGCCCGGCTGCGCCAGACGGGCGCGCCCCGCCACCCCGAAGGGGGTCCGGCCCCGGCGCCCGCTCAGCTCATGTCACAGCCGCTTGAGCCGGTCGACCGCCTCGGCGAGCACCTCGTCCTTCTTGCAGAACGCGAACCGTACGAACGGCGCCCCGGCCGCCCGGTCGTCGTAGAAGACGGCGTTGGGGATGGCGACGACGCCCGCGCGCTCGGGCAGCGCCCGGCAGAACGCGAAGCCGTCGTCGAAGCCGAGCGGCCGGATGTCCGTCGTCACGAAGTACGTGCCCCGCGGCCGGAACACCCCGAACCCGGCGTCCGCGAGGCCCGCCGTCAGCAGGTCCCGCTTGCGGGTCATCTCCGCGCGGAAGCCGTCGAAGTAGGAGTCGGGCAGGGCGAGCGCCTCGGCGATGGCGTACTGGAAGGGCCCGGCGGAGACATAGGTGAGGAACTGCTTGGCCGAGCGCACGGCCGTGACCAGCTCGGGCGAGGCCGTCACCCAGCCGACCTTCCAGCCGGTGTACGAGAAGGTCTTGCCGCTCGATCCGATGGTCACCGTCCGCTCGCGCATCCCGGGCAGCGAGGCCAGGGGGACGTGCGCGGCGCCGTCGAACGTCAGATGCTCGTACACCTCGTCGGTGACCACGAGCAGGTCACGCTCGACGGCCAGCTCGGCGACGGCGGCCAGCTCGGCGGGGGTCAGGACGGTGCCGGTCGGGTTGTGCGGGGTGTTGATCAGCAGCAGCCGGGTGCGCGGGGTGACCGCGGCGCGCAGCTCGTCCAGGTCGAGGCGGAAGGCGGGCCCGTCGCCGGTGGTGTCGGGGCGCAGGGTGACGGGGACGCGGGTGCCGCCGGCGAGCGCGATGGAGGCCGCGTAGGAGTCGTAGTACGGCTCGAACGCGACGACCTCGTCACCGGGTTCGACCAGGGCGAGCAGGGCGGCGGCGATGGCCTCGGTGGCGCCCGCGGTGACCAGGACCTCCCGGTCGGGGTCGAGGGCGATGCCGTAGCGGCGCTCCTGGTGGGCGGCGATGGCGGCGCGCAGCTCGGGGACGCCGGGGCCGGGCGGGTACTGGTTGCCGCGTCCCTCGCGCAGCGCCCGTACGGCGGCCTCGCGCACCTGTTCGGGGCCGTCGGTGTCGGGAAAACCCTGGCCGAGGTTGAGGGCGCCGGTGGCCTGGGCGAGCGCGGACATCTCGGCGAAGATCGTGGTCCCGAACTCGGCGAGGCGGCGGTTGAGCAGCGGGCGGGGGCGGGAGGTCATGCGGGCCATCCTGCGCCGAACCTCTGGGGTTCCTCAACTTACGTCCGGGGTTTGGCACTTGCGGCGGGACCCGGCGCACCGCCTCTGACCTGGAGGCGAGCGGTCGTCACCTGTCGTCGTTTGTCGGCGCGCGAGCGCAGCGAGCTGCCAGAGGTCGCGCGGCCGTAGGTCGCTCGTTCTATCCCTGGTTACTGCGGCACGAAGCCTGGAGTCGCCTGCCCCAACTCACGCAAGTGCGCAAGGTAGTCCTGAGCGGCAGGCTCGGACGCGTACCGCCGCCTCATCTCGGCCGCCAGTTCTCGACTCGTCATGATGAGCGACGGGACCGACCGGCGGTCGCCCTGGAGGGCCCTCTCGCCCATGATGAGGGCCTGTTCGAGGTCGCCCTCACGAGCCGACGTGACACCGAGCGTGACCCGCGCTTCCGCGTTGCGCATCGGGGAGCGCTCCGTGCCGTCGAAGTCCGTACCCGTGCGGAGCACCTCCTCCGCGAGGGTCCGGGCGAGCTTGTCCTCACCAACGAGCCGGTAGCAGTCCATCGAGTAGAAGTCGAACTTGGCGGGGTCTACCACGAAGTGGTTGTCCAGGTTCTCCGGGTGCGCCATCCCTTCGAGCAGCCGCCGCCCCTTGTCGAGCGCTACCTCAACCTGCCGGCGGTCCCCGAGCCGGGCCCACGCCTTGGCCTCCTGCCCAGCGAGCTGGACAGCTACACCGTGACCGGCGGCCACTTCGGCACCTGCCTGAGCGGCAGAGATGACGCCACGGTAGTCACCCGTCGTGAGCGCGAACCAGGCCCGCATCTCGTGGGCCCACCCAGCAATCTCGCTGTTCTCCGACTCATTGGCGAGCGAGAGCGCCGCCTGACGCGTGACCTCGGCCGCGTGGCGGTCGCCCGAGTCATACTCGACACAGCCCACCAGGAGGGCGAGCCAGCCGGAAAGGGCAAGCACCTCTCGGTGCTGTGCGAGCGTGAGGCTCTTGGAGTGGAGTTCCACAACCCGTCGCAGCCACTGGCGCCCCTCGATCAAAAGCGTTTCGCTCGGCATGAACGGGTACTCCGAGCAGAGCCGATCCGTGGTGATCCGCAGGGCATCGAGCGTGGCGGAGTCGACATCGGAGCGGCTGAGGCGGCTGACAATCTCGAAGGTCTCCATGCCGCTGGCGGCGAGCACCTCCTTGTTGCCGTCCCGTCGGCCGGGCACGGGGAAGAGCGCGTTTGTCACGGTGCCGAACGTGGCCGCAATGATCGGGCGGTAGAAGTCGTTCGGCATCATTCCGGCTTCCCAGCGCTTCCACTGCCGGATCATGCTGTCGTCAGCCGGGAGCTCCGTCGTGGCATGCGCTCGCAGAGCCTTCACGGCGTCCCGCTGTGACCAGTCTCGCGCCATGCGCTCTGCCGCGATACGCCGTGCCCATGCGGGCCTGTCGTCGCTCATAACGCCCTCCTCCGAGTGCTGATGTGCAGAGTCTCGCGCGCGACCCCTGGGGACAGGGAAGGGGACAGCAGGGGGACAGGGGGCGTGTCCCCGGGCCGCTGGCCTGCCCCCACGATGTCACTTACCTCACACACTCCGCCTGCCGCATGGTGGTCACAGATCACGCACCACCTGGCACGCAGCGCTGTTCCAGCGCGATGAGCCGTTCAGTCAACGCCTGAATCTGGGAGCGGATTTCCTTGATGTCGTCGCGCACGTCGTCGCTGGGGGCCGAACCGTCGCTGACGAAGTTGCCGAGGTTGCCGGCCGACACGATCAGCCCTTCGGTCCGCAGTGCTGCCAGCCCGTTCTGGATGGTCTGGCTCGCGTACCCGAAGCGGTCCATGAGCTCACGCTGGGACGGGAGCTTGTCACCCGGCTTCATGCGCTTGATGTCCTCGCGGAGCGCGTCCGCGACTTCCACTGCCTTCGGCTTGGGCCCTCTCGTAACCGTCATAGTGCGAGCGTAGCGGCTTTCACCACAGCGAACTAGTGCGCATTACAGCACGGGGCTTGTGCACCACAGCAGACTAGTGCAAGCTAGTTCGCAACGGGTCGCCCGGGGTCGGGCGAGATACCCGCAAAAAAGCCCTGGCCGCAGCCAGGGCTCACAAACAGGGAGCGGCCTCCCACCGCCAAGTAGTCAGCCGCTCCCCGACCCACAGAGGGGTACATCCATCATGCCTGGAACCATCGCGGAACGGACGGCCAGCCAGCGCAAGGCGCGTGTGGGCGAGATCGTGCCGATAACGGCAGAGCAGTCGGACCGGCTGGCCTCGCTGTACGAGGCGTATGGGCGTTGCCTGGTTCGGTACGTGTACTCGCAGCTCACCCGCCGGGGTTACCACAGCATGGCCGCGTGGGAACTCGCGGAAGACATCGCTCAGGGCCTGTGGGTGCGCGTGGCCCGTGAAGGGGCCGAACAGCCGTTGCTGAGCGGGGAGCCCCTGACGGAGGACTCCACGCGTGCGATCTTGTTCACCAAGGCCAAGCAGGAGGTCTTCGGCTATATCAGCAGCCGGGACGCCGGTGAGATCGCGGTTGACATGGACGATCCGGTGACCTGCAAGCGGCTGTGCCCGCTGATGCCGAGCGGGTGCGCCCTGGTCGAGCTTCCCGCCTACCTGGCAAAGATGGTCGACGCGCTGCCGGAGCAGGAGCGCGCGGCGCTGTTGCTCAGTCTGGACGGACTGGACCCGCGCTCGATGGCTGAACACCTCGGGTGCGGCGACTCGACGGCCGAGCGGCTGGCCGGCGCGGCCGTGCTGAGGCTCCAGCTCGACAACCCGGAGCTCTCGCGCGAACCGGTGGCACTGGAGTCCCTGCCGAAGTGGGAGCGGGAGGCACTGTCGGAGCTGAGCCCGGAGCGGCGCGCGGCGCTACTGCGACTGGAGCCCGTGACGCGTCACGCCCTGCTGCTCAAGCACCAGGGCGTGAGCAAGGGCGAGATCGCCAAGCGGCTCAGCCTTTCTTACGACGCGGTGGCGACTGTCGTACGGTGCGCCCCCGCCTCTCGGACCACGCCGAAGTCCAAGACCACCGGTCGGCGTACGAACTCGAAGTTCGCTCAGGTAGCCGACGCGCTGCGGGAGGACATCAAGTACATGGGGCTTGGTGACCGCCTGCCGCGCCGCGTGGACCTGATGGCGCGCTTCGGGGTCGGTAGCCGCACGATCGACAACGCGTGGGCCGTGCTGCGCCGTGAGGGGCTGATCGAGGCGAACGGCGTCTACGGCTACACCGTGGTCCGCTCTCAGGTGGACATGGAGCAGGCGGCATGAGGCACGCACATCCGCTCAACTCCGCGCGGCGGCGCGTACGCAAGGAACAGCTCGCGCGTCGCCACGGGCAGCGCTGCGCCTACTGCCGCCGCCCGTTCACTGACCTGAGTCAGGCCACCCTTGATCACATCGCGCCGTGCTCGCTGTGGCGGTCGTGGTCGGTCACCTCGCTGATGCTCGCCTGCGTCGACTGCAACCAGGCCAAGGCCGACCGACTGCCGCTCTCGCTCGCCCTGCTGTTGCTGGCGTGGGCCGACCCGACTAAGCCGACCGTCGACCCGACCGCCGCGCCCGTGCTGGCCCGACTCGCGGTCGCCAACAAGTCGACGTACGAGGCGGTGTGGTCGGCCGACCCGATCCCGTCTCGGTCTACCCCTGACCTGCGTTATGGGCCGCGTCACACCCCGCGTCACGGCGCCGTGCGGTCGATCCGACCGGTCTGCCGCGCGGTCGTTGACCGTGCGTCGATCCGACCCGACTGCTTGCGTCCGTCCCGCCCGGTGCGGGTGTGCGCGGGCCCGACTGGAGAGGCGGTGTTCGCGTGAACGAGGTGAACACTCAGATGAACGGATCACCCCGACCCGTGAACGGCCGGACCAGGCCCGTGAACGGATCGACCCGGGCCGTGAACACGGTCACCGACGGCGTGAACACCGGAGGCAAGACCGTGAACGCCCGTCGGCCGGTCGCCCCCGGCGGGGGCGGTGAGGGCGGCAAGCAGCCGCCGGCCGCCGCGCGGATCGTGGCCATGGCGCGCGAGCAGTATCGGTTCGTGATGTCCCCCGACGGCCGCCCCTACGCGGTCGCGCTGGACGGTCCGAACATCGCGCTGCCGCTGCGGAACAAGGGCGGGTTGCGTCAGCGTCTGGCCCGGCAGTTCGCGGACGCCTACCCCGGCGAGGTGGCTTCACAGTCCGCGCTGGCCGACGCCATGACCGTGCTGGAAGGTATCGCGGAAGACACCGACCCCGAACCGGTCCACCTGCGGGTGGGACGCGACCCCGCCGGCGCGGTCGTGGTCGACCTGGGCAGCGCCGACGGGCGTGCGGTCGTTGTCACCCCGACCGGGTGGAACGTGGTCGACCGGGCCCCGGTGCTCTTTCGCCGCTCCGGTGCCATGGCGCCGATGCCGCCCCCGGCGCTGGACGGTGACGGACTGGCCAAGCTGCACGCCCTGGTGAACATGGATGAGCCGTCGTTCCGCCAGCTCGTGGCGTGGCTGGTCGCCGCCTGGATTCCGGACATCCCGCACCCGGCGCTGGTGTGCAAGGGCGAGCAGGGCACGGGCAAGTCCAAGGCTGCCCAGTTGTTTATCAACCTGGTTGACCCGTCTCCGGCAGCCAAGCGCAGTCAGCCACGGGACGCCAAGGAGTGGTCGCGGCAGGCGTTCAGTTCATGGGCGCTGTGCCTGGACAACGTCTCCACCATCCCGCCGTGGCTGTCGGACACCCTGTGCAAGGCGGTGACCGGAGACGGTGTGGTGGAACGCGCCCTCTACACGGACGACGACGTGGTGGTGTTGACGTTCCGGCGGGTGCTGGCCATGACCACGATCGACGCGGGAGCCCTCGCCGGGGACCTGGCCGAACGCGTCCTCATGCTCGACTTGCAGCTCATCGACTCCGACCGGCGCCGCTCCGAAGAGGAGTTGGACGCCACCTTCGAGGCGGTGCGGCCTGCCGTGCTCGGGGCTCTGTTCGACGTGCTGGCCTGCGTGCTGGCGGTGCTGCCCTCGGTGCGGCTGGAGTCCATGCCGCGCATGGCTGACTTCGCCCGCGTGCTCGCGGCCGTAGACCAGACGCAGGGCTGGAACACCCTCCGGGACTACCTCGCCACCTCCGCGAACGTCGCCACCGACGCGATGGAGGGCGACCCGTTCGCCATGGCCATCTCCCACCTGGTCGACCAGATGGGCACCTGGCAGGGCACCGCCGGGCAGTTGCTCGAAGTCCTGCCGACCCCGCTGGTCCGGCCGCCGAACTGGCCCAAGGACGCCACCCGCGCGAGCGGACGCGTCAAGCGGCTCGCCCCGCTGCTCCGCTCCATCGGAATCACGGTGGACGACACACAGCGTAGCCGCGACCGACACCGACACCGCCTCCTCACCCTCACCCGCGCACCCGACGAAGACGAGTCAGCGTCCACAGCCGAACAAGCCGCTCTCTGGCCAGAGGTAGCCCCCACGGGGCACGGCAGAACCTCGCCTGAACAGCCTTGACGTAGCCGGAAGGCCCGCCGGGCCGGGCCGCACACCAGCGGCCCGGACACGTCGAACCTGCGGACGCTACAGCCGGCCAGCGCCCGCAGCGTCCGCACCAGCGTCCGCACCCTTGCACCCCAACTGGCCTGCGGTAACACGGCCATGCGGACGCTAGGGGCGCTGCGGACGCTGCGATACACCAACTCTCTAGGACGGCAACCGGCACCACTCCCACGCACCGCCCCACGGACACGAGGAGTCACCACCGCCATGCCCACCGCCGAAGAGCCCGCCGACCCGCGCGCCATCCTGCGCGGCGGCCTGCCGGACCGCTACCTGACCCCCGAAGATCTGGTCACCATGTTCGGCCTCCCGAGCGTCGAGACCGTCTACCAGTGGCGCCGCAAGCGCATCGGCCCGCCCGGCTTCCGCGTCGGCCGCTACCTCCGCTTCGACCCCACCGCCGTACGCACCTGGGTGACCGAACGGACCGCCCTCGACGACGCGGCCTGAGCCGCTGGTGTGACAGAACCCGCCGCAGCTGCACCGGGTTTCGTCACGCAACCGGCCCCATCCAGGACGAGGGAGTCACCACCCGCCGGGCCAGGGAGGCAGGGAGAACTCCCTGACCGCCTCCCTGCCCGCCTCCCTGGGCCTGATCAGCGTAAACGGCCCTCAGGGAGGCAGGGAGGCGCGCCTCCAGCACCCCCGAAAACCCCCTCAGGAAGCCGTCCGAGACTCCCTGTCCCGACCTCCCTGACGCTCTCTTGCGCCCTCTACCGAGAAGGGAGTCAGCCCCCATGGCTGGCCATATCCAAGACCGCTGGTACAAGACCGAGACCGACGCCGACGGGAAGACCGCCCGGGTCAAGACCGACCGCCACGGAACCGGCATGCGCTACCGCGCCCGCTACATCGGCCCCGACGGCACCGAGAAGTCCAAGAGCTTCCCCGACCGTCAGAAGCGCCTCGCTGAGAAGTGGCTCAGCGCCATCGAGACGGACATGACGCGCGGCCAGTACACCGACCCCAAGTCCATGCAGATCACGTTCCGGCAGTACGCCGACAAGTGGTTGGACACCAAGACGCCCAGCGTCATGACCCGGAAGGAACTCGGCCGGCGCCTGCGACTGCACGCCTACCCGGTGCTCGGCTCGCGGCCGATCGGGACCTTCCGGCCGGAGCACATCCGGGAGTTCGTTGCCGCTCTGGAGGCGAAGCCCGGTGTCGGCCCCTCCTACGCTCGGAACATCTTCGCGGACGTTCAGGCGGTCCTGTCCGCCGCTGTCGACGACGCGCTGTTGTCCCGCAACCCGTGCAGTGCTCGGACCGTCCGGCGACCCAAGCCCGACCCGCATCCCGTCATCCCGTGGGTGCCCGACCAGGTGTTCGCTGTTCGCGCGGCCCTTCTGGACCGGTACCGCGCGATGGTCAACGTCGGGGCCGGGTGCGGCTTGCGCCAGGGCGAGGTGTTCGGGCTCGCTGAGGACGCCCTCGACACCGACGGCCGCACGCTTCACGTGGTTCGGCAGATCAAGCACGTTGAAGGCCACCCGGTGTTCGCCCTCCCCAAGGGAGGCAAGAAGCGGGACGTACCCCTGCCCGGTTCCGTGGCGGAAGCCCTCCGGGCGCACATGGACGCCTTCAAGCCTGTTGAGATCACGTTGCCGTGGGACGTGCCGGAGGGGCCGAAGGTGTCCGCCCGGCTGATTTTCACGGCGGAGCAAGGGGGCATGGTCTGGCGCAGCAACTTCAACGGCAAGGAGTGGAAGCCCGCTCTCGCGGCCGCTGGGCTCATCCCGGACGCGGACGATGACGGCAAGTACGAGTCGGCGCGTGAGCACGGCATGCACGCCCTCAGGCACTTCTACGCCTCCGCGCTGTTGGACGCGGGGGAGAACATCAAGGCAGTCAGCGAATACATGGGGCACGCCGACCCGGGGTTGACGCTGCGGGTGTACGCCCACCTGATGCCCGACAGTCGCCAGCGGGCCCGCCACGCCATCGACACGGTGTTCCAGCGTCTCTCTGAGGAAGATCACGGCCCACAGACGGCCCGGTGACCTACGGACGGCCCCTGAATTGCCCTTACGTGCAGGTCAGGGACCGTTGCCCCTGGGGAACCCTCTGAAGTTCCTCAACTCTGCTTTGGGCGGCGGCCGGTACGGGCATCTCCCTGGCACCGCCCCGGGTGGGGCGCCCCTCGGGGGACACGGGGGACAAGGAAAAAAAGGGGGACGGCCGGTGATGCAGGTCTTCGTCATCGTGGTCTTCATCGTGATCGTCACGCTGATCGTCATGGGCACGGCCCGCGCGGGCTCGGAGCGCAAGGTCGCCGCCGCACGCGCCCGCGCGAACCGCCGCGGCTCGTACGGCGGTGCGCGTACGTCGCTGAACAAGCGCGGAGCGAACCGCAAGGGCACGAGCCGGAGCTGGTGGGCGGGCGGGGGCGGCGGCTCGTCCTGTTCGGGGGGCTACTCCTGCTCGTCCGGCTCGGCCGACTCGTCGGGGTCCTCCGGGCACTCGGGGCACTCGTGCGGCGGCGGCGGCCACTCGTGCGGCGGGGGCGGGTCCTCCTGCGGCGGCGGGTCCTCGTGCGGGGGCGGGTGCGGCGGGAGCTGAGCGCCGCCGGGACCCGCTCCGGACGTGCGGCCCGCGCGAAGCGACTGACACGGGGCAGTCGGTTCCGAGGGCCGCACGTGTGTTCGCGCAGACGCCCGGAGGTTGTGCGCGGGGCGCGAACGGGCGCACGGAAAGTTGAACAGGTGAACTGTGTAGCGCTCGGGGGGATGGAAACCCTCCGAAGTTGGGTAAAAACGCTGTGAGGGCGGCGCCGCTCATGATTCCCTTTGAATCGTCAACGCAGCCCTCGTACTACGTACCTTTCGCGTTCGCGTGGGCACGTGCCGGTCCCTTTGACGTAGCCGGCCCCACCTCCTTTGCGTGCTAGCGGAGCCGACCCATGCTCACGACCCTGAACACCGCCTATTCCGACACGAGTGCGGCCGACCTGGCCTGGGCCCTGGGCCGCGAGCCCTTGCCCGCACTCGCCAGCCTCGACCTCGAACTCGCGGGCGCCAAACTGCAGTTGAGGCTGCTCGGCGCCTCCCACCAGGTCCTCCTTGAGGAGGAGAACGGAAGCTGCTCGGAGACGGTCGCCTGCATCCCCGGCTCCAGTACGCCGCTGCCGCTCGGCGTCGCCAAGCGGGTGGGCGACTGGGAGTACGAATTCGCCGCGCGCGTCGAACAGTTGACGGAAGGACAGTTCGCCGGGCGGGCGCAGGAGCTGCTCGCCCTGGTGGCCGACCATCCGAACGGTCTTGCGGGCGTCTTCCCCGGCAGCCCGCACGCCTTCACCGCGATGCTCGCCCAGCGCCACGAGGGCCAGGTCCACTGGCGGACCTGGCACGCCTACCCGCAGGACGGCCAACTCGTCGCCACCCGCAGCCGCGTCGGCGTCCGCGTCCCGGCCGCCGCCCTGTGAGCCGGGGCGCCCGGCGGCAGCGGGGGCGCGGGTTCCACACGTGTGGGTGACCGGATGGAGTCGTACGGTGACGTAGCGTTCCAGGCGTGATCGAACCGCACGTGCCCGCCGCGCCCCCCGGGCCAGGGTTGTCCCGGCCCAGGCGGCGGCGGGCGGCGGGCGGGGCGCCCCTGCCCGTGCGGCCGGCCACCGGCCGGTTCCTCGTCCTCGCCTGCGTGTTCGTCTGCGCGGCCTGCGGACTCGTCTACGAACTGGAACTCGTCGCCCTCGCCTCCTACTTGATGGGCGACTCGGTCACCCAGGCGTCCGTCGTGCTCTCCGTGATGGTCTTCGCCATGGGCGTCGGCTCGCTCGCCGCCAAGCGGCTGCGCCCGCGCGCCGCCGTCGGCTTCGGCCTCGTCGAAGCGGCCCTCGCGCTGGTCGGCGGATGCAGCGCCATGGCCCTGTACGCGGTCTTCGCCTGGACCGGCGACTGGGGCGGCCTGTGGGCGCACGGCTCGCGGATCGTCCTCGTCGCCTTCTCCCTCGCCATCGGCGTGCTCATCGGCGCCGAGGTGCCACTGCTGATGGTGCTCATCCAGCGCATCCGCCGCCAGGACCCCGGCGGGGCCGTCGCGGACCTGTTCGCCGCCGACTACGTGGGCGCCCTCGTCGGCGGGCTCGCCTTCCCGTTCGTCCTGCTGCCGCTGCTCGGGCAGTTGACGGGCGCGCTGCTGACCGGCGCGGTCAACGCGGTGGCGGGCGGCACCCTCGTCCTCGGCCTGTTCCGCCGCGACCTCAGCGGGCGCGGGCGGCTGATCGTGCTCGTCGCCAACGTGACGGCCCTCGGGGTGCTCGCCGCCGCCTGGCTCCTCGTCGGCGACTTCGAACGGGCGGCGCGGCAGGCCCTGTTCGGGCCGCATGTCCGGGTCGCCGAGCAGACCGGCGAGCAGGAGGCCGTCGTCACCGGGACGCCCGGCGGGCCCACCGACCTGTACCTCGACGGGCGGCTGCGGGTCAGCGGGCGGGACGAACCCGCGTACCACGACGCGTTCGTGGGCCCCGCGCTGCGCGGGCCGCACGCCCGGGTCCTCGTCCTCGGCGGCGGGGACGGGCTCGCCGTGCGGGCGGTGCTGCGGGCGCCCGGGGTGCGGCGGGTCGACGTCGTCGACAGCGACCCCGAGGTGGTCCGGCTCGGCCGCACGGACGCGGGCCTCCGGCGGCTCAACGGGCGGGCGTTCGACGATCCCCGGGTGCGGGTGCGTACGGGGGACGTGTTCGCGCGGCTGCGGGGGATGCGGGGGGTTCGATACGACGTCGTCGTGTGCGATCTGCCCGGGGGCGGGGCCGGGGGTGGGGAGAGCGACGTGACGAAGTTGTACTCGCAGGAGTTCTACGGGCTGGTGGGGCGGGTGCTTGAGGGGGCGGGGCGGGTTGTCGTGCCGGGGGGTGGGGGGCGGGTGTGGCAGGTGGGGGCGACGGTTCGCTCCGCTGGGTTGCGGGTCGTTGTGTTTCAGGGGGCTGGGGTGGGGCGGCCCGCGCTCTTCGTTCTGGCGACGCCCTCCGCGTTCCCCGCACCGGTCCCTTCATCGGCGGGGGGGATCCCCGACATCCCTCCGTCGACGCTGACGCATCCGCGCCCGTGAGCGGGTTCTTCATCTGACGGTGCGTCGTGGCTGGCCGCGCAGTTCCCCGCGCCCCTTCGGGGCACGACCGTGCGTGGTCATCCGCGGCCCGGTGGATGGCTGGTCGCGCAGTTCCCCGCGCCCCTGAGGAGCGGGGCTGCGCCCCAGCTCCCCAGGGGGAGGAGGTGGCGACGTAGTCGCCCCTCCAGGGGCGCGGGGAACTGCGCGAGAAGCCCCACCGGGCGAAAGGTGACGAACAACGGGCAGGCCCACCCACCCAGGGGCGCGGGGAACTGCGCGATCAGCCACGACGAAGCCGTAAGACGAGGAACCCGCCCGAAGGGGCTGTCACCTCAGGGGCGCGGGGAACTGCGCGACCAGCCACCCACCCACCCGCAGGTGGCCGACAACCCAGGGGCGCGGGGAACTGCGCGACGTCGGGGCCGGAGCGGAGGGGAGGGGATACAGTCGGGCCGTATGGAGCATGAGGTGTTCGTTCCGGTGCCCGCGGAGTCGATGAGGGCGGTCCTCAGCGACCCCCTCCGAGTAGCCCGCGCCCTCCCCGGCTTCCAGCACGCCGCGACAGGCGAAGAAGGCCGCCTGAAGGTCCGTATCGGCGGCCACACCATCACGTACCGAGGCACGGTCACCGTCACCGAGCGCCCCGACGGCACGTTCACCCTGACCGGCGTCGGCACGGAGGCCCGCGGCTCGGGCCAGGTCGGTTTCCAGCTCATGGCCCGCGTCGCCGCCGCCGCAGGCGGTTCCGCGGTGAGTTTCACGGGCACCGCCGACGGCGACGGCCGCGTGGCCGAACTCCCCGCCGACGCCGTACGGGCGGCTGTCCACCGCCTGCTGAACCGCTTCGCGGAGAACCTGGGCGCCGCCGGCCAGGAACCGGGCGCGGAAGAGGACGCCGTGGACGACGAGGACGGCGGCACCGACGTGGAGGACGTCGACGACCTCGGCGCCGGGGACGAGGACGCGGACGACGACATGGACGGTGACGTCGAGCTGGACATCGACGACCTGCCCCCGGAGCCCGTCGCCGCCCACGCCCGCCGCACGATGATCGGCCGCAGCGCGGAGGAGGTCGACCACGCCCCGCCCCGCGGCCGCTACGCCCCCGTCCCCGCGCCGGAGGGCGCCACCGCGAGCGCCACCCTGCGCTGGGCGGCGCCCGCCGCGGCCGTGGCGCTGGCCTCGGCGATCGTCGTCGGCCGTGCCCTGCGCCGCCGCCGCTGACCCGGCCGGGACCTGGGCGGCAGGCGATTCGACATAGGGTCGGGCGTCGTGACGACTTTGGAGACGACGCTGACCGCGGGCGACGCGGAAGTGACCGTGTCGCCGGCCCACGGCTGCCGCGTGAGCAGCCTGAAGATCGCCGGGACGGAACTGCTGCGCCAGGGCGAGCGCTACGGCTGCTTCCCGATGGCGCCCTGGTGCGGCCGGATCAGGGACGGCGCCTTCCGTGACGGGGGCCGCACCTATCAGATGCCGCTGAACTCCCCGCCGCACGCCATCCACGGCTTCGCCCGCGACGCCGAGTGGACCGCCGCCCGCGGCAACCCCGGCGAGGCGGTCTTCACGTACGACCTGACCGACCCCTGGCCGTTCGCGGGCCGTGTCACGCAGATCGTGGCGCTGACCGAGGACGCGCTGACGCTGACCATGGGCATCGAGACGTACGGCGACTCGTTCCCGGCGCAGCTCGGCTGGCACCCCTGGTTCAACCGGACGCTGCGCGACGGCGGCGAGGGCGTGCGGATCGCGTTCGACGCGGCCTGGCAGGAGGAGCGCGGCGCGGACCATCTGCCCACCGGCGAGCGCGTCCCCGTACGGCCGGGACCCTGGGACGACTGCTTCGGCATGCCCGACGGCGTGGACGTCACCCTGACCTGGCCCGGCGAGCTGGAGCTGAACGTCACCAGCCGCGAGCAGTGGGCCGTGATCTACGACGAGCAGGACGCGGCGGTGTGCGTCGAACCGCAGACGGGTCCCCCGAACGGCCTCAACACCCTGCCCCGGCTCGTCACCCCCGTGGAGCCGCTGGAAGCCGCGACCACGTGGAGCTGGCGCCGCCTTTAAGCTCGTAGGCATGACGAACGACGTGCGCGGCGCGCTGCTGACGCAGATCAAGGACAAGGCCGTGGTGCACGGCAAGGTGACGCTCTCCTCCGGGATCGAGGCCGACTACTACGTGGACCTGCGCCGCGTCACCCTCGACGGCGAGGCCGCCCCGCTCGTCGGGCAGGTGCTGCTCGACCTGACGGCCGAGCTGGAGTTCGACGCGGTCGGCGGCCTCACCATGGGCGCCGACCCGGTCGCCACCGCGATGCTGCACGCCTCGGCCGCGCGCGGCGAGCGCCTGGACGCGTTCGTCGTCCGCAAGGCCGCGAAGGCGCACGGCATGCAGCGCCGCGTCGAGGGTCCCGACATCAAGGGCCGGCGCGTGCTCGTCGTCGAGGACACCTCCACCACCGGCGGCTCCCCGCTGGAGGCCGTGCAGGCGGTGCGGGAGGCGGGCGCCGAGGTCGTCGCCGTCGCCACCATCGTGGACCGGGCGACCGGTGCCGCCGAGAAGATCACCGAGGGCGCGGGCGTGCCGTACCTGTACGCGTTCTCCAAGGACGAGCTGGGCCTGGACTGACCGGTTCGGGACCTGTGGCCCTGGGATCAGGGCCTTCCCCCGGACTGGAGCATCCGGGCAAGTCTGGAAAGATGGGGGCGACGATGATGTCACCCTTTGGTGCTCGGTGAGGGTCACCACGAACTACCACCCAAACCCGCAATCCCGCGCTTGACGAGGAGACGGCAGATGCCCATCGCAACCCCGGAGCAGTACAACGAGATGCTCGACCGGGCCAAGGCGGGGAAGTTCGCCTACCCGGCCATCAACGTCTCGTCGACGCAGACCCTGAACGCTGCGTTGCAGGGCTTCGCGGAGGCCGAGTCCGACGGCATCATCCAGATCTCGACGGGCGGCGCCGAGTACCTGTCGGGCCAGGGCGTCAAGGACATGGTCGTCGGCGCGCAGGCCCTCGCCGAGTTCGCGCACGTCGTCGCGGAGCGCTACCCGAACAAGATCGCGCTGCACACGGACCACTGCCCGAAGGGCAAGCTCGACGGCTACGTCCGTCCGCTGCTCGACATCTCCGCCAAGCGCGTCGAGGCCGGCGGCCTGCCGCTGTTCCAGTCGCACATGTGGGACGGCTCCGCCGAGACCCTCGCCGACAACCTGGAGATCGCCCAGGAGCTGCTCGCCAAGGCCAAGGCCGCGAACATCATCCTGGAGATCGAGATCACCCCGACCGGCGGTGAGGAGGACGGCGTCACGCACGAGATCAACGACAACCTCTACACCACGGTCGACGACGCGCTGCGCACCGCCGAGGCCCTCGGCCTCGGGGAGAAGGGCCGCTACCTGCTGGCCGCCTCCTTCGGCAACGTCCACGGCGTGTACAAGCCGGGCAACGTGGTGCTCCGTCCCGACCTGCTCAAGGACCTCAACGAGGGCGTCGCCGCGAAGTACGGCCGGCCGGCCGGCTCGCAGCCGTTCGACTTCGTCTTCCACGGCGGTTCCGGCTCCACGCTGGAGGAGATCCGCACGGCCCTGGAGAACGGCGTCGTCAAGATGAACATCGACACCGACACCCAGTACGCGTTCACGCGTCCGATCGCCGGTCACATGTTCGAGAACTACGACGGCGTCCTGAAGGTCGACGGCGAGGTCGGCAACAAGAAGACGTACGACCCGCGCGTGTGGGGCAAGAAGGCCGAGGCGGGCATGACCGCCCGCATCGTCGAGGCCTGCGAGAACCTGCGCTCGACGGGTACGCGCATCAAGTAACCCGATCACCGACGCGGGCCCGGCACCTCCCTTGCGGACGTGCCGGGCCCGCGCCGTACCCGGAGGGGGGCCATCCGTGGCGTACGACTTCGACACTCCCGTCGACCGGCGCGGCACCTGGAGCGTGCAGTGGGACGGGCTCGCCGACCGGTTCCCCGCCGGTGACCTGCTGCCGTTCACCATCTCCGACATGGACTTCGCGTGCCCGCCCGAGATCCTCGCGGCGCTCACCGCCCGCGTCGCGCACGGCGTGTTCGGCTACTCGGACTGGCGCAACGACGACTTCCGGGACGCGGTCACCGACTGGTTCGCCCGCCGCCACGCCACCGCCGTGGACGCCGGGAGCCTCGTGTACGGGCCGTCCGTCCTCAATCAGATCGCGCAACTGCTGCGCATGTGGACGCGGCCCGGCGACGGCGTCGTCCTGCACACGCCGACCTACGACGGGTTCCGCAAGACCGTCACCGGGCTCGGCCGCGACCTGCGCGCCGTCGCCGTCGACGACTGGGACGGCCTCGCCCGCGAGCTGGCCCGCCCCGACAGCCGCGTCCTCGTCCTGTGCTCCCCGCACAACCCGACCGGGCACGTATGGAGCGAGAGCGAACTGCGCCGCATCGCGGACCTCGCCGACGCCACGGGCACCGCCGTCGTCAGCGACGAGATCCACGCGGACCTCACCCACGAGGGACACGTCCATCTGCCGTGGACGCGGTTCGCGCGCGGCCCCCGCTGGGCGCTCGTCACCTCCGCGAGCAAGTCCTTCAACTTCCCCGCCCTCAGCGGCAGTTACGGCTTCGTCGGGGACGCGGAGCAGCACGCCGAGTTCCTCCGCCGCATGGGCCACGACGAGGGCCTAGAGTCCCCGTCCGTCCTCGCGCTGACCGCGCACATCGCCGCGTACCGCGAGGGCGGCGCCTGGCTCGACGCGCTGCGCGCCTACACGTACGGCAATCTGCGCCTCGTACGCGAGGAGCTGGACGCCGCCTTCCCCTCGCTCGGCTGGCGGGAGCCCGACGCCGGGTACCTCGCCTGGATCGACCTGCGGCCCCTCGGCGTCACCGAGGACGGCCCGCTCCAGCGCGTCCTCGTCGAGCGGGAGCGCGTGGCGATCATGCCCGGGGCCACGTACGGCGCTCCCGGCCATGTCCGCCTCAACGTCGGCTGCCCCCGCGCGAAGGCCCGCGCCGGTGTCGAGGCCCTGATCAGGGCCGTACGCACCGTCACGGGCCGGGGATGAGCGGGGGCCGCGCCGTCAGCGCATGAGGGCGTCGTACGCCTCGGGGCTGCTGTCCTTCAGGAACTCGCGGCAGCGCTCCGCCTCGTCCTTCTCCTCGATGGCGGCGGCGGCCCGCGCCAGCGCGGCGAGGCAGCGCAGGAACCCGCGGTTCGCCTGGTGCTCCCACGGCACCGGGCCGTGCCCCTTCCAGCCGCTGCGGCGCAGCGCGTCCAGGCCCCGGTGGTAGCCGGTGCGGGCGTAGGCGTAGGACTCGACCGTGCGGCCCGCCTCGAACGCGTCGTCGGCGAGCTGCGCCCACGCCAGGGAGAACGTCGGGTACTTCGCCGCGACCTCCGCGGGCGTCAGCGAGTCCTCACCCAGCAGGCGGTACGCCTCCTCGTTCTCCGGCAGATACGTCGGATCGGGCCCGCCCAGCAGGTTCTTGTGCGTCGTCATACGGCCAGTCTGCCACCCGCGCCGCGCGCCGCTCCCGCCCCGGCGGCCACGCCCGGCGGTGCCCGGGGGCGGGGGTTGATGTTTCGGGGGAGGATTGCGGAGGATGCCGGTGGGGACCGGGGCCCCGTGCCGGTAACGGCAGGGCGGACCGCTACCCGGAGACACATCTTGGCGAGGGCCCATGTCTGACCTGTCCGAGCGGGCGCGCGCGCTGGACGCCGCCGATCCGCTGGCCGCCGTCCGCGGCGACTTCGTGCTCGACGACGTCGTCTACCTCGACGGCAACTCCCTGGGCGCGCTGCCCGCGCACGTCCCCGGCGCCGTCGAGGACGTCGTACGGCGGCAGTGGGGCGAGCTGCGCATCCGGTCCTGGACCGAGTCCGGCTGGTGGACGGCGCCCGAGCGGATCGGCGACCTGATCGCCCCGCTCGTCGGCGCGGCCGGGGGCCAGATCGTCGTCGGCGACTCCACCAGCGTCAACGTCTTCAAGGCGCTCGTCGGCGCGGTCCGCCTCGCCGGCGGTCCTGACGCCGGGCGCGACGAGATCCTGGTCGACGCGGCGACCTTCCCCACGGACGGGTACATCGCCGCGTCCGCCGCCCGCATGACCGGCTGCGCGGTACGGGCCGTGGCCCCCGGCGACGTCCCCGCCGAGGTCTCCGGGCGCACCGCCGCCGTCCTCCTCAACCACGTCGACTACCGCACCGGGCGCCTGCACGACCTGCCCGCGCTCACCGCCGCCGTGCGCGGCGCGGGCGCCGTCAGCGTCTGGGACCTGTGCCACAGCGCGGGCGCCCTGCCGGTCGGGCTCGACGCGCACGGGGTGGACCTCGCGGTCGGCTGTACGTACAAGTTCCTCAACGGGGGGCCCGGTTCGCCCGCGTACCTGTACGTGCGCCGCGCCCACCAGGAGCGGTTCGACTCCCCGCTGCCCGGCTGGAACTCGCACGCCGAGCCCTTCGGCATGCGGCCCGCCTACGAGCCCGCCGACGGTGCCGTGCGCGGGCGCGTGGGCACGCCGGACATCCTGTCGATGCTCGCCCTCGAAGCGGCGCTGGCGGTGTGGCGGCGCGAGGACGTGACGATCGACGCCGTACGGGAGAAGTCGCTGGCCCTCACCGACTTCTTCCTGGAGTGCGTCGCCGCGTACGTGCCCGAGGGGCGGGTTCAGCCGGTGACGCCGCTGGAGCACGCGGCCCGGGGCAGCCAGGTGGCGCTGCGCTGCGCGGACGCGGGCGCGGTCATGGAGCGGCTCATCGCGGCGGGCGTCGTCGGGGACTTCCGGGCGCCGGACGTCCTGCGGTTCGGGTTCACCCCGCTGTACGTGGGGTTCGCGGACGTGGAGCGGGCGGCGCGGATCCTCGGCGACATCCTCGGCTGAGGGCGCCGCCGTCGCCGGGGGTGCCCTTCCGGGGGCCGGGCAGGCGGGGTCAGGTGAAGACGCCCGCGCGGGCCGCGGTCAGCGCCGCGTCCGCCGCCCGGGCCGCCTCCGCGGGGCCCGGCGGGACGCCGGTCGTCAGATACCGGTAGTACAGCGGGGCGGACACCGCCCGGACGACCTCGCCCGCGTCCGTCCCCGCCGGCAACTCCCCGCGCTCCACGGCCTCCTGGACCGCCGGCGCCCACTCCGCGACGCGGACCGAGTAGAAGTCCCGCAGCGCCTCCGCCGTCCGCGCGTCGCAGGTCGCCGCCGCGATCACCGCGCGGAACAGCGGGCCCTGGCGGGGGTCGGCGAGGGTGCGCCGGACGAGGTCGGCGTTGGCGAGGAGGTCGCCGCGGAGGGTGCCGGTGACCGCGCGGGGCAGCGACTCCTGGGCCATCTGCGCGAGCAGGTCCGCGACGAGCCCGGTGACCGAGCCCCAGCGCCGGTACACCGTGGTCTTGCCGACGTCCGCGCGCCGGGCGATGTCCGCGAGGTCGAGGCGGTCGAAGCCGTGCTCGGCGAGCACGTCACCGGCGGCGGCGAGGACGGCCGCGCGGACCCGCGCGGTGCGCCCGCCGGGCCGCAGCGTGCCGGGCTCGGCGCCCTCGGCCCGCCCCTCGCCGTGTCCGCTCTCCCGCTCGCTCGTCTGTTCGCTGGGCATACCGGCCAGAGTAACGGAACAGCAGGACCGTTTACCCTGCTTCCGCCGTGTCGGCGCACGTCACGGGGCTGGTAGCGTCCGCTTACCTTGCAGTTCCACGACGGTGCCCAGAGCACGACGATGCCGAGAGGTCGGAGCATGCCGGACGACGAGGCCCGCGCCGCAGCCGCCGCCCGCGAGAAGGCCGAAGAGGATTCGGCCTTCGCGCACCCCGCCGTCCCGGCGGACGTCAGCGCCGCGTACGGCGATCACCCGGACCAGGTCGTCGACTTCTACGCCCCGCGCGACGGCGCCACCGCCGCGCCCCTGGTCGCCGTCCTGCACGGCGGCGCCTGGCGGTCCCCGTACGACAGGGCGCACCTGAGCCCGCTCTGCGCCTTCCTGGCCCGGCGCGGGTTCGCCGTCGCCAACATCGAGTACCGGCGCGGCAGTTCGCTGCCCCACCAGGACGCCGACGGGCCGGTCGCGGGGCGCTGGCCGGAGACGTTCGACGACGTGGCCGCCGCGTTCGACGCCCTGCCCGCGCTGGCCGCCGCGCACCTGCCCGCAGCCGACCCGCGCCGGACCGTCGTCACCGGCCACTCCGCGGGCGGCCACCTCGCCCTGTGGCTGTCCGCGCGGCACGTCCTGCCCGCCGACGCCCCCTGGTACACGCCCGCGCCGCCCGCCCTGCGCGGCGTCGTCGCCCTCGCGCCCATCGCGGACCTCGCGCTCGCCGAGGAACTGGGCGTGTGCGGCGGCGCGAGCGCCCAACTCCTCGGCGGGACACCCGAGTTGTTCGATGCGCGGCGGCCCCTCGCCGACCCGTCCG
Source organism: Streptomyces sp. NPDC107550 (assembly GCF_055639095.1). Classification (NCBI taxonomy): domain Bacteria; kingdom Bacillati; phylum Actinomycetota; class Actinomycetes; order Kitasatosporales; family Streptomycetaceae; genus Streptomyces; species Streptomyces sp. NPDC107550. The sequence continues at coordinate 45,927 of NZ_JBVKBC010000032.1, forward strand.
AGCTGCTGCCCACCGGCATCGCCACCACCGTCGTCCAGGGCCGCGACGACCTGACCGTGCCGTTCGCCGTATCCGAGTCCTACGCGGACAAGGCGGCCCGGGCCGGCGAGGTGGTCGGCGTGACGCTGCTGGAGGGCGTCGGGCACTTCCCCCTCATCGACCCGGCCGCCGACGCCTGCGCCGTCGTCGCCGAGGAGATCGCCCAGCTCGCCTGGTGAGCCGGCCCGTACGGCGACGCGGCGGGCCCGCGCGCCGATCCGTACGGCAACCTGGCGGGCCCGCGCGCCGATCCGTACGGCGGGGACGCGGGCCCGCGTAGTCCTTGAGACGGACCCCGCCGAACCCTCCCCGGTACGGACGCGCCGCCCGCCCCCGCCCGCCTACCGTGAACGCATGACCGAGACCACCACCACCCGGGTCACCCCCGCCCCCGGCACCGGCGCCGGTGAGCGGGCGGGGCGTGCGGGCCGCGCCCCCGAGTACCAGCTCACCCGCTCGGCACTGGGCGGCCTGCGCGACGACCTGTTCCGGGACGCGGGCGCGTACCGTCCGCTGCCGCGCGCGGCGACCGACGGGCCGCTCGCGCAGTTGCTCCCGGCCGCCCACCGCCGCCACCTGGCCCTGCTGCCGCACGCCTGCGTCCTCTTCCTCGCCCTGCTCGCCTTCGTCGCCGGCGCCGGTTCCGCGGACGGCTTCGGCGGCAACCTCGTCGGCCTGCTCGCGGGGGCCGTGCCCGGCGCCGCGGTGGCGCTCACCCTGTCGCGGCCGGTGCTCGCGTTCTGGGTGTCGCTGCTGTCCGTGCCCTTCGTCGGCGTCCTCGCCGGGGACGGCTCCTTCCCCTGGTCGGCGGCGAGCGCGCTCGGGCACACCGCCGTCATGATGGTCGTCGCCGCCCGCACCCGGCCCCGCACGGCGGCCTGGATGTGGGCGCTGACCGCGCTGTTCTCGCTGCTCGCCGAGGGCGCGCGCGGCTCCTGGTACGACTCCGTCAGCGCGCCCGTCCTCGTCGTCTCGGGCATCGCCGTCGCCCTGGTCACCCTCGTCCAGGCCAACCGCACCACCCGCCGCGAGGTCGTCCAGGAACGCACCGTGACCGCCGTCGAACGCGACCGGCGCACCCTCCTGGAGGAGCGCACCACCATCGCCCGCGAACTGCACGACGTCGTCGCCCACCACATGTCCGTCGTCGCCATCCAGGCCGAGGCCGCGCCCTACCGCGTCCAGAACCCGCCGCCCGAGCTGGAGCAGGCGTTCGCCACGATCCGGGAGAACGCGGTCGCCGCCCTCACCGAACTGCGCCGCGTCCTCGGTGTCGTACGGGCCGAGGACTACGAGGCGCCCGACGCGCCGCAGCCCGCCCTCGCCGACCTCGACCGCCTCCTGGAGAACGTCCGCGAGGCCGGCCTCACCGTCACCAAGACCGTCACCGGCGCCGTACGCGAACTGCCGCCGGGCGTCGAGCTGTCGGCGTACCGCATCGTGCAGGAGGCCCTGAGCAACACCCTGCGGCACGCGCCCGGCGCGAGCGCCGTCGTCGAGGTCTCCTACGTACTCGGCGGGCTCGGCCTGCGCGTCGCCAACGGCCCCGCCGACACCCTCGCCAAGCCCAGCCCCGGCGCCGGACACGGGCTCACCGGTATGCGGGAGCGGGTCGCCATGCTCGACGGCGAGATGACGGCAGGACCTACCGGGGACGGCGGCTACGAGGTCCTCGTCTACGTCCCCGTACGCGCCGCCGGCGCCGAGGGGGACGCCGCGTGAGCATCCGGGTGCTGATCGCCGACGACCAGGTGATGGTGCGCGAGGGGTTCTCCGTACTGCTCAACGCCATGCCCGGCATCGAGGTCGCCGGCGAGGCGGTCGACGGGCGGGACGCGGTCGCCAAGGTCCGCGAACTGCGGCCCGACGTCGTCCTCATGGACATCCGCATGCCCGAGCTGAACGGCATCGACGCGACCCGCGAGATCGTCGCCGCCGACGAGGGCGCGAAGGTGCTCGTCCTGACGACGTTCGACCTCGACGAGTACGTGTACCAGGCGCTGCGCGCCGGGGCGTCCGGGTTCCTCCTCAAGGACGCCTCCGCCCGCCAACTCGCCGAGGGCGTACGGGTCGTGGCCTCCGGGGAGGCCCTGCTCGCGCCCACGGTGACGCGCCGCCTCATCACGGAGTTCTCCCGGCTCGCGGAGCGGCCCCTGCCGGGGGGTGCGGGCGGGGTCGGGGCGTACGGGGAGCTGACCGAGCGGGAGACGGAGGTCCTTGTCCTCATCGCGCAGGGGCTGTCCAACGCGGAGATCGCCGGGCGGCTCGTCGTCGCGGAGTCCACGATCAAGACGCATGTCAGCCGCGTCCTGGTGAAGCTGGGCCTCCGTGACCGGACACAGGCGGCGGTCTACGCGTACGAGTCCCATCTGGTGACGCCCTCGGCCTAGGCGGTTCGGGGCAAGGGAGTTCGCCGGCGAAGGCAGCGTGCAGCCGAGGTCGCGCAGTTCCCCGCGCCCCTGTCGGGGCGCTGCCCCCCGAGGCCGTCGCCCACCTGCGGCCCGGTGGGTGGCTGGTCGCGCAGTTCCCCGCGCCCCTGAGGGAGCGGGGCTTCGCCCCAGCTCCCCAGGGGAGGAGGTGGCGACGAAGTCGCCCCGACAGGGGCGCGGGGAACTGCGCGAGAAGCCCCACCGGGCGAAAGGTGACGAACAACGGGCAGGCCCACCCACCCAGGGGCGCGGGGAACTGCGCGGGCAGCCACGACGCACCGTCGGACGAAGAACCCGCCCGCCGGGGCTGTCCCGCAGGGGGCGCCCACCACTACGTTGCCCCCATGGAAGCTCCCCGCACCCCCCAAACCGCGTTCGCCCCGCAAGACCCCCGCTTCCTGCACAACCCGTACCCCGCGTACAACTCCCTCCGCGAAACGGCGAGAGCCCACCCGTACGCCCCGACCGCCCAATACCTCATCCCGCAGCACCAGGACGTGAGCGCCCTCCTCAGAGACCGCCGCCTGGGCCGCACCTACCGCCACCGCCACACCGACGAGGAGTTCGGCCGCCCGTCCCCGCGCCCGGAGCACGAGCCGTTCCACACGCTCAACGACCACGGCATGCTGGACCTGGAGCCCCCGGACCACACCCGCATCCGCCGCCTCGTGTCGAAGGCGTTCACCCCGCGCACGGTCGACCGCCTCACCCCGTACGTGGAGCACCTGGCCGGCACCCTCGTGGACGACCTCGTACGGCAGGGCGGCGGCGACCTGCTGACGGCGGTCGCCGAACCCCTGCCCGTCGCGGTCATCGCGGAGATGCTCGGCGTCCCGGACAGCGACCGCCCCCTGCTGCGCCCCTGGTCCGCGGCGATCTGCGGCATGTACGAGCTGAACCCGCCGGAGCCCGTCGCCCGCGCCGCCGTCACCGCGTCCGTGGAGTTCTCCGCGTACCTGCGCGAACTGATCGCCCACCGGCGCGCGCACCCCGGCGACGACCTGATCTCGGGGCTGATCGCGGCGCACGACGACGGCGACCGGCTGACCCTGCAGGAGATGGTCTCCACCTGCGCGCTGCTCCTGAACGCCGGCCACGAGGCCACGGTGAACGCGACGGTGAACGGCTGGTGGGCGCTGTTCCGCCACCCCGACCAGCTCGCCGCGCTCCGCGCCGACCACGCGCTGGTGCCGACGGCGGTGGAGGAACTGCTGCGCTACGACACGCCGTTGCAGTTGTTCGAGCGCTGGGTGCTGGAGGACATCGAGGTCGGCGGCGTGCCGATCCCGCGCGGTTCCGAGGTCGCTCTCCTCTTCGGCTCCGCCAACCACGATCCTGCCGTCTTCCGCGACCCCGAGCGCCTGGACCTCACCCGCGAGGACAACCCGCACATCTCCTTCAGCGCCGGCATCCACTACTGCATCGGCGCCCCGCTCGCCCGCATCGAACTGGCCGCGTCGATGCGGGCGCTGCTGACCCGGGCGCCGACGCTGCGGCTCGCGGCGGAACCGGTCCGCAAGCCGAACTTCGTCATCCGGGGCCTGGAGGGTCTGCGCGTCGAGCTGTGAGGAGCCGGGCGAGCAGCACTCCGGCCAGCGCGCCCGCGAGGGTGCCGCCCGCCAGGCACAGCGGCAGGTCCACGACGAACACCCGCCAGTCGGGGCCCTGCTCGAACCGGTGGAGCCGGCCCTTCGCGCGGACGTTCCAGACGGCGATCCCGGCGCCGAGCCCGGCGAGGGTGCTGAGGCAGCCGGCGGCGGCCTGAATGCGTTGTCCCATGTCAGGGGGACGCACCGGGCCGCCGCCGGGGTTCCGGACAGGTCAGTTGGACAGGTCGCGGCAGTGGTACGAGGCGCTGACCAGCCGCGACACCGTACTGAGCGCTGGGAGGACGCCCTGCGCGAGCGCACCGCAAGACGCTGGGCCCGGACGGCTGAGCCCCACCGGCGCGCCCGGTCAGGGCAACGCCAGCGACCACGCCTCCTGCCGCACCGACCACGTCCGCCTGCGCACCGGGCCCCCGATCGTCACCTGATCCGCCCGGTACCGGAAGTCCGCCCCGGTCACCGTGACCGTACGGGCCCATGCGCACACCGGCTCCTCCGCCGTCCGCCGCACCTCCACCCGCGCGAACCCGTCGCCCGCCGACGGCCGCACCGACACCCCGCGCACCGGCTCGTCCAGGTCGACGAGCGTCGTGCCGTCAGCCTCGATCCGCAGCCGCGCGGGGCCCGCGTCGTCCGGCTCCGCGCCCTGCGGCGAGCGCGCCGCCAGTCCCCGCACCAGCGCCCCGCACGCCCGCCACCACGGCTGCCCCGCCGGCCGGTCGCCCGCGCCGCCGGCGACCGGCGGGATGGACAGGCCGCCGAGCACCACCCCGTCGCTGTCGTCCACCAGCAGATCGAGCCGGCGCTCCGTCCCGTCGAGCGCGGCCCGCGCCGCCGCGACCGGGCCGCCCGGCACCCCGAGCGAGCGGGCCAGCGACACCGCGGCGCCCACCGGCACCATCGAGAACACCGCGTCCGCCAGCTCCCGCTCCCGGTGCAGCAACGTCACGGCACGCACCAGCGCCCGGTCGTCCCCCACCACGACAGGCCGCCGCGCGCCGCGTCTGGCAAGGGCCCGCGCGAACTCCTCCGGCCCGTCCGGCAGGCACACCTTCACGGACGCGCCGGCGCACAGCACGTCCTTGGCGATCCGTACGGATTCCCCGTCCGCGCGCCGCGCCAGAGGGTCGACGAGGACCAGCAACTGGCGCGACAAGGGCCCCGCTCCCTCGTGCCCGGCCGGTCTGTCCGGATGATCCAAAGCCGCCACCTCGGCCCTGCCTCGCTTCCTCGGGTAGCATCTTTGTGCAAGAGCCCCTTGCGCTATTGCGCCAGGGGCTTCGTCTATTCCGGGGCACCCCAAGGCTTACGAAGGCTCGCCGCATCCCCGCGGCCGTGGCCCCTGACCTTGGACATGCCCCGCCCGGAAGGGGTGTACGCCTGTGCCCGCACTTGTGCTGCTCGGTGCTCAGTGGGGTGACGAAGGCAAGGGAAAGGCCACCGACCTGCTCGGTGGGTCCGTGGACTACGTAGTGCGCTACCAGGGCGGCAACAACGCCGGCCACACGGTCGTCGTAGGCGACCAGAAGTACGCGCTGCACCTCCTCCCTTCCGGGATTCTCTCCCCGGACTGCACGCCGGTCATCGGTAACGGTGTCGTCGTCGACCCGTCGGTCCTGCTCTCCGAGCTGAGCGGTCTGAACGAGCGCGGCGTCGACACGTCCAAGCTCCTGATCAGCGGCAACGCTCACATCATCACGCCGTACAACGTCACCGTCGACAAGGTGACGGAACGCTTCCTCGGAAAGCGGAAGATCGGCACCACCGGCCGCGGCATCGGCCCGACGTACGCGGACAAGATCAACCGCGTCGGCATCCGCGTCCAGGACCTCTACGACGAGTCGATCCTCACCCAGAAGGTCGAAGCGGCCCTGGAGGTCAAGAACCAGCTCCTCACCAAGCTCTACAACCGGCGCGCCATCGAGGCCCAGCAGGTCGTCGAGGAGCTGCTCGGCTACGCGGAGAAGATCAAGGGTTACGTCGCCGACACCACCCTGATCCTCAACAACGCGCTCGACGAGGACAAGGTCGTGCTGTTCGAGGGCGGCCAGGGCACGCTCCTCGACATCGACCACGGCACGTACCCCTTCGTCACCTCGTCGAACCCGACCGCGGGCGGCGCCTGCACCGGCGCCGGCGTGGGCCCGACGAAGATCAGCCGCGTCATCGGCATCCTCAAGGCGTACACGACGCGTGTCGGTGCCGGGCCGTTCCCGACGGAGCTGTTCGACCAGGACGGCGAGGACCTGCGGCGCATCGGCGGCGAGCGCGGTGTCACCACCGGCCGTGACCGGCGCTGCGGCTGGTTCGACGCGGTGATCGCCCGCTACGCGACCCGCGTCAACGGCCTCACCGACTTCTTCCTGACGAAGCTCGACGTGCTCACCGGCTGGGAGCAGATCCCGGTCTGTGTCGCGTACGAGATCGACGGCGAGCGGGTCGAGGAGCTGCCGTACTCGCAGTCCGACTTCCACCACGCGAAGCCGGTGTACGAGTACCTGCCGGGGTGGTCGGAGGACATCACGAAGGCGAAGACCTTCGGTGATCTGCCGAAGAACGCGCAGGCGTACGTCAAGGCGCTGGAGGAGATGTCCGGTGCGCCGATCTCCGCGATCGGCGTAGGCCCCGGCCGCACCGAAACCATCGAGATCAACTCCTTCCTCTGACCGGAAGGGGACGTCCAGTTCAGCCCCGTAAGGGGCGCGGGGAACTGCGCGCTCAGCCACGGCGCCCCCGCGCCCTGGGGCTCCGCCCCAGCCCCCGCTCCTCAATCGCCGGAGGGGCTTGATTTACCGGCGCTGAGACAAGCCCCGTAAGGGGCGCGGGGAACTGCGCGGCCAACCACGACGCACCCGGCACTCTGGGGCGCTGCCCCAGCCCCCGCTCCTCAATCGCCGGAGGGGCTTGATTTACCGGCGCTGAGATAAGCCCCACCGGGCCCGCCGTGCCGTCACTCCTTGGTGTAAGTGATGTGTTCGACCCGGCCGCCCGGCTGAGGGAGATCACGGCGCAGCTCACCGGAGGGCAGAAGCGTGATCGTGCTCGGGTTACCCGGAGTACACGCACTGGCCGGCTGCGCCACCACCGGATCCGTACCGCCGATGTACACCGTCGACCCCGACGCAGAGGTCAGCGCCCCGCGGAACACGCAGTGGAAGGGATCGCCGTTCTTCTGCGTACCGTCCGCCGACAACGTCATCACCATGTCCCCGGCCTCCCCCTGCCGAAGCTTCAGCACCCGCGAACTACGCCCGTGATCGGTGTCGAAGCCCCCCGTCCACGTACCGATGAAGCGGTCCGGTATCGCGCCGGACGACTGGGGCGTCTTGTCCTGCGGAGTGGACGGCGCGGGCGTGGGACTGTCCGGCCCCGGGGTGGACGGCGCGGTGGAGCCCGCCGTGGGGGAGTTCTGGCCGCCCTGGGCCTGCCCGCCCCCACCCGTGTCGCCGTTCTTCATCAGCGCGTACACGGAACCTCCCGCGCCGAGCGCCACGATCAGCGCCACCACGATCAGCGCCGCCGTGGAACGCCCCCCGCGCCGCGGCTCGGGCTGCGGCGCGACCGGCGGCGCCATGCCGGGCCCGTACGGCGGTGTCTGCCCCCAGCCGCCCTGCGGATACCCGTACGCGGCATGCGGGTAGCCGTACGCGGCGGCGGGCGGCGGTGGGGTGTGGGCGCCGGCGATCTGCGTCGGCAGATGGTTCACCGGGGCGGGCCCGGGCGTACCGGGCGGCGGCGGCTCCTTCTCCGGCGACGGCGCCGACGGCGCGGGTAATGGCCCGGGCGAGCCGTCCAACACCGTGGGCGTAGGCGCGGACGCCGCAGGCGAGGCCGCGGCGGCGGCCTGCTCAGGGTCCTCGGAGTCCAGCAACTGCACCGCGTGCCGCCCCAGTTGAGCGACGAGCGCCCCCGGCAGCCACGGATCGCGCGTACGCCCGCCCACGGCGAGCGTGTCCTCCGCGCCGGTGAGCCGCAGCACCTCGTCGAGGGTGGGCCGCTCGCCCGGCTGCTTGCGCAGGCAGTCCCGTACGAGGTCCTGGAGGCCCTCGGGGAGCGCGGCCAGCTCCGGTTCCTCCTGGGCGATACGGAACATCAGGGCGTGCACCCCACTGTTCGACGTGCCGAACGGCAGCGTGCCCGTCGCCGCGTACGCGAGGACCGAACCGAGGCAGAACACGTCGCACGCGGGCGTGATCCGGTCGCCGCGCACCTGCTCGGGCGCCATGAAGCCGGGCGAGCCGACGAGCGCGCCGGTCCTGGTCAGGCCGCCGTCGGTGACCGTCTCCAGGGCGCGCGCGATGCCGAAGTCGATGACGCGCGGGCCGTCGATGGTCACCAGCACGTTGGACGGCTTGAGGTCGCGGTGCACGATGCCGGCCGCGTGGATGTCCTGGAGCGCGTGCGCGAGGCCGGCGGCGAGGATGCGTACGGAACGCTCGGGCAGCGCGCCGTAGTCATGGCCGACGACCTGCTGGAGCGAGGGCCCGGCCACATAACCGGTCGCCACCCACGGGATCGCCGCCTCCGTGTCCGCGTCGAGCACCGGCGCCGTCCACGCGCCGCCGACCTGCCGGGCGGCCCGCACCTCCTGCCGGAACCGGTTCCTGAACTCCTCCTGCTCGGCCAGCTCCTCGCGCACCAGCTTCACCGCGACGGTACGGCCGCGCTCCGACCGCGCGAGATACACCTGCCCCATGCCGCCCGCGCCGAGCCTGCCCAGCAGCCGGTACGCGCCGATCCGCTGCGGGTCGCCCGGGCCGAGCGCCTCAAGTCTGTCCATGTCGTGCCACCCTCCCCCGTGTGTGACCAACAAACCGAGAATAGTGCGGACATACGACAGAGAGGTCTTGTCCGGCATCTACGGTTCCGTAACGCCGTGCGTTAACTCCTCATGGGTGAGCCCTTAACCGGCGGGTGCCTAGTCTCCGGGGCATGGAAGTCCGTTTCCGACGGCCGGAAGACTGGGGAACATTCGGGGAGGCCCGAACGTCCCTCAGGTAGTACGACGAAGACCGCAGCCGCCTATCACCAGGAGACCGTGTGACCCCCGCCGTACGCGCCATCGGGCGCGCCGCACTCGCCGCCCGCCCTCTCTCCCTCGACGAACTCAACAGCAGGGCAGAGCTGTTGACCCGTAACGACCGCCGGTACCTCGTGCCGGTGGACGTCTTCCAGGACGTCGCCGCCCTGCTCACCGACCCGCGCCGGGCGGACGGCCCGTTCCGCGCTCTGTCCGTCGGCGGACGCCGCTGGTTCGGCTACCGCTCCACGTACTACGACACCGCCGACCTGCGCATGTACCACGACCACCGGCAGGGGCGGCGCCGGCGCTACCGGATCCGTGAGCGGCTCTACCGGGACACCGGGGAGCGGCAGTTCGAGGTCAAGCTCACCGAGGGCGGCGGCCGTACCGTCAAGCACCGGCGCCCGCTCGCCGGGGACGAGTCGGCGCTCGGCAGCGGGGGCCGCGGGTTCCTCGCCGGGGTGCTCGGCGGGGCGTACGGGGTGGCTCCGCCGGAGGGGTTGCGGGCGGCGCTCGTGACCGAGTACCAGCGGGCCACGTTCGTCGCCGACGGGCAGCGGGTGACGTGTGACGCGGGGCTCGTCGTGCGGGACGCGGAGGGCGGGCGGGAGGTCCGGGCGGACGGGGGGCTCGTGTTCGTCGAGACGAAGGCGCGGGGGGTGATGACGGAGGCGGATCGGGTGCTTGAGCGGTTCGGGGTGCCGGGGGCGGAGTTCTCCAAGTTCTGCGGGGGGTTCGCGGTGCTCCGTCCGGAGCTGGGCACCCACCCCTGGACCCAGGCCACGAACACGGCATTCCCCTCCCAGCCCCGGTAATTCAGCGCCGGTAATTCAAGCCCCTCCGGCGATTGAGGAGCGGGGTCTGGGGCGGAGCCCCAGGGTCGGTGCGGGGTGAGAACAGGTTGTGCCTCGGGTGCAGCCCCGGTGGGGCTTCTCGCGCAGTTCCCCGCGCCCCTGAGGGGGGGCTGGTCTCAGCGCGGCTCCCCAGCGGCAGCGCGCCCGCGCACCTTACGGGGCTGGAGCGAGAGGCCAGGTAAGAGAGAGGGTCGTGGGGGAGGGGGAGTAGGAGAGGGCCGCGCCCGTGGAGGTCGCCGTGCGGCGGACGATCGACAGGCCGAGCCCCGTCGAACCCCCGCCACTGACCCCCCGCTCCCACGCCCCCACGGGCAACCCGCCCCCACCGTCGGACACGGAGAGCGAGCCCCCTCGTACCCCATCCTCCAGCACGACCTCCGCCACCCGCACCCGATACCCCGTCCCCTGCGGCGTGTGATCGAGCACGTTCCCGATGAGCGCGTCGAGCACGGCCCCCAGCTCGTCCTCCGCCACCGGCACCCGCAACTCCGCCCCGCCCCCGGGCACCCGCACCTGCGACTCCCGCCCCTGGTCATCGGCGAGCGGCTCCCAGAACGCGGCCCGTTCCCGCGCCACCGCCACCAGATCCGAGGACGCCGGCTGCCGCAACGGCCGCCGCGCGGTACGGATGACGTCGTCCACCCCGAGTTCGAGCGCCGCGACCGCCGCCCCGATCCGTTCCGCCTCCTCCGGATCGCGCAGCCCCTCCGCGTCGAGCCGCAGCGCGGCGACGGGCGTACGCAGCCGGTGGGCGAGGTCGGCGGCGTTCTCCCGTTCCAGGGCGAGGAGTTCGCCGATGCGGGCGGCGAGATGGTTCAACTCGCCTGCCACCGACCGCAGTTCGGGCGGGCCTTGTGGAGTCGCCCGCGCCGTCAGATCCCCGGCCGCGAGCTTGTCCGCCGTACCGGCGAGCGCCCGCGTGGCCCCCACAAGCCGCGCCCCGAGCCGGTCGGCGAGCAGCAGCCCGATCAGTACGAGGCTGAGCCCGATGCCGGCCAGCGTGAACCACGACGACAGCATCCCGTCGTACAACTGCCCCCGGGTGAGCGTCACTTGTACGACAGCGGGCCCGGCCGCCGCGCCCTGTACGGGGACGAGCACCTGCCGCCCGCCGCTCGGCGGCGCGTACGTGAACGCCCGCCCGTGCCGCGCGAGCCGCACCGCGTCCGTGACACGTGCGGGGGCGCCGACGACCGTGCCGTCGGCGAAGAGGACGGAGGTGCGGGAGCGGGCGGGTTCGTCGGCACCGCGCACGGCTTCCTCGGCGCCGTCGCGTTCGTCGGGCCCGCCGAGCGTGGCGCCCATCGCGGCGGCCACCCACTGGGCGCGGGCGGTGGCGTCGGCGGTCGTACGGTCGGCGGCGTGGCTGCGGGTGAGCAGCGTCAGCGGGACGAGGAGCGCGGTGAGGACCAGGGCGGTGGTCGCGGCGGTCAGCAGGAGCAGGGTGCGGCGCATCCGTCAGGCGGCCCCGTCCTCGTCCGGCGCCATGAGTTTCACGCCGACGGTGCGGACGGTGTGCAGATAGCGCGGTGCCTGCGCGGTCTCGCCCAACTTCCGGCGCAGCCACGACAGATGGACGTCGACGGTCTTGTCGGCGCCGCCCAGGGGCTGCTGCCACACCTCGGCGAGCAGTTCGCGCCGCGAGACGACCTGGCCGGCCCGGCGCGCGAGATGGGCGAGCAGGTCGAACTCGCGCGGGGTCAGATCCAACGGGCTCCCGTCCAGGGTGACTTCGCGCGCTCCGGGGTCGAGGACGAGGCCGCCCACGCGCAACGGTTCCTCGGTGTCGCCGGGGAGTCCGAGCCGGCGCAGCACCGCCTTGACCCGGGCGTCGAGCTGGGCCGCGCCGAACGGCTTCACGATGTAGTCGTCCGCCCCGTCCCCGAGCACGGCGACCATCTCGTGCTCCTCGTCGCGGGCGGTCGCCACGATGACCGGTACGTCGCTGACGGCGCGCAGCATGCGCAGGACCTGGGCGCCGTCGATGTCCGGGAGGCCCAGGTCGAGGACGACGAGGTCGGGGCGGTCGGTCATGGCGAGGTCCAGGCCCGCCATGCCGGTGGGGGCGGTCGCCACGGCGTGTCCCTTGTCGCGCAGCGCGCGGACCAGGGCGCCGCGGAGCACGGCATCGTCCTCGACAACAAGTAGATGGGCCATACACCCACCGTATGCGCCTCCGGAGGGGGTAGATCACCGGGCGCCGGTAATTCAAGCCCCTCCGGCGATTGAGGAGCGGGGTCTGGGGCGGAGCCCCAGGGTCGGTGCCGGGTGCGTCGTGGCTGGTCGCGCAGTTCCCCGCGCCCCTTACGGGGCTGGGCTCAGCGCCGGTAGATCAAGCCCCTCCGGCGATTGAGGAGCGGGGGCCGGGGCGGAGCCCCGGGGGGTGGGGGCAGCGCCCTCGTGGCTGAGGCACAGGCAAGGTCAGTCATCCTCCGGGGACGGAACCCGCACCGCCCGCGGCCCAGCACCCCCACACCGCACCTCGTACCAGACGTCAGAACCCCCGTCACCGTCACCACCGTCACCGCCCCCCGAATCGGACGGCTCCACCTTCAGACGAGCCGCCACCCCCGGCCCCCGTACGACATCATCCGCATCGATCTCGTACCCCTCGGCCGGACTCCACGCCACGAGATACACCTCACCCCCACGCGCACCCCCACATTCGACCGCCGCCGCCCCACCGGCGAACCGCACGGTCCGCGACCACCCCGCCCCCGGGGACCCCCGCCCCGACGTCGGCTCAGCAGCCGGCCCGGGCGACGCCCGCGCGGAGGACAGCGCCCGCCGCACCGCCGCGTCGTCGAGGGTCTTCGCGTGCTCCCCGCGCGACCCGCCCCCCTCCGCCCCGGCCAACTGCCACGCGCCGAGCCCGCCCGCGAGCGTGCACAGCGCGACCCAGGCCGCCGTCGCGGCCACACTGCGCGCCTTCATGCGCCCACTGTGGCGTGCCGTTGCCTAACGCCCGGTTAAGGCGCCGTCAAGGCCGCCGCCCTTGGACAGACTGTCGTGTTCCCCGCTCGCGCGCAGACAGGACGCCGATGGTGTGTCCACGGACCGACATCTACCCTCGGCCCCATGACCCCTCAGCCGAATCCCCAGGTCGGCGCAGCCGTGAAGGCCGCGGACCGTAAGCACGTCTTCCACTCCTGGTCCGCACAGGAGCTCATCGACCCGCTCGCCGTCGCCGGTGCCGAAGGCTCGTACTTCTGGGACCACGACGGCAACCGCTACCTCGACTTCACCTCGGGGCTCGTCTACGCGAACATCGGCTACCAGCACCCGAAGGTCGTCGCCGCGATCCAGGAGCAGGCCGCGTCGATGACGACGTTCGCGCCCGCGTTCGCCGTCGAGGCCCGCTCCGAGGCGGCCCGGCTGATCGCCGAGCGCACGCCCGGCGACCTCGACAAGATCTTCTTCACCAACGGCGGCGCCGACGCCGTCGAGCACGCCCTGCGCATGGCCCGCCTGCACACGGGCCGCCCGAAGGTGCTCTCCGCGTACCGCTCGTACCACGGCGGCACGCAGCAGGCCATCAACGTCACCGGCGACCCGCGCCGCTGGCCCAGCGACAGCGGCACCGCGGGTGTCGTGCACTTCTGGGCGCCGTTCCTGTACCGCTCGCGCTTCTACGCCGAGACCGAGGAGCAGGAGTGCGCGCGGGCGCTGGAGCACCTGGAGACGACGATCCAGTTCGAGGGGCCGTCGACGGTCGCCGCGATCATCCTGGAGACCGTCCCCGGCACCGCCGGCATCATGCTCCCGCCCGAGGGCTACCTCGCGGGCGTGCGCGAGCTGTGCGACAAGTACGGCATCGTCTTCGTCCTGGACGAGGTCATGGCCGGTTTCGGCCGTACGGGCAAGTGGTTCGCCGCCGACCTGTACGACGTCACGCCCGACCTGATGACCTTCGCCAAGGGCGTCAACTCCGGTTACGTGCCGCTCGGCGGCGTCGCCATCTCGGGGAAGATCGCGGACACCTTCGGCAAGCGCGCCTACCCGGGCGGGCTCACGTACTCCGGGCACCCGCTGGCCTGCGCGGCCGCCGTCGCCACCATCAACGTCATGGAGGAGGAGGGCATCGTCGACCACGCCGCCAAGCTCGGCGCCGAGGTCGTCGGGCCCGCGCTGCGGGAACTGGCCGAGCGGCACCCGTCCGTGGGCGAGGTGCGCGGGGTCGGCATGTTCTGGGCCCTTGAGCTGGTACGGGACCGCTCCACTCGGGAGCCGCTTGTGCCGTACAACGCGGCGGGGGAGGCGAATGCTCCCATGGCGGCGTTCGGGGCTGCCGCCAAGGCGAACGGTTTGTGGCCGTTCATCAACATGAACCGTACGCATGTCGTGCCGCCGCTCAACGTCTCCGAGGCGGAACTGAAGGAGGGCCTCGCGGCCCTCGACACGGCCCTGACAGCGGCAGACGCACACGTCGCGTAACCATCGGCCCCGAGCCCCAACTCCCAGCCCCTCCGGCGCTTGAGGAGTGGGGGCTGGGGCAGCGCCCCAGGGCGCGGGGTGCGTCGTGGCTGAGCGCGCAGTTCCCCGCGCCCCTTACGGGGCTCACCTCAGCGCTGGTAATTCAAGCCCCTCCGGCGATTGAGGAGCGGGGTCTGGGGCGGAGCCCCAGAGTGCCGGGTGCGTCGTGGCTGGTCGCGCAGTTCCCCGCGCCCCTGAGGGGGCTGGCCTCAGCCCCGAACTCCCAGCCTCTCCGGCGATTGAGGAGGGGTCAGCTGAAGATGATCATGGAGCCTTGGGCCAGGCTGCGCGTGGCCGCCTGATGCAGCCCCAGCCAGACATGCCGCTCCCGCGCGAACGGACTCTCATCCAGCCCCCCCACCACCGCCGGCTCCTCCAAAGCCGTAGGCCCCGCCGGAGGCGCCGGCGCCGCAGGCGGATTCCCCGGATCGATCCCGATCGCCGGCGCCACATACTCCAGCTCCCGCAACAACGCATGGGACGACCCCAGCGGCCCACCCCCCGCGAGCAACTCCTCGTTGGACAAGGGCGCCGCGAAGTCCACGGGAACGTACGCCCCCGCGTGGTCGTAGTGCCACACCAGATGCGAGTCCTGCGCGGTCGGCTCGAACATCTCCAGCAACTGCTCGTAGTCCCCGCCGAGTTCATCCACCGGCGTCACCGCGAGCCCGCACATCTGAAGCAGATACGCCCGCCGCAGGAAGTGCAGCGCGTCATAGTCGAACCCGGCGACCGGCGCCACGTCACCGGACAGCCCCGGCATGTACGCGTACACCGGCACCGACGGCAGACCTGCCTCGTGCAACGCCTTGTCGTACAGGGCGAGTTCCTCGGCGAACGGATTGTCGGGGCTGTGGCACAGCACGTCGACGAGGGGGACGAGCCACAGGTCACAGGCCAAGGGGGCTCCTCAGAAGCGGCGGTTGCTCGGGCGGTCTGGCGTACGCGTCAGGGTAGTCGGCGGCGCGCCGCGGGTGCCCCCTCTTGCAGCTACCCGCCGCGAGGCCGCTACGACCCGGCCAACTGCTCGACGAGCGTCAGGGAGTCCGTGTTGTAGGCGTCGACGATGGCGTGCGCGCCGTCCGCGTCGCGCCGGCCGAGCGCGTCGACGAGGTCGCAGTGGCCCGACCACAGGCGGCCCCGCAGGTCGCCGGCGCGGCGCAGATGCGGGACCGCGCACATCCAGGACTGGACGCGCAGGCGGTGGAAGAAGTCGGAGAGGTACGGGTTGCCGAACAGGGCGGACAGTTCGCGCCAGAAGCGGAGGTCGTAGCCGATGAGGACGTTGAGGTCGCCGGCGCCGGCCGCGCGGGCCGCCTCCTCGCCGCGGCGGCGGACCCCGGCGAGGACCTCCGGGGCGTCCGGGCCGGCCGGGGGGCGGGCGGCGAGGTCGCGGAAGATGCCGTCCGCGACCAGGCTGCGGGCCTCGATCATCGCGCGGTAGTCGGCGAGGGAGTACTCGTGTACGCGGAAGCCGCGGTGCTGGGCGGAGTCCAGCATGCCCTGCGCGGTCAGGTCGACCAGGGCCTCGCGGACCGGGGTGGCGGACACGCCGTAGCCGTCGGCGATCTCCTTGACGGTGAACTCCTGGCCGGGGGTGAGGCGGCCCGCCAGGATCTCGTCGCGCAGGGCGTCCGCGATCTGCTGGCGCAGGGTGGAGCGGGTGACGGTGCCCTTTGTGGGGGGCGGGGGGGCTGAATCGGGCGACACGGTGCCCTCCGAAAACCAACGACAACCAATCCCCCCAACCCTAATCACCCCCGACCCAAGCCCCGCCGCGGCGCCCCTGCCGGGCTGGCCCCAGCGCCGGTAATTCAAGCCCCTCCGGCGATTGAGGAGCGGGGTCTGGGGCGGAGCCCCAGGGGTAGCGCCGGGTGCGTTGATGTCGTGCGTCCAGTTCAGCCCGGTGGGGCTTCTCGCGCAGTTCCCCGCGCCCCTTAGGGGGCTGATCTGAACGCCCGCCCCTGCCCCGGGGGCTACCTCGGCTCGGGAGGCCGCTGGCGGGGCATGTTGGGGCGGGTGCCCGGGGGGAGGGGGAAGCGGCCCGGCGCGGGCTCCGCGGGGCGCTGCACCCCGGGAGAGGGGACCGGCCCCCCGAGCCCCCCGGCACCGGGCCGGAACTCCACCATCCAGTCCGCCGTCTCCGCCCGCACCAACTCCGTGACGTCCTCAGAGAACCGCCGAAGAACCAGAAGGCACCGCTCAGCCGCCTCACTGGCCGTACCCTCAGCCGGCCCCAGAACCTCCCGCACACTCTCCGACGCCCAGTCGAACTGCAACACCTGCAAGCGCCGCTGCACGGCCTGCGCCGTAGCCACGTCCCTCATCCACCCGGACGTCAGCCCGAAGTACCGGTCGCAGGCCACGCACGCCACGGCGAGCAGCAGCGCTAAGTACCCCCAGGGCGCGGCCCCGCCGATCACCCCGGTCAGATCGAGCAGCGGCAGCACACCCCCGCTGACGGCCCCGAGCGCCGCGCCCCCGCGCAGCACCCGCGCCCCCCGCCGCTTCCAGACCCGGTCGGCGAGATACCAGGCGGCGGTCCGCAGCGCCCCCCGCTCGACCCAGCGGTACAGCTCGTCGAGCCGGTCGGCGGGCTCGCCCCAGTCGCCGCGGGGGAGCGCGCGGCCGGAGAGGTCAGGGGAGCGGCGGCCACCGGGCGGGGCGGCGCGGCCCTCGCCCTGGGCCGGCCCCTCGTGGGGCGACCCGTCGGGCTGCATCTCCGGCTGGCTCACCCGGCACTCCTCGGCTGGTTCACGGACCCGGCTGGTCACGGACGGGGATGGACGTCCTGCATCTTGCTACCGCCCAATGGGTGGCCGAAGTCCCGTTTCCGCGGGTTTTCCGTTCAGAAGTAGGCCCTCATCAGGTATAGGAACGCAGCCGGTTTTCCGCTCGGCTCACTCGAAAGAGTGCAGTGCGAGGTGCCGGGGCGGGCGCCCGCGCGACCACGTAGGCTCGGTTTTGTACGCAGACGTCGGAACCGGACCCAGGAGCTGATCGTGATCCCCGGTGGTGGCCAGCCCAACATGCAGCAGTTGCTCCAGCAGGCCCAGAAGATGCAGCAGGACCTCGCGCAGGCCCAGGAGGAGCTGGCGCGCACCGAGGTGGAGGGCCAGGCGGGCGGCGGGCTCGTGCGCGCCACCGTGACCGGCTCGGGCGAGCTGCGCGGCCTGGTCATCGACCCGAAGGCGGTCGACCCGGAGGACACCGAGACCCTCGCCGACCTAGTCGTCGCGGCGGTCCAGGCGGCGAACGAGAACGCGCAGACGCTCCAGCAGCAGAAGCTCGGCCCGCTCGCCCAGGGCCTCGGCGGCGGCAGCGGCATCCCGGGCCTCCCCTTCTAGCCCCGGCGCGCACTACCGTACGTACCACAAGTCCCCGGACGGGTGGACCGTACGGACCGGGCGCACCAGGCACCCCGAGCAGGACCAGCGGTAACCACAGCAGAACCAGCAGTACCAGCACCACCCGCAGATCCAGACAATCGAGACCGAGCATCTGAAGGCGCAGGCGAGCCGTGTACGAAGGCGTGGTCCAGGACCTCATCGACGAGTTGGGCAGGCTGCCCGGCGTCGGTCCCAAGAGCGCGCAGCGGATCGCCTTCCACATCCTGCAGGCGGAGCCCACGGACGTGCGGCGCCTCGCGCAGGCGCTGATGGAGGTCAAGGCGAAGGTCCGGTTCTGCGCCACCTGCGGCAATGTCGCGCAGGAAGAACTGTGCAACATCTGCCGGGACGCGCGCCGCGACCCGGCGGTGATCTGCGTGGTCGAGGAGCCGAAGGACGTGGTGGCGATCGAGCGGACCCGCGAGTTCCGCGGCCGCTACCACGTGCTCGGCGGCGCGATCAGCCCCATCGAGGGGGTCGGTCCCGACGATCTGCGTATACGAGAACTTCTCGCGCGGTTGGCCGACGGGACGGTCACGGAGCTGATCCTGGCCACGGATCCGAACCTGGAGGGCGAGGCCACAGCGACGTACCTCGCCCGCATGATCAAGCCCATGGGCCTGAAGGTCACCCGCCTGGCCAGCGGCCTCCCCGTCGGGGGCGACCTGGAGTACGCGGACGAGGTGACCCTCGGCCGCGCCTTCGAGGGGAGACGACTCCTAGATGTCTGACGCCACGCTGCACGCCGCCCATCGGGACCCGGACGACTTCGCGGTCCAGATCTCCGACCAGATCGAGTCGTTCATCGTCGCGGTCACGGAGATCGCCAAGGGCGACGAACCGGACTCGGCCGTGCCGTTCCTGCTGCTGGAGGTCTCCCAGCTGATGCTGGCCGGCGGCCGGCTCGGCGCGCACGAGGACATCGTGCCCGACGAGCGCTACGAGCCGGACCTCGGCCCGGAGCCGGACGTGGACGACCTGCGCGAGCGGCTCGCCCGGATGCTCGACCCGGTGGACGTCTACTCCGAGGTCTTCGACCCGTACGAGCCGCGCAAGGCGCCGGTCGCCGCGCGGATCTCGGACGACCTCGCGGACGTCGTCGCCGATCTGCGGCACGGCATGGCGCACTACCGCGCGGGCCGGGTCACCGAGGCGCTGTGGTGGTGGCAGTTCTCGTACTTCTCCAACTGGGGCTCGACCGCGTCGGCGACGCTGCGCGCGCTGCAGTCCCTGGTGGCGCACGTCCGGCTGAACCAGCCGCTGGACGACCTCGACGGCCTCGACACCGACGAGGACCTGGCCGCCGCCGAGGGCACCCTGGAGGAGGAGGCGGGCCGTGTCATGGCCGAGGAGATCGCCGGCCCGCTGGGGCTGCGCCCGGTCAAGTAGGGCGCACGGAATGTGACCCGGCCCACCTTTCCGGTTGATCCGCGTGCCTGCGGGCATGTGCCCGAGCGGAGCGGCCGGCCCGTAAGAGGAAACCCGGTGATCACGTCGTGGGCGGGACATCTCACGATGCGGTAGGGCCGGGGCGGATTTCGGCCGCTCGTTAGACTGAGCCGACCGCCGTACGCATACGTACGAGCGGTGACAGACGGACTGAGCGAGGAGCGCACGTGGGCCTTGTCGTGCAGAAGTACGGAGGCTCCTCCGTTGCAGATGCCGAGGGCATCAAGCGGGTCGCCAAGCGCATCGTCGACGCCAAGAAGAACGGCCACCAAGTGGTGGTCGTGGTGTCGGCCATGGGTGACACGACGGATGAGTTGATCGATCTCGCCGAGCAGGTTTCCCCGATCCCTGCCGGACGCGAATTCGACATGCTGCTGACCGCCGGGGAGCGGATCTCCATGGCACTGCTGGCCATGGCGATCAAAAACCTGGGCCACGAGGCCCAGTCGTTCACGGGCAGCCAGGCCGGCGTCATCACCGACTCGGTCCACAACAAAGCCCGGATCATCGACGTCACGCCGGGCCGCATCCAGCAGTCCCTGGACGCGGGCAACATCGCGATCGTCGCCGGTTTCCAGGGCGTCTCGCAGGACAAGAAGGACATCACCACGCTCGGCCGCGGTGGTTCCGACACGACGGCCGTGGCGCTCGCCGCCGCGCTCGACGCCGAGGTCTGCGAGATCTACACGGACGTCGACGGTGTGTTCACCGCCGACCCGCGTGTCGTGAAGAAGGCGCGCAAGATCGACTGGATCTCCTTCGAGGACATGCTGGAGCTGGCCAGCTCCGGGTCGAAGGTGCTGCTCCACCGCTGCGTGGAGTACGCGCGCCGCTACAACATCCCGATCCACGTGCGGTCCAGCTTCAGCGGGCTGCAGGGCACCTGGGTCAGCAACGAGCCACTCGGAAACAAGCAAGGGGCAGAGTCCGTGGAGCAGGCGATCATCTCCGGTGTCGCGCACGACACCTCCGAGGCGAAGGTCACCGTCGTCGGCGTGCCCGACAAGCCGGGCGAGGCCGCGAAGATCTTCCGGGCCGTCGCGGACGCCGAGATCAACCTCGACATGATCGTGCAGAACGTGTCGGCGGCCTCGACGGGCCTGACCGACATCTCCTTCACGCTGCCCAAGACCGAGGGCCGCAAGGCCATCGACGCGCTGGAGAAGCAGAAGGCGAACGTCGGGTTCGAGTCGCTGCGCTACGACGACCAGATCGCCAAGATCTCCCTGGTCGGCGCAGGCATGAAGACGAACCCGGGCGTCACGGCCGGCTTCTTCGAGGCGCTGACCGACGCGGGCGTCAACATCGAGCTGATCTCCACCTCCGAGATCCGCATCTCCGTCGTCACCCGCGCCGACGACGTGAACGAGGCGGTCCGCGCCGTGCACTCCGCCTTCGGCCTCGACTCGGACTCCGACGAGGCCGTGGTCTACGGGGGCACCGGCCGCTGATGCACCGGCCTGCTGAGGCATCCGTGCGGCGCCCGACGCTCGCGGTCGTGGGAGCGACCGGGAGCGTCGGCGCCGTTCTGCTGCAGATCCTGTCGCAGCACGCGGACATCTGGGGCGAGATCCGGCTCGTGGCCTCCGCCCGCTCGGCCGGGCGCAAGCTCACCGTGCGCGGCGAGGAAGTCGAGGTCGTCGCCCTGGAGGAGTCCGTCTTCGACGGCGTCGACGTGGCCATGTTCGACGTGCCCGACGAGGTGTCCGCGCAGTGGGCGCCCGTCGCCGCGGCCAAGGGCGCGGTCGTGGTGGACAACTCCGCCGCGTTCCGCCTCGACGCCGATGTGCCGCTCGTCGTCCCCGAGGTCAACCCGCACGCCGCCCGGGTCCGCCCGCGCGGCATCGTGGCGAGCCCCAACTGCACGACGCTGTCGATGATCGTGGCGATCGGCGCGCTGCACGCCGAGTTCGGCCTGAGCGAGCTGGTGGTCTCCTCGTACCAGGCGGTGAGCGGCGCGGGCCGGGCCGGCGTCGAGGCGCTGCGGGCGCAGCTCGCGGTCGTCGCCGGTACGGAACTGGGGACCGGGCCCGGCGATCTGCGCCGCGCGCTCGGCGAACTGACCGGCCCCTTCCCCGAGCCGGTGGCGCTGAACGTGGTGCCGTGGGCCGGGTCGCTGCGCGAGGACGGCTGGTCGTCGGAGGAGATGAAGGTGCGGGACGAGTCCCGCAAGATCCTCGGCCTGCCCGAGCTGCGGGTCGCCGTCACCTGCGTCCGGGTGCCGGTGGTCACGACGCACTCCCTGACCGTTCACGCCCGGTTCCAGAGCGAGGTCACCGTGGACCGGGCGCGGGAGATCCTGGCGACCGCGCCGGGCGTCGTGCTGTTCGACAATCCGGCGGCCGGCGAGTTCCCGACGCCCGCCGACGCGGTGGGCACCGATCCGACGTGGGTGGGCCGGGTGCGGCGCTCCCTCGACGATCCGACGGGCCTCGAACTCTTCGTGTGCGGGGACAATCTGCGCAAGGGCGCCGCTTTGAACACGGCGCAGATCGCCGAGCTGGTCGCGGCGGAGTTCACCGGCGCGTGAGGTGCGCCTCCTGGGCCGTCCGGTTTACGGGCGGCCCCTTCCCATATCCGGATCCGCTCGTAGGATCTGTGTAAGTCCTGTGGGGGCGAGTGGTCCACACCACTTGAACCCGGGCCTTCGGCCTGCCCAAGATTTCCCTCCCCGTTCCCGCAACCGCGCGCGGAGCGGGGAGCGTCTTTGCGGTCATCGTTCGCAGGCGTCGCAGGGCCACGGGGTCGCAAGGGACAAACGGGGCGTAGGGGAAGAGCAGGTACGCATGTCGGCAAGGGGTTTGTCGTCATCCGCGGGGGTGGCGGACTCTGTCGCAAACGGGGCGCCGGACGCGTACAACCCTGACGGGGGGAAGCGTGTCCAACAGTCGTGGCAGCAGAGGTACTGGAATTCACAGCGGTGCAGGCGCGGGGCACGGCCCTACGGCCTCCCCTCGGCGTGCGCCGTCCCCGGACGGGCGCGGCCGGCGGCATGCCGGTGATCGCCCCCATGCCCGCGACGCGCGTACCCGCGCCGGCGACGGGTACTGACGACGCGATGCCGGCAGCCGGTACCACCGTCGACCACCTGGCCGAGACCTACCGCGCCCACTACCGGTCCCTGCTGGGGCTCGCGGCGCTGCTCCTGGACGACACGGCCTCCTGCGAGGACGTCGTGCAGGAGGCGTTCATCCGGGTGCACTCCGCGCGCAAGCGCGTCCGCGACCCGCAGAAGACCCTCGCGTACCTGCGCCAGACGGTCGTGAACCTCTCGCGCTCCACCCTGCGCCGCCGCATCCTCGGGCTGAAGCTGCTCACCAAGCCGATGCCCGACATGGCGAGCGCCGAGGAGGGGGCGTACGACCTGCTGGAGCGGGACGCGCTCAAGCAGGCCCTCAAGGGGCTCCAGCGCCGCCAGCGCGAGGTCCTCGTGCTGCGGTACTTCGCCGACATGACGGAGGCGCAGGTCGCCGAGGCGCTCGGGATATCCCTGGGTTCGGTGAAGGCGTACGGGTCCCGGGGCATCGCGGCCCTGCGCATCGCAATGGAGGCCCCGGTATGAGCCCCACTGGCCTCGGGCCGGGCAGGCGGCGCTCCCGCGGGGGCACGCGCCCCGGCCGCCACGAGCACCACACGCAGGACGAACACGCTGGGAACGCGACTGTGAACCACGGCCCTCACCGCCCGGCCGACGCAGCGGCCACCGCCCCGCCCGCACCCGCCGACCCCGGCGCGGCGGAGGACACCGAGCAGCGGGACGAGCCCGAGGTGACGGACGACGCCCGCACGCGGGCCCTCTTCGTGGGCGGCACCGGCGGCCCCGACGAGCCCGGAGCGCCGACCGGCGGGGACGGCGGCCTCGGCGGCGGTGACGGCGACGACGAACTGGCGCTGCGCCGCCTCATGGCGCGTGCCGTCGGCGACCTCGAACCCTCGGACGCGGCGCTGGAGAAGCTGCGCCGCGCGGTGCCCGCCCGGCGCGCCCGCAGACGGCAGGCCACGGTCGGCGCCATCGCGGCGGGCGTCTTCGTCGCCATGGCCGTGCCGGCGGTCCTGCATGTGGCGGCGGCGCCCTCGTCGGACGCCGACCCCTCCATCGCGGGCAACAGCCAGGCGACCCACGGCGGGGCCGACGCGGGCAAGTCCTCCGGCGGCGGCCACGACAGCGGGGGCGCCTCCGCGCAGGCCAAGGGGAAGGGCAAGGGCGGCGCCAAGGACCGCGCGGGCGACAAGGAGAAGGCGGCGGGCGGCGCGGCCACCGGCGGCCCCGACGCGGCGGCCACCGCCGCGGCCAGCTCCCCGGCGTGCGGCTCGGCCGACCTGGGCCAGGCGCTCGCCTCGGTGGGCGTCCCCGACGCCTCCGGCACGGTCTACGGCTCGTTCCGCGTCTCTAACGTCTCGACGGCCAGTTGTACGGTCAACAGCCCCGGCAGCGTCGTCACGCTCGCGCAGGCCGGCGCCGACGCGACCCGTATCGGCGTCGTCGACCACACGCCGGGCGACCGGGCGAGCGGCCTGCCCGACCCGTCGACCGCGGCGAGCCGGCTCGTGCTCGCGCCGGGCCAGGCGTACGAGGTGCGGTTCGCCTGGGTGCCTTCGGCGCCGTGCACCCCGACCGGCGGCGGCACGGGCGGTGGCGGTACCGGGGGCGGCGGCGAACCGACCCCGACGCCCACGCCGTCCGCGTCCGCGGGCACGGGCGAGACGGGGGCGACCTCCGACTCCGGCCTGTCCACCCAGCTCGGCGCCGACGGTACGGGCGACGGCAGCGTCGTCGTCACCCACACGGCCGACCCGGGCTCCCCGAGCGCCTCCACGACCCTGGCGAACGCGTGCGCGGGCACGATCTACAAGACGGGCCTGCTGCCGGCGTCCTGAGCGCTCAGGACTCAGGACGCGGGTACGGGCTTTGGGTCCGTCTCGTCCGACGCGGTGCCGCCCGGTGCGGTGCCGTCCGACGCGGTGCCGTCCGAGGTGGTCTCTTCCGCCATGAGGCCCAGTTCGGCGTCGCGCAGTGCCTCCGCCTCGCGGCGCACCAGACGGAACCACATGAAGACGACGAACCCGGCGAAGACGAACCACTCGCCGGTGTACCCGAGGTTCTGGAACGCCTTGAGGTCGAGCCCGCTGCCCTGCGGAGCCGACGCGGGCACGGCCCGCATCGGGGCGTCGGCCTTGTCGACGGTCACCCACGCGTCGTAGACGCCGTACGGGACGAGGTTCACCAGGGACGCCGCGCTGATCATGCCGACCTGACCGGACGGCAGACCGCCCGCCGCGTTCACCCCGGAGGAGCCCTGCGACTCCGACGCCTGGAGCGACCCGACGACGGTGACCTCGCCCTTCGGCGGCGCCGGGGCCTTCGCCGCCGACGCCTTGCCGGGCAGCCAGCCGCGCACCACCGGGAGCGCCTTCTCCGTGCCGTCGACCTTGAGCAGCGTGACGACGTAGAAACCGGTCCTGCCGTCCAGCTCACGGCCGGGCACGAGAAGCTGCTTGTCGTAACGTCCCCGGGCCTCGGCCCGCCGCCCCGACGTCTTCTGGTCGACGGGCAGCAGCGAGGCCAGCGCCTCGGGCTTCGCCTTCTCGTTGGCCGAACTCTGCTCGCTCGCGCTCCGGTGATCCTGCACCCGGTCCTCGAAGCGGCTGAGCTGCCAGGAGCCCATGAAGACGCAGAAGGGGACCGCCAGCAGGACGAAGAGGTTGATCCCCCACCAGCGGGGGGTCAGCAGGAACCGGTACACGCCTCCCACGGTACGACCACCCCCCCACCCCACCACCCCGCACCCCCACCGATACGGGGGCGGTGCCCTTGGCGGCGGCTGCCTCAGGGGGCGGCGCCGGGTGCGGATGCCCTCGGGGAACTGACGGGCGTCCTCGGAAGCCGCGAGCCCGCAAGCGCCCCGGCCGGCGGCCGCGCGGGGGAATGCCGATCGCGGGGCCCCGGACACGCGCTCCCCGGAAGGAGCGGACGGCATGCTCCGGGCCCGGGGCACGCCCGCCCCGGGGAGCGAGCCCACCCGCCCGCCCTGGCCCCGGGGCACGAACGTCCTGCCCCCCCCCGGGGACGGGAACGCCTGCCCCCCGGGACGGGAACGCCTGCCCCCCGGGACGGGAACGCCCGCCCCCCGGGACGGGAACGCCGGCCCCCCGGGGCGGAACGCCCGCCCCGGGGCCCTGGGCCACGCCCGCCCCCTGGGGGTCAGGGGGGCGAAGCCCCCCGGGCGGGGCCCGCCCGCCCTGTCCCCCCAGCGGGGAACGCCTGTCCTGCCCCCGGGCGGGGAACGCCCGCCCTGCTACCCCGGGGACGGGAACGCCCGCCCCGCCCCCTGGGCCACGCGCACCCGCCCCGCCCCCGGGACGGGAACGCCCGCCCTCGCTCCCCGGGCCACGACCGCCCCCTGGGGGCCAGGGGGCGGAACTCCCGGGGGGGATGCGCGCTCACCTGCCCTGAGACGCGGGCACGACCGCTCCCGGGAGGGAACGCGCCCGCCCGCTCTCCCCCTCCGGGGCCCGCCCGCCCTGGCCCCTGGGACACGCCCGCCCCGGGCGGCCAGGGGCGAAGCCCCCGGAAGGGGGCACGCACACCCGCCCTGCTCCCAGGGCAGGCTCACCCGCCCCTCCCCGCCGGGGCACGTTCACCCGCCCTGCCTCCCCGGGACGGGAACACCCGCCCTCCCCCCGGCACGCTCACCCGCCCTGGGCCCCAGGGAACGACCGCTCCCGGGAGCGAGCACGCCCGCCCTGCCCCCCCCGGGACGGGTACGCCCGCCCTGCCCCCGGGGCAGGAACGCCCGCCTTGACCCTGGGACGGGAACGCTCGCCCCTGGGCCCCGGGCCACGACCGCCCCCTGGGGGGCCAGGGGGCGGAGCCCCCGGGTGGGAGCACGTTCGCCCGCCCTCCCCGCCCTCCCCGCCCCCCCCCCCCGGGCACGAACGCCCTCCGGGGGGTCAGGGGGCGGAGCCCCCGGAGGGTGCGCTCTCTGCTCCCCGCACGGGCGGGTGGGTGGGTGAACTGCCTGGGGGAGGGGGCGGAGCCCCCGGTGGTTCTCTGCTCCCCGCACGGGCGGGTGGGTGGGTGAACTGCCTGGGGGAGGGGGCGGAGCCCCCGGGGGTTTTCAGCTCCCCGCGCGGGCGGGTGGGTGGGCTGACACCCGTCAGAACGACAAGCGCCGCCGCACAAAATCCAGCTCAAGCCCAACCTGCTTGATCCGTTCCTCCACGACAAGCGACCCATGCCCCGCGTCATACCGGTACACCTCATGCACCGCGTCCCGCGCAGCAAGCCGAGCCACATAGTTGTCGATCTGCCGGATGGGACAGCGCGGGTCGTTGACCCCGGCCGAGATGTACACCGGCGCCTTCACGTCATCGACGTACGTCAGCGGCGACGACGCCCGATACCGCTCAGGCACCTGCTCCGGCGCCCCGCCGAACAACGTACGGTCGAGGGCCTTGAGCGCCTCCATCTCGTCCTCGTACGCGGCGACATAGTCCGCGACCGGCACCGCCGCCAGCCCCACCGCCCAGGAACCGGGCTGCGTGCCGACGCCGAGGAGCGTGAGGTAGCCGCCCCAGGAGCCGCCCGCGAGGACGAGCCGGTCGGGGTCGGCGAGCCCGGAGGTGATCGCCCACTCGCGGACGGCGGCGATGTCCTCCAGCTCGATCAGACCGACCCGGTGCTTGAGGGCGTCGGTCCACGCGCGCCCGTACCCCGTGGAACCCCGGTAGTTGACCCGTACGACCGCGTACCCGTGATCGACCCACGCGGCCGGCCCCGCCGCGAACGCGTCCGAGTCGTGCCAGGTCGGCCCGCCGTGGATCTCGAACACCGTCGGCAGCGGCCCGCTCGCCCCCGCGGGCTTCTGCACGAGCGCGTGGATCCGCCCGCCGGGGCCGTCCACCCACACGTCCTCCACCGGCACCGACGCGGGCGCCTTCATCCCGGGCGGGTCGAGTACCCGGCCGCCCGCCGTGGACAGCACCGCCGGCGGCTCGGCGGCCGACGACCACAGGTACTCCACGCTGCCGTCCGGCCGCGCCGAGGCGCCGGAGACCGTGCCGAGCGGGGTGTCGAGCCGGGTCAGGGCGCCCGACGCGAAGTCGTAGTGCCACAGGTCGCCGCGCGCCTCGAAGCTGTGCGCGACGAGCAGCGCCGAACCGTCCGGGTACCACTCCGCCGACACGTCACCGGGCAGGTCGAGCGCCAGATCGCGCTCCTCGCCGGTGACGACGTCCCACACCATCGGCTCCCAGCGCCCGCGCCGCTGGTGCCCGACCAGCAGCCGCGTGTCGCCCTCGACGGGCGCGAAGCCCAGTACTTCCAGGCCCAGTTCCCGGGTGCCGCCCTCGGAGTCGTCCAGCTCGGCGACCGTCGAACCGTCGAGCCGGACCACGCGCAGCGCCGAGTGCATCGCGTCGCCGTGCTCGGTGTGCTCCAGGGCGATCAGCGTGCCGTCGTGGCTGAGGTCGCCGACGCCCGCCGACTCGGCGTGCCGGTAGATCTCCTCGGCGCTGTCCGAGCCGGGCCGCACCACGTGGATGGTCGTGCCGTCCTCGTCGGTGGAGCGGCCGACGACGACCGTGTGCCCGTCCCGCCCGAGCGCGAGGCCCGCCGGGTAGGAGGGCGCGAGCCCGGGGACGGCCTCGGTGTCAGGACCGCCCTCGAAGGGCTGGCGCCGCCAGACGCCGAACTCGTCGCCGTCGGTGTCGTCGAACCACCAGATCCAGGCTCCGTCGGGGGAGAGCACGCCGTCCGTCGTGCCGTTCGCCCGGTCCGTCGCCCGGCGCTGCTCGCCGCTCGCCCGGTCCCACGCGTACAGCTCGTACGTCCCTGTCGCGTTGGACACGAACAGGGAGCGGTCCGGCGCGTCCTCCGCCCAGTCGGGCAGGGACACGCGCGGCGCCCTGAAGCGCTTCTCCCAGTCGGGCATGGCACGGTTGCTCTCGCTCGTCATGGCCCCATAGTGCCCCTCCCCACCGACAATCCGCTGGCGGGGTCCCCAGCCTGTGGATAACTTCGGGGCATGTCCACCGCACCCCCTCCGCCCGGCCCCGACGACTGGCACGGCCTGCGCGAGACCAACCGCCGCCGCTGGGACGAGCGCGTCCCGCTGCACCTGGACAGCGCCTTCTACGACCTGCCCGCCTTCCGCGCGGGACAGGACACCCTGCGCGCCTTCGAGGTCGAGGAGATCGGCGCCGAGGTCACCGGCGCGTCCCTGCTGCACCTCCAGTGCCACCTGGGGACGGACACCCTGTCGTGGGCCAGGCGCGGCGCGGCCCGCGTCGTCGGCGTCGACTTCTCCGACCCGGCGATCGAAGCGGCCCGCGACCTGGCGGCCGACCTCGGCTACGGCCCCGAGCGCGCCGCGTTCGTCACGGCCGACGTGTACGACGCGGTGGAGGCGGTGCCGGACTCCTCGTACGACGTCGTCTACACCGGGGTCGGCGCGCTGTGCTGGCTGCCCGACGTGCGGCGCTGGGCGGAGACGGTCGCCGCGCTGCTCGCGCCGGGCGGCTTCCTGTACCTCGCCGAGTTCCACCCGCTGTGCGACATCCTCGACGACGAGACCGGCTCCCGCGTCACCCACGACTACTTCGCCCCGGACCCGCTCGTCTACGAGGAGTCCGGCACGTACGTCGACCGCGACGCGCCGACCGTCCACAACCGCGCCGCCGAATGGCAGCACCCGCTCGGGGAGGTCGTCACGGCGCTCGCGGCGGCGGGCCTGCGCCTGGACTTCCTGCATGAGCACGACAGCACGCTGTTCCAGCGGTTAGGCTCGCTGCGCGGGGCGGACGACGGTACGTACCGCTTCCCGGCCGACCGCCCGCGCGTGCCGCTCATGTACTCCCTGAAGGCGAGCAAGGTCTAGGAACCCGGCAACCGGGACGTCTCAGAGGACTCAGGCCGTCACAGCGGGGGGCGGGCCGGGCCGGGGCCGAGGGTCGTCGTGCCGGGGGCCGCGCGGTGTCCGAGGCCCGTCCGGTACGTGTCGAGCGCCGCCTCGATGCGCCCCGAACGCCGCTAGGGCGTGTCCGCAAAGTCCCGTCTGCCCCGCGACGCCTGGCACGCACTCTCGCCGCACCGGGCGTAAGGCCAAGTACATCCAGTACGAGGCC
>NZ_JBVKBC010000033.1:0-74585 GCF_055639095.1 Streptomyces sp. NPDC107550
CAATCGCCGGAGGGGCTGGGTGTTGGCGTTGATGCCGAATCCCTCAGGGGCGGGGGCTCGCTGCCGCTGGGAGCGGGCGTTCAGGTCAGCCCCGTAAGGGGCGCGGGGAGCTGCGCGCTCGGCCATGATGCACCCGGCACTCTGGGGCGTTGCCCCAGGCCCCGCTCCTCAATCGCCGGAGGGGCTGGGTGTTGGCGTTGACGCTGAATCCCGTAGGGGCGGGGGCGCGTTGCCGCTGGGAACGGGCGTTCAGGTGAGCCCCGTCAGGGGCGCGGGGAACTGCGCGCTCGGCCATGACGTACCCGGCACTCTGGGGTGCTGCCCCAGGCCCCGCTCCTCAATCGCCGGAGGGGCTGGGTGTTGGCGCTGACGCTGAATCCCGTAGGGGCGGGGGCTCGCTGCCGCTGGGAGCGGGCGTTCAGGTGAGCCCCGTCAGGGGCGCGGGGAACTGCGCGCTCGGCCATGACGTACCCGGCACTCTGGGGCGCTGCCCCAGGCCCCGCTCCTCAATCGCCGGAGGGGCTGGGTGTTGGCGTTGATGCCGAATCCCTCAGGGGCGGGGGCTCGCTGCCGCTGGGAGCGGGCGTTCAGGTCAGCCCCGTCAGGGGCGCGGGGAACTGCGCGAGCGGCCACGACGTGCCCGGCACTCTGGGGCGCTGCCCCAGGCCCCGCTCCTCAATCGCCGGAGGGGCTGGGTGTTGGCGCCAAGGCCAACTCCCTCAGGGGCGCGCGCCGAGTGCGTCGGCATCCTGAAGGGCGCCTATCTGTCCGTGCCGGAGTTCAAGAGTCCGGTCGGGGACCCGCTGGCGTTCCTCGCCGGCCTCCGCCCGCTCCAGGCGGAGGCGCGGGAGGCCGCCGCCAACCCTTACACCCAGCTCCCCGGCACCGGCGTCAAGATCGACACGATCCCCGACCAGAGCGGCGCCGTCATCGTCACCCCGGCGCTCATGCGCATCTCGACCCGCGTCGACGGGCTCGGCGGCGACGCCCAGGGCAACAACTACTGGTGGTGGTCGAACAGCGACGAGGGCCGCCGGAGCTTCATCGCCGCCAACAAGGAGTACATCAAGGCCGCCGCCGACTCCGGGCTGCCGCCCGAGATGGTCGCGGGCATCGCCTGGCAGGAGGTCGAGGGCGACCCCGGCTGGCTCGACGACGCGGCCCGCACCGGGCGCGGGTTCCTGCCCGGCACCGGCGACCCCGACGAGACGTCCATCGGGCCGCTGTCCATCCAGGTCAGACGCGCCGCCGAAGTCCTCGGCTACGACCCCGAACACCTCACCGACGCGCAGCGCGATCAGGTCGTCGCCGCCACCAAGGACCCCGGCAAGAACATCTTCATCGCCTCCGAGTACCTCGCCCAGCTCAAGGCCGAGAGTGGCTTCGCGGACGTTCCGCCGGAGAAGATGACCCGGGAACAGATGCAGGAAATCGCCGCCCGCTACAACGGCGGTCCCTACTACGAGGACCCCAACGCCCAGGCGTACGGGCGGGGCTTCGACAAGAAGGTCGACCAGGTCAAGGAGGCACTCGGATGAGTCGCACGCCCCTCGTGGATCGTCCGGCGGCGAGCAGGGCCGGGGCGGTGGTGTGTGCGGCTGTGGTGGGGGCGGGGGTGTTGTTGACGGCGTTCGTCACCGTCACGGCGTACGTGGTCGGGCCGGTGGGGGGTGTGGGATGCGCAGGGGGGCACGCATGTGAAGGTGGCGGCGGGGCTGGGTGTGGGCCTCGGCGTCCTCACCCTGCTCCTCGCGCTCCTCTTCCGGGCGGCGGCCTGGCTCCGCACGCGCTGGTGGTACGCCGCCCCGGCGGCCCTCACGGTGACGTCCCTCCTACGCCTGACACTCCTACGCCCGTAAGGGGGAGCCAGCGCTGAGGCCAGCCCCCTCAGGGGCGGGGGCGCGTTGCCGCTGGGAACGGGCGTTCAGGTCAGCCCCATTAGGGGCGCGGGGAACTGCGCGCTCAGCCACGACGTACCCGGCACTCTGGGGCGCTGCCCCAGCCCCCGCTCCTCAATCGCCGGAGGGGCTTGATTTACCGGCGCTGAGACCAGCCCCGTAAGGGGCGCGGGGAACTGCGCGCTCAGCCACGATGCACCCGGCACTCTGGGGCTCCGCCCCAGGCCCCGCTCCTCAAGCGCCGGAGGGGCTGGGTGTTGGCGCTGAGGCCAGCCCGCCGGGCCTGAAGGCTGGAGTTGGCGCTGAGGCCAGCCGCGTCTGGGCAGGGCCCGGGCTGTAATAACCGCGCCCGCAGACGCACCCGCCCGCTACCCCCGTAGCACCCCGCTCAATTGATCCAGCCCCGTCGGAGACTCAAGCGCCGAGCCCACGGCGACCACCCGCGCCCCGCCCTCCAAGAACGCCCCCGCGTTCCCCGCGTCAACCCCACCCGTGGCAACGAACCGCACCTCCGGGAACGGCCCCCGCATGGCGCGGAACCACCCCACCCCCAGCACGCTCGCCGGAAACGCCTTCATCCACGTCAGTCCGAGCGCCGCGGCCGCCTGCACCTCCGTCCCCGTGGCGACCCCCGGCAGATGCGGCAGCCCGGCCGCCAGACTGGCCCGCGCGACCGTCGCGTCAAGCCCCGGCGCCACCGTGAACGCCGCCCCCGCGGCCACCGCCCGCTCCAGCCGCTCCGCGCTCGTCACCGTCCCCGCCCCCACGGGCATCCCCCGCTCGCGCCCGGCGGCGACGACCGCACCCAGCGCTCGGGCGGCCCCGGCGCTCTGCACCGGCACCTCCACGCACCGGATGCCCAAGTCCCAGGCCCGCACGGCGAGTTCGACGGACCGTCCGGCGGAGAAGCCGCGCAGGATCGCCATCACCGGCACCCCGCCGAACAGTTCCTCGAACGTCAACAATGGGCTCACGGCCGCCATCCCAGCTCCTCGGAGATCGTCCCGGCGGCGGCCACCAGCTCCGGCAGCACCTCCGCCTCCAGCTCGCGCAGCCCGGCCCGCGCCTTGAGCGCCGTCACGGACACCGCGGCGACGACCCCGCCGCCGCTGTCCCGTACGGGCACGGCCACGCAGTTCACGTAGTCCTCGTACTCCCCGTCGTCCACGGCGTACCCGCGCCGCCGCGTCAGCTCCAGCGCCTGCCGCAACCCGGCCGGCGTCGTGATCGTGGCGGGCGTGTATGCCTTGAACTCCCCGTAGGCAGACAGCAGTTCGTGTACGACCGGCGGGGGCTGGAACGCCAGGATCGCCTTCGCCACCCCCGCCGTGTGCAGCCGCACGGGCCGCCCGATCTGCGCGTACAGCCGTACGCCGTCCACGGGTTCGACCTGGTCGACGTACACGATCTGGCCGCCTTCGAGCGCCGCGAGATGCACGGTGTGCCCGTCGCACCGTTCGGCCAGCGTCCGCAGGTGCCCGGCGGCGATCTCGCGCAACCCGAACTGTTCCAGGGCGAGTTGGGCGAGCCCGGCGAGGCGGTGGCCGACGCCGTAGCGCCCGTCGGGCAGGCGGCGCGCGAGGCCGCCCTCGGTCAGTGACTCCAGCAGCCGCAGCGCGGTCGAGCGGTGGACGCCGAGGTGCGCGCCGACCTCGGTCTGGGTGCGGGGGCGGCGGGCGACGAACTCCAGGATGTCGATGGCCCGCCGTACGGTCTGCGACACGCTCACCCCTCCTGTGCGCCGACGCCGGGGCCCGCGGGGACGTAGTCCTCGACGCTGCCGAGGGCCCGCCCGGCGAGCCGGTGCCCGAGGGCGAGCCGCTCCCGCCCGCCGAGCCCGCCCAGCAGCCCGCCCAGGTACCCGGCGGCGAACGCGTCCCCCGCGCCCACGGGCTCCACCACGTCCACGGCGGGCGCCGCCGCGAACACGGTGCCGTCCGCCGTGAACTCGGTCGCGCCCACCCCGCCGTCCTTCACGACGAGCGTCCCGCGCGGCCCGAGCAGGTCCCGTACGGCGTCGGCGCTCACCGTCCCCCACAGCCGTTCGGCCTCGTCGCGGCCGACGAACACGAGGTCGGCGCGGCGCGCGAGCCCGGCGAGCGTCTCGGCGGCGACCGCGTCCGAACTCCACAGCGCGGGGCGGTGATTGACGTCGAAGGAGACGAGGACGCCGGCGCTCCGGGCGCGTGCGACGAGGGTGTCGACGAGGTCCGCGCAGCCGGGGGAGAGCGCCGGGGTGATGCCGGTCAGATGCAGGACGCGGACGCCGGTGAGGTCCACCCGCCCGGCGTCGGCGCGGGTCATCCGGGAGGCGGCGGACCCGGCCCGGTAGTAGTGGACGCGGGTGCCGTCGGGGCCGGGGTCCTTGAAGTAGACGCCGGTGGGGGCGTCCGCGTCGAGCCGTACGCCACCGACGTCCACGCCCCGGGCGCGGACCGCCGCGAGGATCCGCCGCCCGAACGGGTCGTCGCCGACGCGGCTCACCCAGGCCGCCGGATGCCCGAGGTCGCTGAGGTACTGGGCGACGGTCGACTCGGCGCCCGCGACGGCGAGCCGCAGCGCCGCGCTGGTGTCGAGGCCGGCGCCGTCGACGGGCGTGACCTGGGCCATCGTCTCGCCGACGCAGATGACCGAGGGCGGTCGGGGTGGGCGCACGGGTGCCGTCCTTTCCGGTGCGGGTGCCTGCTCGCTGCCGTCTCCCCGACCGTAACAACCTCCGCGCAACAGGCGTGCACATGTTGCAACAGGTGGGCGCGCGGAGGGGAGGCGCGGACAGAATGCCCGTATGCCGTCACTGACGAAGTCCCCGATCCGGCCCGGCACCTTCTCCGCGACGACCCCGCCCACCCTGCGCACCGACGACGCCGAACTCACCTTGCGGGCCATGGAGTTCACCGACGCGGCGACCGTCCACGAGGCGTTCCAGGACCCCGCCCTCAGCCACTGGCACGCCCGCACGATGGACTCGGCGGACGAGGCCCGCACCTGGATCGCGGGCATCCACGCCGCCTGGGCCCGCGGCGAGGGCGCCCAGTGGCTGATCACCCGTACCACCGGCGGCACCCCGCTGGGCCGCATGGCCGTACGCGACGTGAACCCCGTCGACGGCACCGCCGAGGTCGCCTACTGGGTGCTGCCCGCCGCCCGCGGCCAGGGCGTCGCCCCGCGCGCTCTCGCCGCCGCCACCGCCTGGGCCCTGTCCCGCGGCTTCCACCGCCTGGACCTGCTCCACTCCACCCGCAACCCCGCCTCCTGCCGCGTCGCGGAGAAGTCCGCCTACCCCCTGGAAGGCACCCGCCACAGCGCGGCCCTCCACACGGACGGCTGGCACGACATGCACGTCCACACCCACATCCACCACGCCACCGCCCCCTGAGCGGCGGCGCGCCTCACCCCACCGTCGGGGCCGGGGGCTGCCAGCGGGTGGGGTGGGGGGTGGGGACGCCGTAGTCATGTTTCAGGTCGTCCGGGATCGCGTAGTGCATGACGCGGCCGCGGGTGAGGGAGGACAGTTCGAGGGCGGTCGTCAGGTGGCCGAGGCGGTCGAGGGCCCAGGCGCCGAGCGGGGAGCGGTCCTCGATGGTCTCCAGGACGCCCAGCAGGTGCGGGACCGCGCGGACGGCCGTGTCCCAGCGGCTGCGGGGGACGTCGAGCCAGTCCGCGCACGTGTCGCCGACCAGGTGGCGGATCAGCGCGGAGACGATCGGGTCGAAGAACGTGCCGGGCACGATCTCCTCGTACAGGTCGATGAGTTGGCGCGTGAGGTGGGAGCCCTCGGGGGAGGGGCCCATGTACCGGAGCATGTAGCGGTCGAGGAACGCGCGGGCCTCCTCCAGCGTGCGCGGGACGGCCGTCTGGTCGACGCCGAGCATCGCGCCGACGACCCGCCACGCGTAGTAGTACGCCTCGGCGCCCTCCCGCGTCATGTGGATGCCGAGCCGGTGCAGGCTGTCGAGGACGAGCAGCGAGAAGAACATCTGCCCGCCGATCATGTCCTCCTGGCAGATCGGCACGCCGAGCGCGGCGGCGTCCCAGCGGTTCTCACGCGTGAGGTGGTGGCGGATCGAGGCGTGCAGCAGGCGCACCTTCTGCGCCGCCGGGACGAATCGGCCGCCCGCCTCGAACGCGTCCGGCTGCATCAGGTAGACCGTGAACTGCCCTGTCTCCGCCATGCGTTTGGACGGATACGACAGCCCGTGCGTCGTCGACAGCAGCTTCGCCACGTGCGGCACGAGATAGCAGGCGGGCATCGACGCGAAGGACAGCGCCGTGGAGATGTGGACGTTGTTGTCGATGAAGAACAGCCGCGCCTTCTCCATCTCCTCCCAGTCCACCCACGCCGGCGGGGTCCGCGTCGCCTCCAGGTACTCCCGCGCCACCTCGGGCAGCCCCTCCGGCAGCGGGGAGCCTGCCGTGGAGACGTACCGCATCAGGGAGTTGAAGACGCCGACCTCGCCGCGTTCGAAGAGGGTGGCGACGGTGGCGTCGGCGAGTTCGTCACCGGCGAGCCGCAGCGCGTCCAAGGAGGCGTCCGTGTACGGGTCTTGGGGTGCGCCGGGCCCGGGGTGGGGCGGGGGCGTGTGGGGCGACGGGGTGTGCGGTGGGGGCGTGTGCGGCATGGAGGGCTCCGTCGGGTGTGTCGGGCGGGGGCGTCAGAACTGGCGGTCCGTGGCGGAGCGGGCCAGCGCGGCCAGGGCGGTGTGCGCGGGCGGGGGCAGGCGCAGCTCGTCGAGCGCGGCGAGCGCTTCGCGGACCCGGGCGCCGATCATGGCCTCGACGCGGCCGGGAGCGCCGAGCGCGCGCATGGTCTCGCGTACGGCGTCCAGCGCGGCCGGTGCGGCGGGGTCGTCCGCGGGGGTGCCGAGCAGCGTGCGCAGCCGTTCGCGGTCCTCCGGGCCCGCCAGCCGCCACGTCTCCGCGAGCAGGGCGGTGGGCCGGTGGCCGCTCACGTCGTCGGCGGGCGCCTTGCCGGTGCGGTCCGGGTCGCCGAACAACCCGAGGAGATCGTCGCGGAGTTGGAACGCCTCCCCGAGCGGCAGCCCGTACGCCGAGCAGCCCTCGGCCAGCCGCGCCGACCCGCCCGCGAGCGCCCCGCCGATCAACAGGGGTTGTTCCACGGTGTACTTGGCCGTCTTGTACCGGACGACCTTCAGCGACGCGCCCGTGTCGGGGTCGGCGCCCGTGCGCAGGATCTCCAGGCACTCCCCGGCGATCAGCTCCCGCGCCATCACCCACCACAGCGGCCGGGCGCGCGCCAGATACGCGGCGGGCAGCCCGCAGTCCGCGAACAACTGCCCCGCGAGCGCCATCAACAGGTCCCCGGCCAGCATCGCGAGCGACCTGGCCGCGTCGGCGCCGCGCGGCCGTCCCCGTACGGCCGCGCGCAGGGCGAGGTGCGCGGTGGGGCGGCCGTGGCGCAGGGCGCTGTCGTCGATCAGGTCGTCGTGGACGACGGCCGCCGCGTGCACGAGTTCCATGGACGCGGCGGCCCGCACCAGGGCGTCGCTGTCGGGCTGCCCGGCCGCGCGCCAGCCCCAGTAACAGAACGCGGCCCGCAGGCGTTTGCCGTCCGCGACGGCCGCCTCGATCTGCTCGGCCACCGGGTCGAGCAGCGGGTCCACGGCCGCGAACCGGTCCGCCTCCCGCGCGACGAAGTGCCGCAGCACCTCGTCCACGCGGGCCTTGAACGCGACCGGTTCCCACCGGTCAGCGCCCATCGAGGCCCTCGCGGCCGGCGGTCGCGTGCCGGGCCAGGACCTCCAGATACGGCGGCGGCGCGCTGGCGTACCGGTCGAGGACGAGGCGCCCGCGCGCGGCGAGGTCCTGCTCGGCCTGCGACGCCAGTTCGCCCGCGTCGGACCTGCGCAGCAGTCCCCGTACGGTGCCGAAGGCGGCGCCGATGCCGGTGACGGCGAGATCGGCCGCCCCGGCGAGCAGCAGCAGCGGCTGGGCCGGGCCGGGGTCAGGGGTGCCGCCCGCGCCCGGCCGGGCCTCCCGTCCGCGCCCCGCGTCGTCCCAGGTCATGCGCCCCGCCCCCACCCGCACTCGGCCACCGGCGCCGGTCCCGCGCCGCTGGGACGAGGATCGCGGCGCGGGACCTTCGCGCGGGCCGGAACTCACGATCGGGTGAGCGACTCGCTCGGTCGTACGGATATGCGCGGTCGGATGTCACGTACCCCTGTGCGGATGATGCGCGGGCCGGGTGTCACGTACCGCCGTGCGGATACGCGCTCGCCGCCGCGTCGGTGTACGCGGGTGCCGTCAGCCCATGTCCGTGAGGAGCGCGGAGAGTTCCTTGCGCTGCCGGGCGGCCGGCTCGGGCGGGTTCGGGTGGTCGATGCCGAAGGTCTTCAGCATCTTGTCCATCTGCGCGTCGATGGACGTCCAGCCGGTCGTGTCGAGCGGCTGGAGCGTGGCCTGATCGGCGTCCCACAGGTCGCGCAGCGACTGCGCGGCGGCGTGGGCGCCGGACGCGTCGCCCGCCCGTACGTCCTTCAGGGACGTGGACGCGAGGGACCGCAGCCGGGCGACCTTCGCCGGCGGGAACTTCTTCACGGCCTCGCCGGGCGCCATGTGGACGGCCGACGTGGCGTCCGTCTCCGGCGCGGGCCCGACGTGCGGCTGTCCGTGCGCCCACACCAGCAGGCCCGCCGTGGCGAGGGCGAGGGCGCCGAACCCGGCGAGCGCGACCCGTTCCCGGCGCGGGTCGCCGGGGGCGGGTGTGGCGTGGGTCGCCTCGTGTGTCTCCGTCACGTCCGACCGCGTCACCGTCAGATAGACGACCGTCGCCAGGATCAGCCCGAGGAAGATCAGGCTGGTGGTGAACGTGCCGAGCGCGAGCCCCGTCGGGTCGCCGGGGCTCTGGGCGACCTTGGGGGAGGCGAGCCAGTCACCGATGTTCGCGCCGAGCGGCCGGGTCAGGATGTAGGCGAGCCAGAAGGACAGGACGGGGTTCGCGCCGTACCGCCACAGCAGGGTGATCGCGGCGATGAGGCCGAGCGGCAGCAGCACGGACGCGCCGGGGCTCCAGCCGGTCAGCTCCAGCGTCCAGTCGCCGGTCGCGGTGCCGAGGGCGAACGTGACGAGGACGGTCAGCCAGTAGAAGGACTCGCGGGGCAGCGTGTTCACGGAGTGGATGGACAGCGTCCGCTCCCGCAGCCACCAGGCGCCGAAGACGGCCGCGAGCAGCACCGAGAAGACGGCGGTGCTGATCCACAGCGGCACGCCGAGCTGGTCGGTCAGGATGTCCGTGTACAGGGTGCCGGTGACGCTGACCACGACCACGGTCAGCCAGTACGGGAACGGCACGTACCGCTTCAGGCGGAGCTGGACGGCGAGGACCGCGACGAACACGGCGGTGAAGATCCAGGCCGTGTTCACCAGGCCGACGCCGAGCTTCATGTTGATCCAGTCGGCGAAGCTCTCCCCGACCGTCGTGCACAGCACCTTGATCACCCAGAACCAGACGGTGACCTCGGGAACCTTGTTGAGCATGAGCCGCCGCCCGCTGTGCGCGGGGGCCTCGGTTGTCGTCGTCATGCGCCGACCCTCACGCGGGGAACCTGCACACAACCTGACCGCGTCCCCGCCGGCCTCACATGCACCCCGCGTACGCCTGCCGCCCGGTGCACGCGCGTCCCCGTACGCCCGCCTAGGCGGCCGCCCGCCACCGGGGCAGCGTGACCTCCACGTGGCCGCGCCCGTCCGCGACGGCCCGTACCTCCGCCCCCGCCGACGCGGCGATACGCCGGACGACGGGCAGCCCGAGCCCGTAGCCGCCGCTGCCGCCCGTCACGCCGGCCTCGAAGACGCGCTCGACCTCGGCGGGGTCGAAGCCGGGCCCGTCGTCGAACACGTCCACCACGACCGCCCCGCCGTCCGAGCCGGGCCGCCCTTCCTTCTCCTCGCCCACCCGCCCGGTGATCCACACGCGGGAGCGGGCGTGGCGCAGGGCGTTGTCGAGGAGCGGCGAGAGCAGCGCGCCGACGACCTCGGCCGAGACGGCGACCTCGATCCCGGCGGGCACCTCGACGCCGATGCCCGCCCCGGCGCGCCCCGCGACGCACTGGCGTACGGCGGTCCGCAGGTCGCAGCGGGTCCCGGCGCCCGTACGGGACCGCGCCGCGCGCAGGATCGTGGTGATGGCGGCGTCCAGCCGGTCCACCTCGCGCAGCACCGCGTCCGGCGCGAGCGGCCCGTCCGAGAGCTGCGCGAGCTGCGCCTCCGCGCGCAGGACGGTGAGCGGGGTGCGCAGTTCGTGGGCGATCTCGTCGGTGAGGCGGCGCTCGTCGGCGAGGGCGCGGTCGACGCGGTCCAGGAGGTGGTCGAGGGTCCGGCCCAGCTCGCCGAACTCGTCGCGCGGCACGCCGAGCCCGAACCGCCGCCCCGGTTCGTGATGGCTCCAGTCGTCCGCGAGCACCGCCATCTCGCGCACCACCCGCAACGCGCGCCGCACGACGAGATGCGCGACCACGCCCGCGAGCGCGACCGTCAGCCCGCCCAGCACCAGCGACAGCGTCAGACCGCGCCGCTCGGACGTCTCGTACGGGGTGAGGTCGACGCGTACGACCACCATCACGTGATGGCCGCGCAGCGGGACCGGGCGTGCGTACAGGAGGTAGTGGCCCGCGGTCGTGGTGCGGGGGCGGCCCGAGGCGGCCAGCGCCTCGACGCGGGGGGCGAGCAGGGCCGGGACCTTGCCGTCGACGAGGCCGCCGTCCGCGTACACCCAGGCCACCTCGTCCAGCGCCTCGCTGCCGCTCTCCGCGACGACGACCCGGCCGCCGGCCGAGGTGACGTTCGCGGCGACGGCCTCCGCGCGGGTGTGCGCGAGGTCGCGGGCGTCGGCGTCGGTCACGCCGCTGAGCAGCACGTGCGAGACGACGACGAGGACGGCGACGACGGCGGTGGCGAGAACGACGGTGAGGGCGACGACGCGCGCGCGGAACCCGTTCACGGCCGGGCGGTCACTGCCACCGGTAGCCGACGCCGCGCACGGTCGCCAGGCGCTCGGCGACGCCCAGCGGGGCGAGCTTGGTGCGCAGGCGGCGGACGAAGGAGTCCAGGGTGTTGTCGCTGACCTGCGCGCCGTGCGGCCACCCGGCGGCGACGAGGGCGTGCCTGCGTACGGCGTCGCCCTGCGAGGCGATCAGCCGGCCGAGCAGCCGGAACTCGGTGGGTGTCAGGTCCATGCTCACCGCGTCCCGCGTGACGACGTGCTTCGCCGGGTCGAGGACGACCTCGTGCGGCGCGGCCTCGACGGTGGCCCGGCGCAGCAGCGCCCGCACCCGCACCAGCAGCTCCGGGATGTCGAACGGCTTCGTCATGTAGTCGTCGGCGCCCGCCTCGAACCCGCCCACCTTGTGGTGCAGCCCGTCCAGCGCGGTGAGCATCAGCACGGGCGCGTCCACGCCACGGGCCCGCAGCGCCAGGCATACGTCACGGCCGTCGGCGTCCGGCAGCCCCAGATCGAGCACGACCAGGCGCGGGGCGGGGTCGAGCCGGCCCAGCAGTCCCTCGGCGCTGTCGGTGACGGCGACGGTGTGGCCGTCGTGCTCCAGGGCGCGGCGCAGGACGTCACGGACCGCCGCGTCGTCCTCGCACACCATGATGAAAGCCACGGCCCGACCATAGACACCCACCGCGCGCATCACCATCACCGCAGGTCAGGGGGGTAGGGTCGTTTCTTCGTGTCAGGCTGGGCCGGGGTCGGACCGCCCGTCCGGCCGCGCTCGGGGGGCGGGTGCCGCGAGGCCGCCGCACACTGACGGCATGGATGCTGTACGGGAGTACCTCGACGCCATCCCGCCCGAACACCGCGCGCTCTTCACCCGGGTCAGCGAACTGATCCGCGAGGAGTTCCCGCAGGCGACGGTGGCCCTGTCCTACGGGATGCCGACCTACCGCGTGGGCAAGCACCGCCTGTACGTAGGGGTCTGGCAGCACGGCATCTCCCTCTACGGCTGGCACCCCGACAACGACGGCGGCTTCAGCGCCCGCCACCCCGACCTGATCACCGGCAAGGCGACGATCCGCCTCCGCGAGGAAGACGCGGCGTCCGTGCCGGACGAGGATCTGCGGGGGGTTGTGCGGGGGGCGCTCGGGGAGTAGGCGGGGGTTGTCGGGCGGGGGGCTAGCGGGCGGGCGGGGTTTCGGCGCGGGTGGTGTCGGTGGCGTCGCTGGGGTCGGCGCCGGTGGTCGCGGGAGGCGTGCCGGGGGCTCGGGTTTCCGTGCGCTCGGGAGCCGGGGTGGGTGCCGACTTCGGGGTGGGGGAGGGGGCAGGGGTCGGCTGGGGCGTGCTCGGGGGCGTGGGCTGCTTCGTCCAGTCGTCGATGAAGCGGACCTTGAACGTGTCGCCGAGGCGGGTGCCGTCCACCGAGACGTCGAAGGCGCCGAAGCGGCTGATGCCGCCCGCGTCGAACCAGGCGCCGTCGGCCCCCTGGACCTGGACCGTTCCCTTGCTGCCGTCGTCACCGAGGGCGGTTCCCTTGATCACCACGTTGGACCCGCTCCGGCCGACGAAGTAGACCACCGGTGCGGGCATGTCGAAGGTGACCGGGGTCTCGGGGCCGGTGTCGCCGCCGAGGTACACCTGCCGGGCGGTCAGGCGGTGCCAGTCCCAGGCGTCCTTCCACTTCGTGTAGAGGTACCGGTCATCGATCACGCCGTCGTCGTCCGGGTCGGTCGTGCCGGGTGCGTCGGTCCAGGTGCCGTCCGCCTTCTTGAACTGCACCGTGGCGCCGGGCTGCCCCGTCCCCTCGAAGGTCCGGATCCGCTCGCCGTTGCGGGCGACGAGCGTCAGCTTCAGCGGCAGGACGGGAAGGATCTCGACGGGGATACTGTCGAAGTTGTCGGGGTTGCCCGGTTCGGTCACCACGAGGTTCGCCATGCCGGGCGGGACGTCGGCCGGAAGGGGGACGCCGGACTTCTCGTAGACGGCGGAGTTCGGGCCGTTGCGTCGGGTGTCGATCAGGGCGAGGGGGAACTTCCGGCCCCCTGCGGTCAGGTAGGTCTCCACCTTGCCGATGGGGTCACGGGAGTTGGTCCAGCCGGAGAGGTCCATCGTGTCGCCCGCCCGCACCCGGGTGGTGGTGTCCGACACCTTCCACTGGAGCTGTGAGCTGTCGGGGTCGTCGATGATGGTGATCGTGCGCTTGTCCTCGT
Organism: Streptomyces sp. NPDC107550; assembly: GCF_055639095.1. Taxonomy (NCBI): domain Bacteria; kingdom Bacillati; phylum Actinomycetota; class Actinomycetes; order Kitasatosporales; family Streptomycetaceae; genus Streptomyces; species Streptomyces sp. NPDC107550. Next base: position 13,062 of record NZ_JBVKBC010000033.1, read on the forward strand.
GTCCGGGGTCGGCATCCTCGGTGACATAGAAGTCCCATGTGCCGGCGGGCACGTTGCCCTTCAGGACGGAGACGGCCCACGTGCCGTCGTCGGCCACGCGCCCGCCGTACTCGAGCGGCATCGGCGTGTGGTGCGGGCCGTAGAACAGCGAGACGCGGGCGCCGGGTTCGCCGATGCCGCCGAAGTCGAGCTGCCAGAACGCCTTCGACAGGGCGACCCCCTCGCGCGGGGTGGTGAACTGCGCGGGCTGTACGCCCATCTTGAGGGTCACGGTGACGGGCGCCGAGATCCGCTCCAGCCGGCGGAGCTTCTGTACGACGCGGAAGGTGAACAGGCCGCCGTCCGTCAGAACGCCGTCGGGGAAGCGGGCGCTGGCCGCCCACTTCCCGTCCGGTCCGACGAGCCCGGTGAAGCTGGTGAGCGTCTCCCAGGACGTGGCGTCCGCCTTGCGGTACTGCAGGGTCAGCGAACCGCCCGGGGCGCCCGTACCGGCGAAGTTGAGCAGGTTCGTCTTGCGTCCGATCCGCAGGGTGGAGTGATCGGCGGGCAGCGTGATCACGGGCGTCGCCACGCCGGGGCCCGGCTTCTCGGCCGCCGCGAAGGCGCCGCTGGTGACGAGCGCCGTGGACGTCTCCCCCGGGGCGGCGGCCTGGGCGGGGGCGGCGGTGACCGTGAGGAGCGCCACTACGGTCATCGCGCCGAGCGCGGCGGCGGTCGTGGCGCGGGCGGGGCGGTGGTGCGGCCCCGTACGTCCGGAGGGCTGCCGAGAGTCTCCTGCCTTCGCGTGCTCCCTCATGCTGCTCCTTCGTGCGAGACGACGGCCTCTCCCGGCGGGCGGGGGCCGACACCGACCTCAACGGAAATGTTGCAACAATCATTGCACGATAGATAATGTGCATCAAAATCATGCAAGTGGGGTGAGGGGGGCGGGGGTGTGCGCGCTCCTGTAGTCCTGCGCGCGCACGACAAAGGGCCAGCTCAAGAGGGTCGAACCTCTGAACTGGCCCTTGGTGCCGTGCCCCCGGCAGGATTCGAACCTGCGACACCAGCTTTAGGAGAGCTGTGCTCTATCCCCTGAGCTACGGAGGCGGGGTCAGGGGCGGGCCCGGGGGCCGCTCGCTGACGTGAACCGTGAACAGGGTAGCGGATCGGGGTGTCGCGGGGGCTGGGGGTCCGGCGGGGGGTGGCATCTTGTTGCAGCCCGGCGTGGGTGGGGGCCCCGGGCGGGGGCTCGGGGTGGGGGTGGGGGAGGGGAGAAATGGGGGAAGGCGCTGGTGGGTGGGGGCTGGGGGGAAACGGGGGGAGTAATTCCGGTGTCAGTATGCTGCCAGTGCAGTTCCCTGAATTGGGACGGCATGGCTTTTCGGGGTGGGAGTTCGGCAAGATTCGACATGTCGGGCGGCGCCGAGCCGCTCCGAATTTGAGCGTGAAGCTCTGTCGAGGGGGATATTTTCGTGAAGCGGACTCTGCTGCGTGCCGTCGCAGTCGCCCTGGTTCCTTTTGCCGTGGCTCTGGGTGTGTCGGGTGCGTCTGTGGTGAGTGCTCACGCGCAGTTCGGGGGGACGAGTGCGACGGTCGCGGCCCAGAACGACCCCATCTGGGGTACCGGGCCCGCGTCCGTGACGGACGGCCCGAAGGACCCCATCTGGGGCACCGGGCCGGCGACGGTGGCGGACGGCCCGAAGGACCCGATCTGGGGGACGGGCCCGCAGGGGGCTCCGGAGGGGGACCCGAAGGACCCCATCTGGGGATGATTTTCGGACACGTTGACTGAAAACGGCCTGGCTCACGCCCCGTGCGTGGGCCGGGCCTTTGTGCTACCGCACAGGATTCACACGTTTTCGTTTCCGCTTCCCCTGCCTGTGAACGACGTGGGTCATACTGACCCACGGTCCGGGAGGGGGGCTTGGGGTGCTGAACGTGCTGGGAGTTTCGCCACGGGTGTCCGAGATGTATCGGGCACTGCTCAGGAATCCGGAATTCGGGGTCGAGGAACTGGGGGGTTTTCTCGGCTGGAATTCCGAAGTGGTCTGTTCCGTTCTCGAAGAATGCATACGGCTGTCGCTGGTGAAGCCCGACTGGGGTGCGCCCGACAAGTTCCGTGCGGTCAGTCCTGGCGTCGCCCTCGAAGCGCTCGTCACCCGTCATGAGAACGAACTCCTGCAGCGTCGCCAGCAGTTGGATGCCGCGCGCGTCGAAGTGGCCCGGCTGGTCGAGGACCATCACGCGGCCCAGCAGGATCTGCACAGTTCCGTCATCGAACGGTTCGAGGGGCTTACGGAGATACGTTTCCGCATTGAGGAACTGACCCAGAAGTGCAGCTCGGAGCTGTTGACCTTCGCGTCCGGGGGGCCGCAGACCGAGGCCAGCCGGCAGGCCAGTCAGCCGCTCTGCCGGGAGCTGGCCGAACGCGGGGTCACCATGCGGTCCGTCTATCTCGACAGCGCCCACAACGATCCCGCGACCGTCGAGCATCTGCGGTGGTTGCAGGGGAACGGGGACGATGTGCGGACCACCGCCGAGCTGCCGTCCCGGATGCTGATCTTCGATCGGGCGCATGCGGTGTTGCCGCTTGATCCTGAGGACACCTCGGTCGGGGCGCTCGTGTTGCACGGGCCCGGGATCATCCACGCGCTGTGTGAGTTGTTCGAGCGGGTGTGGGAGAGCGCGGTGCCGTTCACCCGGGGGCGGTTGCATCAGCGGGATCGGGCTGATGGGGGGCTTTCCTCTCAGGAGCAGGCGATTTTGCGGTTGTTGGGGGAGGGGCTCACGGATGAGGTCGTTGCTCGGAAGCTGGGGATTTCCGTGCGGACGGGGCGGCGGATCACCGCGGAGTTGATGACTCGGCTTGGGGCTCGGAGTCGGTTTCAGGCGGGGTTGCGGGCCGCGCAGCTTGGGTGGCTTGTGGGTGGGGAGTCTTCTGGCTCCGGCCCGTTGTGATGGGCGGTTCCCTCTCGGGGGGTTGGGTGGCTCGGCCCGGGTTGTAGTGGGCGTTTTGCGCAGTTCCCCGCGCCCCTTGGCGAGTTGATCGGCTCAGCCCGGGTTTTAGCGGGAGTGCGCGGTTCCTCGCGCCCCTTTAGGGAGTTGATCGGCTCGGCCGGGCTGTCGTGGGCGTGCGCGGTTCCTCGCGCCCCTTTAGGGAGTTGATCGGCTCGGCCGGGTTGTCGTGGGCGTGCGCGGTTCCTCGCGCCCCCTGGGGGCCTGGCGTATAGGGGGCGTATAGCCGGGGGGGTGAGTCTCGGGGGGCGGGGTCAGGGTGATCCCGTACGAAATCCCTGGGAGCCGAGATGACCAACGTGAGCCTGACGAACGGCCTGGACGCTGCCCGCAAGCAGGAGATCAAGGAGATCGTCTGCGACATCCTCGAGATCGACGAGGACGAGGTCAGCGAGACCAGCCTCTTCAAGGAGGAGCACGACGCCGACTCGCTGCGTGCCATCGAGATCCTCGCGGCCCTGGAGCGGACGCAGAAGGTGACCATCGACCAGGCCGAGCTGAGCCGCATGGTCAACCTCGAGGGCGTGTACGCGGTGGTGTCCGAAGCCGCCCAGCGCTGACCGCCGTAACCGACCGTCAGACGGGTGAGCTTCGATGAATGCTTCGATCAGCACAGACACACGGGCCCCGGGGCGCCGGGTGGTCATCACCGGACTCGGTGTGATCACCAGCATCGGCATCGGCGTCGAGGACTTCACCGCCGGACTCCGTGAGGGACGCAGCGGCGTCAAGCCGATCACCGCGTTCGACACGGCCGGCTTCGCCCACGCCAACGGCTGCGAGGTCACCGACTTCGAGCCCGGACGCTGGATCACCCGGCAGCACCCCGACGAACTGGGCCGCGCCAGCCAGTTCTCGGTGGCCGCCGCGCGGATGGCGGTCGAGGACGCCGGCCTGACCGAGGAGGACGTACGGGCCCGCCGCTCCCTGGTGTCGGTCGGCACCACGGACGGCGAGTCCCGTGACCTGGACCAGCTCGTCGCCGCCGACATGGCGGACGGCGGGCCGGACCCTCAGGCTCCGCACGACTACGACCCGGCGGTCGCCCGGCGCATCCCGGCGGGCCGGCTCTCGGCGGGCATCGTGCGCGAACTGGACCTCAGCGACGTCGAGGCCGTCACGATCCCGACCGCGTGCGCGGCGGGCAACTACGCGGTCGGCTACGGCTACGACGCCCTGCGCAGCGGCGACGTCGACATCGCCCTGTGCGGTGGCGCCGACGCCGCCTGCCGCAAGACGTTCACCGGGTTCTACCGGCTCGGCACGGTCGCCCCCGAGGTGTGCCGGCCCTTCGACAAGGACCGCGAGGGCATCCTCACCGGCGAGGGCGCCGGCATCCTGCTCATGGAGTCGCTGGACTCCGCGCTCGCCCGCGGCGCCCGGATCTACGCCGAGGTCCTCGGGTACGGGCTCGCCTGCGACGCCCTGCACCCCGTCGCGCCGGACCGCGACAGCATCGCCCGCACCATCGAGATCGCCCACAAGAACGCCGGGGTGACACCCGACCAGATCGACTTCGTCTCCGCGCACGGCACCGGCACCAAGGCCAACGACATCACCGAGGCGGGCGCCATCCGCCAGGTGTTCGGCGAGGACCACATGCCGCGCACGGTCTCCATCAAGTCGATGATCGGGCACAGCATGGGCGCGGCCAGCGCTGTCTCGGCGGCGGCCTGCGCGCTGGCGATCACCGAGGGGTTCGTCCCCCCGACGATCAACCACCGCGAGACCGACCCCGAGTGCGCGCTCGACTGCGTACCCAACGAGGCCGTCGCGGCGGAGCTGGACGTGGTGCAGAACAACGCGCTCGCGTTCGGCGGCAACAACGCCGTCCTCATCCTCGGCGCCTACCGGAGCGCGGCATGAGCTGGATCGTGACGGGCATGGGCGCCGTCGCCAGCATCGGCGACAGCGCCGACGAGATCTTCGGCTCGCTTGTCGCGGGGCGCAGCGGACTCGGACCGCTGCGCGGCTACGACCGCGACAAGTTCCGCGCGCAGGTGGCGTACGAGATCGACGACCGGCCCGCCGACGGGGTGGACGAGCCGCTGCGCGCGACCCGCTGGCTGGAGAGCGCCGTCGCGCAGGCGGCGGCGGACGCCGGGCTCGGCGAGGACCTGTCCGGGGTTCCGGTGCTGGTCGGCACGACCCTGCGCGAACTGCGCTCGGTCGAGCTGTCCTGGCGCGACGGCGTCCCCTTCGACGCCGCCGACCTGCACTTCGGGACGATGCTGCGGCGCCGGTTCCGGGCCGCCGACACGCACACCGTCGCCAACGCCTGCTCGGCGTCCCTGTACGCGCTGGCCCTCGGCGCCGACCTGCTCGACCTCGGCCGCGCCGACACCGTCGTCGTCGCCGGCGTCGACACCATCACCGAGAGCACGTACGGGCTGCTCGACCGCTGCTATCCCGAAGCCCCGGACCGCGTACGGCCGTTCGACAAGGCGCGGCGGGGGATGCTCCAGGGCGAGGGGGCCGTCGCGGTGGTGCTGCGGCGCGAGGCGGACGGGCCGGGGCCCGGCGCCCGGGTGCACGCCCGGGTGCGGGGGGTCGCCGTCAACTGCGACGCCCACCACCCCTCGGCGCCCGACGCCAAGAGCATCACCGCCGCCGTCCACGAGGCCCACCGCAGGGCCGGGGTGAAGCCCGCCGACATCGACGTCGTCATGCTGCACGGCACCGGCACCCCGCTGAACGACGAGGCGGAGTCGGCGGCGCTCGGCTCGGTGTTCGCGGGTCTTTCCCCGTCGCCGTACATGACGGCCATCAAGTCCATGACCGGGCACACCGCCGGGGCGTCCGGGCTGCACAGCCTGGTCGCGGCCGTCGACGTGCTGCGCACGGGGACCGTGCCGGCGACGAAGTACCTCGACGACCCGGTGGCGGCCGTCGACGGGTTCCGGCTGGTCCGGGGCGAGTCCGTGCGCCCCGCCGAGCCGCTGTCGCTCGCGCAGATCGACTCCTTCGGCTTCGGCGGGCTCAACGCCGTCGCCGTCGTCGAGCGGGCCGCGGCGGGTACGGCGGCGCCGGTCACCGCAGAGCCACGCACCGCGGAGCCGGGCGCCGGAGAGGAGACGGTCCGATGACCGCGCACACCCGTGAGGTCGTCATCACCGGCCTCGGCACCGCCGTACGCGGCCTTGACGGACCGGCCGGGCTGCTCGGCCCGCTGCCCGCCGCGCACGCGGACGCCCACGACCCGGTCGGCAGGCTCACCGGGCGCGGCCTGCGCTACAAGGACCGCGCCACCAAGCTCGCCATGGTCGCCGCCCGCGACGCGCTCGCGGCGGCCGGCCTCACCGACGGCGCGGGCGACCTGACCGTGCCAGGCGAGAGCGTCGGCGTGAGCGTCAGCACCAACTACGGCAACGCCGACACCGTCTGCCGGACCGTGGCGACCATCGCCGAGGAGACCTACCTCGGCACCAGCCCCATGACGCTGCCCGCCACCTCCAGCAACGTCGTCGCGTCCTGGGTCGCCATCACGCACGGCCTGCGCGGCGCCAACCTGACGCTGTGCAACGGGCCGACGTCCGGCCTCGACGCCGTGGACTGGGCGCGGCTGCTCGTCCTCGCGGGCCGCGTGGAACGCGTCCTCGCCGTCGGCGTCGAACCCGACAACCCGGCCGTACGGCATGTCACCGCGACCCGTGAGGAACGCGCCGGGGACGTGCCCGCCCTGTTCGACGGGGCGGTCGCCCTCGTCGTCGAGTCCGCCGCGTCCGCCGCCGCGCGCGGCGCCCGCGCCCTGGCCGCCCTCGGGCCCTACGCCCGGCGCGCCCGGCACGCCGACGCCGTCGCGGAGGTACGGGACCTGCGCCCCGGGCCGCTGGGGCTGTGGTGCGTGCCCGAGCACCCGGAGGGCATCCGCCCGCCCGCGCCCTCCCTCGGCGCCGCGGCCCAGGGCGTCCCCGTGCACGACCTGACCGAGCATCAGGGCCCGGCGTCCGGCGCCCTCGGTGTCCTGCAGTGCGCCGCTGCCACCGTCTGGCTCGACCGGCACCGGGACACCGGCGCCGCCGACGACGCGGTGCTGGCCAGCGCGGGCACCGGGGACGCGGGCGGCGACGACGCGGGAGCCGCGCTGCTGCTGACCCGGCCTGCCAACGCCCCGGCCGCCGTCCTCGCGGGGGCCGGGCGATGAGCGGCGGGGCGACGAGCGAGAGGACCGGCGAGAAGACCGGCGACCGGACCGGCGAGAGGATCGGCGCTCGGGCCGGCGGTGGGGTGCGGACTCCGCTGAGCCGTGGGCTGTTCGGCGCGGGAGGCCACCGCAGCGCCGTCGTACGCCTGCGGCGGCCGGCCCGCGCGGCCGGCACCCCCGTACGGGTGCTGCTGCTGCACGGGCTCGCCGGGAGCACGTCCGTGTGGCAGGAGTACACGGACCGCGCGCCGGACCGCGTCGAGGTGTGGGAGGCCGTGCTGCCGTGGGGCGCCGAGGGCGACCCGCGCTGGAGCCAGGACGACGACCCCGCCGACCACGTCGCGCACGCCCTGGACGCGGTGCCCGGCGGCGCCGACGCCCTCGTCGCGCACTCCTTCACGGCGAGCCCCGCCCTGGAGGCCGTCGCCCGTCGCCCGGCGGCGGACCGGCCGCGCGCCGCCGTGGTCGTCGCCCCCTTCCACCGCCGCAGCCCCGACGACTTCACCTGGGACGACGCCCTGTACTACCTGAGCGGCTTCCACCGCATCCTGGAGGAAGGACTGCGTATCGGCACGGGCGACCGCGTCTCCCCGCAGGTGCGCTCCGCGATGGCCCTGCGCGTGCGGGAGCGGATCGGCCCGTACGGCTGGCAGCAGTTCTTCGGCGCGTACCTGCGCAGCCCGCGCCTGGACGTGGCGGCGCTGACCCTGCCGGTGCTCGTGGTGAGCGGCGCGGACGACTTCGCGGCGCCGCCCGCCGACGCCGAGGCGCTGGCGCGGGCGCTGCCCGACGGGCGCCTCGCCCGCTACGAGGACTGCGGGCACTTCGCCATGGCGGAGCGCCCGGCGCGGTTCGCCGCCGATGTGGAGCGGCTGCTCGGCGAGGTGTTCGCCGTCCCCGGCCGGCCGCCCGTCCGCGACCCCGTCCACCCCTGACCACGACCTGAACCGTCTCACCCCACCGAAGACCTGCGGGCCTTCGGGCGGTCGCGCGCGCCTGCGGGCCGCCCGGCCCGCTGTCCTGCCCACTTCCCACGCACCGGAGTCGACGTGACGACCACCTCCACCACCGGCATCGCCGCCGCCGTCAGCGCCCTGCGGGAGCCCAGCTCCCTGGAGATCAGGCCCCGCTACGAGGGTTCCAACATCTGCACCTGGATCGGGTTCAAGCACGTCAACTACCTCGTCGAGGAAGCCGTGCTGAACCATCTGCGCCAGGCCGGCATCGCGCCCGGCACGGTGTACGAGGAGTACGGGCTGTGCACCGACCTCGTCGACATCGACACCCGCATCCTGCACGCCTTCCACATCGACGACACCGCGACCGCCGAGGTGAAGCCGCACCGCAAGGCGGGCGACGACGACCTGCTGTTCTCCGTCACCCTCTACGTGCAGCGCGACACGCTGCTCAAGGCGGTCACCTCGACCGTGCGCGTGCAACTCCGCCTCGACCCGCGCGGCGGCGGCGAGAAGCCGGTGCCGGCCGCGCTCGCCCCGTTCGCCGTGGACCGGCTCGGCGCCGAGCCGGCCTGGACCCCGGAGCCCGTCGAGGCCGACGTGCACGCCGAGGACCTGCTCAAGGAGCTGACGGCGGGCAAGAACGCGTACGCCTGGAAGTTCCGCATCCCGTACTGGTACTGCCACTTCACCGAGCGCCAGCAGATGTCCGGCTACCTGCGTCTGATGGAGGAGGCCAAGGACCGGCTCGTCGCCGACCGGGGCGTCTCCATCAAGACGCTGCTCGACGAGCAGAACTGGATCCCGGTCGTGCCGCACTCGCGGATCACGGTCCTCGACGAGGCGCGCATGGAGGAGGACCTGTACATCGTCCTCACCGTCGAGAGCGTCTTCAAGGGCTTCACCTACGACTCCCGCATGGACACCTACGTCCTGCGCGACGGCGAGCTGGTGCAGACCGCGACGGGCCGCATCACCCACGGGTACGCGGTCATCGAGAACCGCCGCGACTGGTCCCTGGTCTCCTTCGACGACCGCATGAACGCGGCCCTGGAGGGTCGCTCGGCATGAACCGCGAGGCCGGGGTCGTGGTCACCGGGGTCGGCGCCGTGAGCTGTCACGGCGCAGGCGCGGACGGGCTGTGGCGGGCGATGACGGCGGCCGGGGTCCGGCTGCCCGACCGCCCGTCCGACCCGCACGCCCGCATGAAGCTGCCGCTCATCAGCCTGGTCCCCGACTCCGGAGCCGAAGGGCGGGCGGCGCGGTTCGCTTCGCTGGCCGCCGCCGAGGCGCTGGCCGACGCGGGGCTCCAGGCGCCGCTGCCCGCCGGCACCCGTACGGCCGTCGTGCTCGGGAGCTGCATGGGCGAGCCCGGCGCCAACGAGCGCGGGCGCGGCGACGGCGGCTGGCGGCCGCCCTTCCGGCTGGCGACCCGGCTCGCCGCCGAACTCGGCCTGGTCGGCGCCGCGTCGGACATCGCCAACGCCTGCGCCGCCGGGGCGTACGCCATCGGGGCCGCCGCCGACCTGGTGCGCTCCGGGCAGGCGGACGTGGTCATCGCGGGCGGCGCCGACGCCTACTCGCGGGTCGCGCTCGGCTGCTTCGACCGGCTCGGCGCCATCGACCCCGAACGCTGCCGGCCCTTCGAGGCCGACCGCGCCGGGACCGTGTTCGCGGAGGGCGCCGGTGTCCTCGTCGTCGAGTCGGCGGCGCACGCGAGGGCCCGGGGCGCGCTCGGCGCCGGCAGCCGGGCGCTCACGCTCCGGGGCACCGGGTGGAGCTGCGACGCCGACCATCCGACGGCACCGCGCGAGGACGGCGAGCCGATCGTACGGGCCATGCGCGAGGCCCTCGGCGGGGCGCCCGGCGACCTCGGCTGCGTCATCCCGCACGGCACCGGCACCCAGCTCAACGACGCCCTGGAGAGCAGGGCGCTGCACCGGGTGCTCGGCGCGGACGCGGCCCGCGTGCCGCTGTACAGCCTCAAGGCGCTCGTCGGACACGCGGGCGGGGCGTCGGCCGCGCTCGGGGCGGTCGCGGCCGCGCTCATCCTGCGCCACGGCACGGTCCCGCCGAACGTGCCCCTCGTCTCCCAGGACCCGGCCTGCGACGTGCTGCTGCCGCAGGGCGCGGCGACGCCCCTGACCGGGCGCCGGGTGCTGGTCAACGCGTACGGCTTCGGCGGGAACAACGCCTCGCTCGTCCTCGGGGCGCTCACCGCGGACACCGCGGACACCGCGGACAGCACGGACACCGCGGTCGGAACGGGCGGCACGGGCACGGCTTTCGGCGCCGGCACAGGAGGGGAGTACCGATGAACGTCCCGACGGACCACGCGGCGCTGCTCGCCGTCACCGGCATCGGCGTCGTCACGCCCTGGGGCGACGAGCCCGCGCGGGCGGCGGCGGGCGGCGGCCGTCCCGGCGACGGGGACACGCCCTGGTTCGACCACCGGGTGCGGCTCGGCCCGCGCGGCTACAAGTACCTGCCGCCCGCCGCCCAGTACGCCCTGGCGGCCTCCCGCGCCGCCGTCGCCGCCGAGGGCTGGCCGGGGCCCGTGCCCGCGTCCCGGCGCGGCCTGCTGCTGGCGACCAACGCGGGGCTCGCCGGGCTGTTCGACGCGATGGACGCCACCGTCGTCGAAGAGGGCGCCGAGCGGCTCTCCCCGGCCAGCGCGCCCTACTTCGCCGTCAACGTGCTCGGCAACCGCGTCAGCGCCGAACTCGGCCTGGAGGGCTTCGCGTTGACGGTCGCCACCGAACGCACCGCCGCGCTCGACGCCCTCGGCACCGGCGCCCTCGCGCTGGCCGCCGGGCGCTGCGACGCGCTGCTGCTGACCGCCGCCGAGGAACCGCTGCCCGCGGCGCGGGGCGGCGGCGGGGAGCAGGGGGCCTGCGCGTTCGCCCTGGAACCGCTCGCCGCGGCGCGGGCGCGGGGCGCGCGGGTACGGGCCGTGGCCGCCGCCCGCTCGCTGTTCGTACCGCCCGCCGCGCTCACCGGCGCCGGCGGACGGGCCGCCGCCCGCCGCGCCCTCACGGACGCGCTGGCCGCGCTGGTGCCGTCCGGCGCGGAAGCGGTCGTCCCGCATCTCGATCAGGACGGCTCGGCCGTCGCGGACATCGTGCGGGCGGCGCTCGCCGAGTACACCGGGTCCGCCGGGCCCGCCGCGTACGCGGGGCAGGGCGAGGGCTCCAGCGTCCCCGGGCCGTCCGGGGCCGGGTGCCTGGGGCCGGCGCTCGCCCTCGCGCACGCCATCACCTCGGCCGGCACGGGCCCCCGGCTCGTCGTCAGCGCCACGGCGTCCGGCCAGATCGCCCTCGCCGCGGTCGGCCCCGCCCCCGGCGTCCCCGACCCCGATCCCGCCCACGTCCACCGTCACGCCATGGAGGCGCAGCATGCTGAAACCGCTTGAGGGAAGCTGGTGCCTGGTCCTGGGCGCGTCCAGCGGCATCGGCCGGGCCGTCGCGCTCGGCCTCGCCGAAGAGGGCGTCCACATCGCCGGGGTCCACTTCGACACCGCCTCCCGCGACGAGGAGATCGCCCGGACCGTCGACGAGATCCGCGCCAAGGGCGTCCAGGCCCGTTTCTTCAACGCCAACGCGGCGGCCAAGGCGACCCGCGCCCGCCTCCTGCCGGAGCTGGCCGAACTGACCGCGCACGGCGGCGGCATCCGCGTCCTCGTCCACTCACTGGCCTTCGGCACCCTCGTACCGTTCCTGCCGCGCGAGGGCTGGGACAAGCAACTCGCCCCGCGCCAGCTGGAGATGACGCTCGACGTCATGGCCAACAGCCTCATCTACTGGACGCAGGACCTGGCCGCCGCGGGACTGCTGCGCCCCGGCTCCAAGGTCTACGCCCTCACCAGCGCGGGCACCTCCCAGCACCTGCCGAGCTACGGGGCGGTCAGCGCGGCCAAGTCCGCCCTGGAGTCCCATGTGCGGCAACTGGCCTGCGAGTTGGCGACCAGCGGCGTCGCCGTGAACGCCCTGCGCGCCGGGACCACGCTCACGCCCGCACTCCAGCGCATCCCCGAGCACGCCGGGTACGTCGAGCGCGCCGCCGAGAACAACCCGCACGGCCGCCTGACCCGCCCCGAGGACGTCGCCGACGCCGTCGCGCTGCTCTCGCGCTCGGAGTCCTCGTGGCTGACCGGCAACACCATCGGCGTGGACGGCGCGGAACTGCACGCCGCCGCCGGCGCCTGGGGCTGACCCGCACCTCCCGCACGGCCGCGCGCCGCCCTTCACGTACCGCCCGCACGCCCGTAACTCCCGTACCCCTTACGACTTTCAGGAGCTGACAGCGATGAGTGCCAGTCTTGCCACCGGGGCGGACCCGGACACCCTGGTCGTCTCCGGCTGGTCCGCGGCCACGCCCTACGGCCTCGGCGCCGAGGCGTTCGCCGAGGGCGTGCGGCAGACGCGCGTCGCGGTGCGCACAGCCGACCCGGACACCGAGGACGGGCCCGGCGACGGCGACTTCGGTCCGTACGAACGAGCCGGGCGCATCGCCGGGTTCGACATCCGCGCGGTCCTCGGCCGCAAGGGCACCCGTGCCATGGACCGGGTCACCGCGCTCGCCGTGCACACCGCCGGGATGCTGCTCGACGAGGCCGGGCCCGGGCTCGCGCAGGACGTGCCCGAGGCCGTCGGCATGGTCCTCGGCACCGGTCACGGCAGCGTGCAGAGCATCATGGACTTCACCCGTGACTCGCTCGGCGGGGAGAAGCCCTTCCACGTCGACCCGGCGCTGTTCCCGAACACCGTGATGAACCGCGCCGCCGGGCAGAGCGCCATCTGGCACACCCTGCGCGGCCCCAACACCACGGTCTCCGGCGGCGCCCTGACCGGCCTGCTCGCCCTCAACTACGCGGCCCGGCTGCTGCGCAGGCGGCACTGCGAGGCGGTGCTGTGCGGTGCCGTCGAGGAGTTCTCCACCGAGCGCGCCTGGCTGGAGTACCGGGCCCGTACCGGTGGCCCCCACCACCAGCCCGTCGGGCCGCTCGGGGAGGGCTGCGCGCTGTTCCTGCTCGAGTCCGCGGAGCGGGCCCGCGCCCACGGCCGCACCCCGCTCGCCTCCCTCGCCGGCTGCCGCTTCATCGCCTTCGGCGACCCCGAGCGCGCCGACGAGGCCGTCACCCGCTCGGTCACCGAGGCGCTGAAGGAGGCCGACGTGCGCGCCGAGGACATCGCCCTGCTCGTGCCGTCCGACGCCGGGGGCCCGCTCGGCGCCCGCGAGGACGCCGCGCTCGCCGCCGTCTTCGGGGAGCACCATCCGCCCCGGCTGCGGCTGCGCCGGCTCGTCGGCGACCTCGGCGCCGCCTCCGCCTCGCTGCAACTGGCCGGGGCGCTCGCCGCCGCGCCGGACGGGCCCGTGCTCGTCACCTCCGTGGACCCCGACGGCCAGACCGGCGCCGTGGTCCTGCGCCCGGGGCAGCGGTGAGCGGCCTCCTGACCCTCACCCCGCCCCACCTACGAAAGCCCGCCCCGACCCGACCAACTCCCTGAAGGGGCGCGAGGAACCGCGCACGCCCACGACAACCCGGGGCCCGCCCCGCCTGGGACCCGCCCGGCTCCACCGAGACCGCCCACCACCCGGAAGGACCCACCCATGCCCGACATCACCACCGCCGCCGCCCCGGCCCTCGACAAGGAGCGCCTGCGCGATCTGGTCGCCGAGGTCCTGGACCTGGACGTCGCCGACGTCACCGACACCGCCCACTTCACCGAGGACCTCGACGTGGACTCGCTGATGGCGCTGGAGATCACCGTCAGCCTGGAGCGCGAGTACGGCGTCAAGCTCCAGGAGACCGAGCTGGCCGCCATCACCTCGTTGCAGGGCACGTACGACCTGCTCGACGCGAAGCTGCGGGAGCAGCGGTGAGCGCCGCGACGCCGATGGGCGACCTGGAGCTGATCCGCAGCGGCGAGCGGGGCGCGGTCACCGCGTTCGACGTGCCGGTCGACGACCCGGTCATCGAGGGCCACTACCCCGGCTTCCCGGTGCTGCCCGGCGTCTTCCTCATCGAGGCCGCCGACCGCACGGTCCGCCAGTGGGCGCACGGCAACGTGCCCGCCCGTGACGGCGCCGAGGGCGGCGAGGTCGATCTCGTCGCCATGGACCGCTGCCGCTTCCACCGGCCGGTGTTCCCCGGCGACCGGGTCCTCGCGGACGTGGCCGTCGCCGACAACGCGGCCGGTCTGCTGTTCAAGGCGGCCGTCTCCACCAACCGCGGCAAGGTGGCCGACATCCGGCTGCGTTACCGCGTACGCGAGGGCGCCGCACCGGCCGCCCGGGAAGCCGAGGGTGCCGCGTGAGCGGGTACGGCGTCGACCGGATCAAGAACACCATCCCGCACCGGGGCCAGATCCTGCTGGTCGACCGGGTCACCGAGGTCGAGCCCGGCGTGTCGCTGACCGCCGTCAAGGCCGTCTCCGGCAACGAGCCCTGCTACGCGCCGCTCGGCGCCGACGCGGCCGCCGAGGACTACGCCTACCCGGTCTCGCTGGCGATCGAGTCGTGGGCGCAGTCCGCGGTGCTGCTGTCGGTGTGGGAGGCGCCCAACCCGGACGTGCTCGCCGGGAAGGTCGAACTCGCCGGTTCCATCAACGAGGTCACCGTCGAAGGCCGCGCCTACCCGGGCGACGTCCTGGAGCACCGGGTGCGGCTCGTGAAGGCGGCCGGTGAGACGGCCGTCCTCGCGGGCGAGACCTGGGCGGGCGGCCGGCAGGTCCTCGGCTTCGGGGCGTTCGTGGTGACGCTGCGCGATGTCGCGGACCTCGCGCCCGCCCCCGAGCGGGCCCTCGCCCCCGCGTGAAACCCCCCGCCCCACTCATCGAGGAGACGACAGGCATGGCAGAGCCGACAGGCATGGCGGAGCCGGCACAGAGCGCCAAGGTCGCGCTGGTCACCGGCGGATCGCGGGGGATCGGAAGGGCGGTGGTGGAGCGGCTGGCCCGGGACGGGCACGACGTGGCGTTCTGCTACCGCTCCGACGAGCAGTCCGCGAACCTCGTGGAGAAGGAGGTGCGCGCGCTGGGCCGCCGGGTGTACGCGCGCCGCGTGGACGTCTCCGACGCCGCCCAGGTACGGGAGTTCGTCGCGGGCGCCGAGGACACCCTCGGGCCCGCGACGGCCGCCGTCACCTCCGCCGGCATCACCCGGGACAGCCCGCTCGTGCTGATGCCGGACGAGGACTGGGACGCCGTCGTGCGCACCAACCTCGACGGCACCTACCACCTGTGCCGGTCCGTCGCGTTCCCCATGATCAAGCGCGGTGGCGGGTCCGTGGTCACGCTGTCGTCGGTGGCGGGCGTCGCCGGCAACGCGGGCCAGACCAACTACTCGGCGTCCAAGGCCGGGATCATCGGCTTCACCCGGTCCTTCGCCAAGGAGGCGGGCCGGCACGGCATCCGCGCCAACGCGGTCGCGCCCGGGTTCATCGACACCGACATGACCTCGGTGCTGCCGCCGAAGACGGCCAAGGAGATGCGGGGCCGCATCCCGCTCAAGCGGTTCGGCACGCCCGAGGACGTCGCCTCGCTCGTCGCGTTCCTGGTGTCGCCGCAGTCCTCGTACATCACGGGGCAGGTGTTCCAGGTGGACGGCGGTATCTCCCTGTGAGCGCCGCCGCCCGCGGGGGCCGCCGTACGCGGCGGCCCCCGCGGTTCTACTTCTCGCTGCGCAGCCCCTACTCGTGGCTCGCGCACCACGACCTCACCCGGCACCACCCGGAGGTCGCCGCGGCCCTGGAGTGGGTGCCGTTCTTCGAGCCGGACGCGCGCAGCCTCGCGCTGCTCACGGACGCCGGGGGCGCGTTCCCTTACACGCCGATGTCGGCGGCCAAGCACCGCTACATCCTCCAGGACGTGCGGCGGCTGGCCGCCGAGCGCGGGCTCGTCTTCAGCTGGCCCGTGGACCGCGACCCGGTGTGGGAGGTGCCGCACCTCGGCTATCTGGCGGCGGCCCGGCACGGGCGCGGGTCCGAGTACATCGCGCTCGCCGCCCGCGCCCGCTGGGAGCGCGGCGAGGACATCTGCGACCCGGCGGTGATCGCCGCGTTCGCGCCGGAACTCGAGCTCGACGGCGCCGAGTTGGCGGGCGCCGCCGAGGACCCGGAGCTGCGGGCCGAGGGGCTGCGGGTGCTCCTGGACATCGAGCGGGACGGGGTGTTCGGGGTGCCGTTCTTCGTGGACCACTACGACAAGTACTGGGGCGTGGACCGGCTGCCCGCCTTCGTCGCCGCCGTCACCGGCCGCATGGAGGCCGCCGGCGCGGGGGACGCGGCGCCCGCCGCCCCGGCACCGGTGCCGGTGTCCGCGCCCGTCCCGGACCGGACCGTGGACGACGGGCACGCGGGCGGCTGCGGCTGACCCGGCCCGGCCGGCTGACCCGGCTCAGGCCGGCGGGCCCTGCCGGGCGCGGACACGTGGCCGACACGTATAGGTGCCGCATAGGGCCCGCCGGTTGCCTGATGCACCAGACCACTGCTGTGCGAGCGCGGCCCGAACGAGCCGCAGAGGGTGAGGAGTTGGGGTGACCGACTTCGAGAGCTTCGTGGGCGCGCTGCGCCGCAGGGCCGGGCAGCGCCCCGGCCGCGCCGCCGTCCGCTTCTGCTCCGGCGCCGACGAGGAAGAGGTGACGTACGGCGGACTGGACCGCGCGGCACGGGCCGCCGCCCACCGGCTGAGCGGCCTGACCGCCCCGGGCGACCGGGTCCTGGTGTCCTGCGGGCCCGGCACCGGCTTCCTGCGCGCGTTCCTCGCCTGCCTGTACGCCGGGGCCGTGCCGGTGCCGGTGCCGCTGCCCGGCGGGTTCGGGCGGCAGGAGACGCGGACCACCGCCATCGCCGCCGACACCGGCGCCCGCCTCGTCCTCACCGACCGCGCCGGGCTGCCCGCCGTGACCCGGTGGCTCACGGAGGCGTACGAGGACGAGGGCCGGCCCGGCGCCCTCGACATCGCGGACGTGGAGGCGGACGGCGACGCGGACGCCTGGCGCGCGCCGGACGTGGACGCGGGCACGCTCTGCTTCCTCCAGTACACCTCGGGCTCCACCAGCGACCCGAAGGGCGTGATGGTCCCGCACGGGGCGCTCGTCCACAACCTCGGCCTGATGCGCGACAGCCACGGCTGGGACTCCGGCATGACGTGGTGCAGCTGGCTGCCGCCGTACCACGACATGGGGCTCATCGCGATGATGCTCGCCCCGCTGTACCTCGGCGGCACCGCCGTCCTGATGTCGGCCACGGAGTTCCTGAAGCGGCCCGTGTCCTGGCTGCGGCTCATCGACCGCAGCGGCGCCGAGATCAGTTGCGCGCCGGACTTCGCGTACGACCTGTGCGCGCGCAGGCTCGCCGAGGAGCAGACCGAGGGCCTGGACCTGTCGCGCTGGCGCTACGCCTGCAACGGCGCCGAGCCCATCGACGCCGCCACCCTCGACCGCTTCGCCCGCCGCTACGCCGGTGCCGGCTTCGACGCCCGCGCGCTGCTGCCCGGCTACGGCCTGGCCGAGTCCACCCTGTACGTATCCGGCGCCCTCGCCGGCGCCCCGCCGACCGTCCTCACCGCCGACGCCGCGGCCCTCGCCCGGGGCGAGGTGACCCCCGGCGCGCCCGGCCCCGCGAACACGACGGACGGCGCCGGTGACGTGAAGCGGCTGGTGTCCAGCGGTGTCGTACGCGGCCTCGACGTACGCGTCGTGGACCCGGACAGCGCCGCCGAGCTGCCCGACGGCCGCATCGGCGAGATCTGGATCAGCGGCGCGAGCGTCGCCCGCGGCTACTGGAACCGGCCCGAGGAGAGCGAGCGGACGTTCGCCGCGCGCACCGCCGACGGCGCGGGCCCCTTCCTGCGCACCGGCGACCTCGGCACCCTGCGCGAGGGCCAGTTGTACGTCACCGGCCGCATCAAGGAGATGCTGATCGTGCACGGCCGGAACCTGTACCCGCACGACATCGAGCGCGAACTGCGCGCCCTGGACCCGGCGTTCGCCGACCACCCCGCGGCCGTCTTCACCGCCCGGCCCGCGTCCGGCGGCGCGGAGGAGATCGTCGCCGTGCAGGAGGTACGCGGCCGGGGGCGCACCGAGCGGGAGCTGACCGCCCTCGCCCGCACCGCCCGCTCCCGGCTCGCCCAGGTCCTCGGCGCGAAGGTCGGCGCCGTCGCCCTGGTACGGCCGGGACGGGTGCTGCGCACCACCAGCGGCAAGATCCGGCGCGCCCAGATGCGGCAGCTCTTCGAGAGCGGCGAACTCGACATCCTGCACCTGGAGGCCGCGCCCTCGCTGCGCGCCGCCGCTCCTGCCTCCGCCGCTGCACCTGCCCCGATCTCTGCGCCGGCCCCCCTCTCCGCCCCGGCCTCTGCCCCGGACCTCGCCTCCGTCTTCGACCCGCATGGGCTCAGCCGTGACCTGGAGGAACGTCTCGGCGACCCGCACGACGAGCGGCGCGCCTTCTCCTACGCACGGGTCGCCGCCTGGGACCGCGCCGAGGAGTTCCCCGACGCCGTGTGCCGGGAGCTGGACGCGCTCGGCGTGCCCCGCCACTTCGTCCCGGCCGAGCACGGCGGCGACCTGCGCACCAGCGAGCAACTGCTCCAGCTCATCCGCACGCTCTCGCGCCGCGACTTCACCTCCGCGCTCGCGCACGCCAAGACCTACCTGGGCTGCGTCTCGGTGTGGGTGGCCGGCAGGCCCGGGCAGGCGGCGGCGCTCGCGGCCCGCGTCAACGACGGCGCGGTCGTCTCCCTCGCCCTCACCGAACCCGCCCACGGCAGCGACCTGCTCGCGGGCGAGCTGACCGCCGAGCGCACCGAGTGTGGCTGGCGCCTGGACGGCCGCAAGTGGCTCATCAACAACGCCACCCGCGCCGACCTCGTCTGCGTCCTCGCCCGCACCCGGCCCGAGGGCGGATCCCGCGGCTTCAGCCTCTTCCTCGTCGACAAATCGGCGCTGGCCGAAGGCAGTTGGCGTCCGCTGCCGCATGTGCCGACGCACGGAGTGCGCGGCGCCGACATCAGCGGCCTCGTCCTGGACGGCGCCGAGGTCCCCGCCGACGCGCTGGTCGGCGCCGAGGGCGAGGGCCTGGAGATCATCCTCAAGGGCTTCCAGATCACCCGCACGCTGTGCTCCGCCATGTCCCTCGGCATGACGGACCAGGCCCTGCGGATCGCGTACGGCTTCGCCGCCGGGCACACCCTCTACCGCCGCCCGCTCGCCGAACTCCCGCACGCCGCCCGCACCCTGGCCGAGTCCTACGCCGACCTGCTGGCCATGGAGGCGGCGAGCTGGGTCGCCACCCGCTCCGCGCACACCCTCACCGGCGAGCAGAGCGCGGTGTCGGCCGTCGCCAAGTACCTCGTGCCCACGCTCGGCGACGAGGTCATCGGGGCGCTGCGCGGACTGCTCGGCGCCCGCGCCATGCTCACCGAGGACTTCGCCGCGGGCGCCTTCCAGAAGCTGGAGCGCGACCACCGCATCGTCGGCATCTTCGACGGCAGCACCGCCGTCAACCTCAACGCCCTCATCAACCAGTTCCCGGTGCTGAGCCGGGGCTGGCGGGGCCGTCTCGCCGACCGGGACGGGGTCGCCGCGGCCGCCCGCCTCGACGCGCCCGCGCCGCCCCTCGACCCGGCCCGGCTCACGCTGTACGCGCGGGCCGGTTCCAGCGTCGTACAGGCGCTGCCGGAGGCCGTGGAGCGGCTCGCCGCGCTCGCGCCCGCGCCGGTCACCGAGCGGGCCCGCGCCCTGCTCGCCCTCGCCGAGGACCTGCACACCGAGATTTCGGCGGCCCGGCACACGGCCCGCGCCGTCCCGGAGTCCGCGTTCCGCGCGGCCCAGCGGTACGCGCTGGTGTACGCGGGTGCCGCCGCCGTCCACCTGTGGCTGGAGAACACCGGTACGCCCCGCGCGGCCGGCCCGCTGTGGACGGACGCCGCCTGGCTCGACGCCGTGCTCGCCCGCTTCGGGCGCCGGCTGACCGGGGCGCCCGACCTGGACGACGCGGACGGCGCGGCCCTCGTCGCGCTGCTGCCCGCGCTGCGCGAACAGGCCGACGCGAACCTGCTGTTCTCCCTCTTCCCCTGCCCGTTGGCCGCCCCGGCGCGCCCCGACCGTACGACGGAGGAAGCGGCATGACGGAGCTGCTCGTCCCCCCGGCCGGCCCGGACCGCGCCGACCCCGCCCCGGACCACGGCACCGACCCTGCCCAAGACACCGCCCTGGACCGCGCCGCCCGCCTGGAGGCGCTGCTCGGTGACCCCGGCGACGCCGCCAACCCGCTCGGTCTCGCCGCCGTGCTCGCCGCCGACGAACGCGGCGAGCTGCTGCCGGCGGGGGAGGAGGCGCTGGCTGCGTACGGGCTGGGCGCCGAGTTCGTGCCGGCCGCGCTCGGCGGGCGTTTCGAGCGCGCCGACCGGCTGGCCCTGCTGCTGCGCGGTGTGTTCCGGCGCGACTGCTCGCTCGCCATCGGGCACGGCGTGACCAGCTTCATCGCGTCGCTGCCGGTGTGGGCCGACGGCAGCGCCGCCCAGCAGCGGGCCGCCGCCGACCTGCTCATCGGCGGCGGCCGGATCGCCGCCGCGTACACCGAACTCGACCACGGCAGCGACTTCGCGCGCGTCGCGCTCACCGCCCGGCCCGCCCCCGGGGGCTACACGCTCGACGGCGGCAAGCAGCTCGTCAACAACATCGGCCGCGCCGAGGCCGCCGTCGTCTTCGCCCGCACCGACGACCGCCCCGGCAGCCGCGGCCACTCCCACTTCCTCGTGGACCTGACGGCGCTGCCGCAGGACCGCCTCGCGCGCGGCGCCCGCTACCCGACGTCCGGCGTACGCGGCTGCCTGCTGGCCGGTGCCGACTTCACGGACTGCCCG
Source organism: Streptomyces sp. NPDC107550 (assembly GCF_055639095.1). Lineage (NCBI taxonomy): Bacteria > Bacillati > Actinomycetota > Actinomycetes > Kitasatosporales > Streptomycetaceae > Streptomyces > Streptomyces sp. NPDC107550. The sequence goes on from NZ_JBVKBC010000033.1 coordinate 34,031, forward strand.
GTCCCTTCCGGCGCGCTGCTCGGCGAGGAGGGCGCGGCGATGGAGACCGTCCTGAAGGTCTTCCAGGTCACCCGCTGCGTGCTGCCCGGCATGGTCGTCGGCGTCGGCGACAGCCAGTTGCGCACGGTCCTCGGCTTCGCCCGCGAGCGGCGCCTGTACGGGGGAGCGGTCAGCGAACTCCCGTTGGCGCGTGCCACGTTGACCGGGGCCTTCGTCGATCTGCTCGTCTGTGACGCGCTGTCCGTCGTCGCCGCCCGCACCCTGCACCTGGCGCCGGAGGAGGCGAGCGTGCGCTCGGCGGCGGTGAAGTACCTCGTCCCGAAGCTCCTCCAGGACAGCTCCTACCGGCTCGGCACGCTGCTCGGCGCCCGCAGCTACGTACGCGAAGGTCCCTACGCCGCGTTCCAGAAGGCCGCCCGCGACCTGCCCGTCGTCTCCCTCGCGCACGCGAGCGGCGCGGTGTGCCTGTCGAACATCGTGCCGCAGCTCCCGCGCCTCGCCGAGCGCTCCTGGCAGCCCGCCCTGGAAGGCCGCGCGCCCGGGACGGCGGACGCCCTGTTCGCCCCGCACGGCCCGCTGCCCGCGCTCGACCTGGACCGCCTGGAGCTGACCACGCGCGGCGCCGACGGCCTGGCCGCCCTGCTGCCCGCGTACGCCGACGACCTGGCGAAGCAGGCCGTGGACGACCTGGCGCTCACCGAACTCGCGGGGCTCGTGGGCGAGTTGCGTGACCGGCTCGCGGACCTCGCGGCCCGGGCCGTCGCCCTCGCGCCCCGCGACCGTACCCCGGTCGCGGGCCGCCGCGGCTTCCTGCTCGCCGAGCGGTACGTGTACCTGCTCGCCGCGGCCGCCTGCCTCGGTGTGTGGCGCGAGGCCCGCCGGGACCCGGCGGGCGACCCCTTCCTCGCCGGGCCGCTGTGGGTCACCGCGGCCCTGCACCGGCTCGCCGAGCGGCTCGGACCGCACCGCGCGCCGCTGCCCGAGACGGTCGTCGGCCCCCTCATGGAGGAGCTGACCGGCCGCCACGACACCGCCACCACCTTCGATCTTTTCCGCCTCAGGCTGGCCGCGAACGGCCGCCCTGCTCAAGGGAGTTGAGTCATGAACCAGACCGCGGCCGCCCCGGCCCGTTCACCGCAGGTCGTCCGCGCCTGGCTGGTCGACCGGGTCGCCTACTACCTGGAGTGCGCCCCCGCCGACGTCGACGAGGGCGCCGACCTCGCCGAGATGGGCCTCGACTCGGTGTACGCCCTCACCCTGTGCGGCGACATCGAGGACCGCTTCGGCCTCGTCGTCGAACCGACCCTGGCCTGGGACCATCCGACCATCGACGCGATCACCGCGTATCTCGCGGCCGAGCCGGCGCTCTAGCCGCAGCCCTGGAGGGCCCACCATGCCCGAGAACACGTTCCCCGGAATCCTGTCGACCGTGGGCAACACCCCGCTCGTCGAGTTCACCCGGCTGCTGCCCGACTTCGGCTCCCGCGTCTTCGGCAAGATCGAACGCTTCAACCCCGGCGGCAGCATCAAGGACCGCTCGGCGCTCGGCATGCTGCTGGGTGCCATCCGCGGCGGCGAGGTGGAGCCCGGCCGGTCCGTGATCGTCGAGTCCAGCTCCGGCAACCTCGCCGTCGGCCTCGCCCAGATCTGCCGGTACTTCGGGCTGCGCTTCATCTGCGTGGTGGACGGCAAGACCACCGAGCAGAACCTCGCCATCCTGCGCGCCTACCGCGCCGAGGTCGAGGTGGTCACCGAACGCGACGAGCTGACCGGCGAGTTCCTGCCCGTGCGGCTGCGCCGGGTGCGCGAGATCGTCGCCCGCACCCCGCACGCGTACTGGCCCAACCAGTACGCCAGCCTGCTCAACCCCAAGGCGCACGAGACGACCATGCGGGAGATCGAGGACGCCCTCGACGGCAAGGTCGACTATCTGTTCTGCCCGGTCAGCACCTTCGGCACGCTGCGCGGCTGCCGCGACCGCATCACGGAGGCCGGCCTCGACACGAAGATCGTCGCCGTCGACGCGTTCGGCAGCGCCATCTTCGGCCTGGAGTCCACCCAGCGCCTCATCCCCGGGCACGGCGCGTCCGTCGTGCCGCCGCTCGCCGAACCCGCGTACGCCGACGAGGTCGTGCACATCTCCGACCTGGAGTGCGTCGTCGCCTGCCGGCGGCTCATCGCGCGGGAGGCGGTCCTCGCGGGCGGCTCGTCCGGCGCGGCCGTCGCCGCGCTGTGGAAGACGCGGCACCGCGTGCCCGAGGGCTCCACCTGCGTGCTGATGTTCCCCGACGGCGGCGACCGCTATCTCGACACCATCTACTCGGACGGCTGGGTGCGCGAACACTTCGGTGACGTGTCCCATCTGTGGAAGGACTGATACGCCATGGCCGAACCCCCGGCCACCCGGGGCGGCCCGGACAGCGGGCTCGTCTCGGCCGGTCAGGAGGCGCTGTGGCTGGCCCATCAGCTCGCCCCGGACAGCTCCGCCTTCAACGTGGTCCTCGCCGTGCGGCTGCGCGACCGCGTCGACACCGCCGCGCTCCAGGCGGCGCTCACCGACGTCGCCGCCCGCCACGAACTGCTCCGCTCCCGCTTCGTCGCCGCCGACGAGGGCCCCGTACGTCAGGTCATGGCGCCCGGGGCGCTGCGCCTCGACGTACGGGACGTGCCGGAGGCCGCGGACGACGGGGAGCTGTTCCGGCTGGCGACCCACGCCGGTGAGGAACCGTTCCGGCTGGCGTCCGACGGCGCGTGCCGGGTGGTGCTGCTGCGCCGGGCGCCCGACGACGGCGTGCTCGTCACCGCCACCCACCACATCGTCAGCGACGCCACCTCGCAGTGGCTGCTCGTCCGCGACCTGTTCGCCGCGTACGGCGCCCGCACCGGGCACGCGGAGCCCGCCCCGGCGGCGCCCGCCGAGGGCGCCGACTGGGACCGCCAGGTGCGGGCCGAGCGGGAGTTCACCGCCTCCGCGCGCGGCGCCCGCGCCGCCGCCCACTGGCAGGACCTGTGCGCCCACCTGCCCGCCGCCGAACTCCCCGCCGACCGGCCCAGGCCCGCCCACCGCACCCTCAAGGGCGCCACCCACGACCTGGCCTGGGACCCGGACACCGCGCGCCGGCTGCGGCAGGTCGCCGCCGCGCACAAGCTCACCCCGTTCGCCTGGCTGCTCGGCACCTTCCAGGCCGCCCTGCACCGCTCGGGCTGCGGCGACGGCTTCCTCATCGGCACGCCCGCCACCACCCGCTTCACCCCCGAGACCCGCCAGGCCGTCGGCTACTACGTCAACGCCCTGCCCGTCGCCGCCCGCTTCACCCCGGGCACCACCCTGCTCACCACGGCGCGGGACGCGCAGACCCAGCTCCGCCAGGGCCTCGCGCACGCCCGCCACCCCGTCGAACTCCTCACCGGTACGGGCCTGCCGAGCCCCCTGTTCCGTATCTCCTGCACGCTCGTCGCCGCCGACCGGCTGCCCGTGCCCGGCCTCTACGAAGGCCCCGTCACGCTCGGCGGACTGCGCGCGGAGCTGTGCGACGTACCGCAGCAGGAAGGCCAACTCGACCTGACCGTTGAGGTGTTGCAGGACTCGACCGGCTTCCGGGCCGTCCTGCGCTACGACACCGACCTGTTCGAGCCCGAAACCCTCGACCGGCTCGCCACCACGTGGACCCGGCTGCTCGACGCGTCCCTCGACGCCCCGGACACACCCGTCGCCGACGTCGGGCTCACCGCCGGCGCCGACCTCGACTTCCTGCTCGCGCTCGGTACGGAGGCAGCATGACCAGCGACATCGACCTCGACAGCGGCACCCGCCGGCGGTTGCCCGACGGCCCCGATGTGTGGTGCACCAACGGGCCCGCCGCCGTCGCCATGTGGCGCGAGATGCTGCCCCCGGGCGCCTACCACCGCGCCGCGCAGCGGCTGCGCCCCGGCGACACGGTCGTCGACATCGGCGCCAACATCGGCCTCATGTCGGTGTACTGCTCGCGCGTGTGCCCCGGCGTCCGGATCGTCGCCGCCGAACCCGCGCCCGCCCTGCACGCCTGCCTCACCCGCAACCTCGTCGAGCACGCCGCGCCCGGCTGGCACGCCGAGTGCGCCGCCGTCAGCGACCGGCCCGGCCCCCTGACGTTCACGTACTACCCCGAGGCGCCCGGCAACTCCGGGCTGCACGCCGACGCAGCCGCCGACGACGCGATCACCCTGGCGTTCCTGCGCAACAGCGGCGTCGACGCCGAGGACGCGGGCGAACTCGTCGAAGGGCTGCACGACGGCGTCGAGTTCACCGTCCCCACCGTCACCGTCTCCGACCTGCTGCGCCGGCACGCCGTCGACCGCGTCGACCTCCTCAAGGTCGACGTGGAACGCGCCGAGCTGGAGGTCCTGCGCACCGTCGCCGACGAGCACTGGCCGCGCGTGGGCGCCGTCGTCGCCGAGGTGCACGACGAGGACGGCCGCCTCGACGCCGTACGCGGCCTGCTGGAGCGGCACGGCTTCACCGTACGGGTGAGCCAGGACCCGCTGCTCACGGGCACCGTCCTGTACGACGTGGAGGCCCTGCGGGCGTCCTGAGCGGCGGGGACGCGGGCCGGGAGCGGGCCCGGGCCGGGCGTATAGGGCGCATATAGCGCCCTGGCCGAGGCTCGTACCGCACCCGGAGGCAACGGCCTCCCGCGAAGCCTCGGCCCCGCAGAGAGGGAACCCCATGCTGATCCTCCGACGCACCGACGTGGCGGACGTCCTGTCCGGCCGGGAGGCGGAGATCATCGACCTCGTCGCCGACACCTACCGGCTGCACGACGCCGGGCGGACGTCGCTGCCGCACTCCACGTTCCTGCGCTTCCCCGAGGAGCACCACGCCCGGGACCGGATCATCGGCCTGCCCGCCTACCGGGGCGGCGACCACCCCGCCGCCGGCATGAAGTGGATCGCGTCCTTCCCCGGCAACGTCGCCGCCGGCACCGAGCGGGCCAGCGCCGCGATCGTCCTCAACTCCCTGGAGCACGGCCGCCCGACCGCCTTCGTCGAAGGCGCCGTCGTCTCCGCCAAGCGGACCGCCGCGAGCGCCGCGCTGGCCGCCGCGCACCTCACGGCCGGCCGCCCGCCCGCCTCCGTGCTCCTCATCGGCTGCGGCGTCATCAACCTCGAAGTGCTGCGCTTCCTCGCCGCCGCGCTGCCGGGCCTGACCGACGCCGCCCTCTACGACACCGACCCGGCGCGGGCCGAGGCGTTCGCCGCCCGCTGCCACGAGGCCGTGCCCGCCGTGAAGGCGACGCCCGTCACCGACCTGGACGCGGCCCTCGGCGCCCACCGGCTGGTCTCCCTGGCCACCACCGCCGCCGCCCCGCACATGGACCTCGCCGCGTGCGGCCCCGACACCACCGTGCTGCACGTCTCGCTGCGCGACCTGAGCGCCGAGACGATCCTCGGCGCCGTCAACGTCGTCGACGACACCGACCACGTCTGCCGCGAGCGCACCTCCCTCGACCTCGCCCAGCAGATCACCGGGAACCGCGAGTTCGTCGCCGCCGAGATCGGCGCCCTGCTGCGCGGCACGGTCACCCTGCCGCCCGCCGGTGAACGGCCCGTCGTCTACTCGCCGTTCGGCCTGGGCGTCCTCGACATCGCGCTCGCCGCGTACGTGTACGAGGAGGCCGGGCGCCGCGGCCTCGGCGTCCGGGTGGACGACTTCCTGCCCGCCTGAGCGCCGCCTCCCCCTTCTCCCGTTCTTCCCTTCCCGAACCACCAGTTCGCCGATCCCGTATGCCCGAAGGAGCAGTCATGACCGCCGAGCAGACCGAAGGCCCCCGCCAGCGCGTGGTGTTCAACGACGAGGAGCAGTACTCGCTGTGGCCCGCCGGCCGCGAACTGCCGCCCGGCTGGCACGCCGAGGGCACCGAGGGCACCCGAGAGGAGTGCCTCGCCAGGATCACCGAGGTGTGGACCGACATGCGCCCGCTGAGCCTGCGCCGCCGTATGCACGAGTCCTCCGCGGCCTGAGTCGCGCCGCCCTCCACCCAGGTCTTCGACAGGAGTTGTCGTGAACGCCGAACTGCTTCCGGAACGCTTCGCCGAGCAGGCGGTCCGTACGCCCGGGGCCGTCGCCGTCGCCGACGGCGCGGGCACCATGACGTACGCGGAGCTGGACCGCGCGTCCGCTCGCGTCGCCCGCTTCCTCGGGGACCAGGGTGCCGGGCCCGAGACGCTGGTCGGCGTCTGCCTGCCGAGGAGCGCCGCGCTCGTCGTGGCGCTCCTCGGTGTGTGGCGGGCGGGCGCCGCGTACGTACCGCTCGACCCGGCCCAGCCGGCCGAGCGCCTGACCGACCTCGTCCGCCGCTCCGGCGCGGGCCTCGTCCTCGCCGGGGCCGGCCTGGAGGAGACGGTCCGCGGCGCGGGCGCCCGCCGCGTCGACCCCGCGGAGGTGAGCGCCGACGCCGACGCCGGTCACGAGGGGCGTGCGCTGCCCGTGACCGACCCCGCGCAGGTCGCCTACGCCGTGTTCACCTCCGGCTCGACCGGCGCCCCCAAGGCCGTCGCCGTCACCCACGCCGGCATCGCCAACCGCGTCGCCTGGAGCGTCGAGCGCCAGACCCTCGCCCCCGGCGACCGCGTCCTGCACAAGACCACCATCGGCTTCGACGCCGCCGGCTGGGAGCTCTTCGCGCCGCTCGTCGCGGGCGCCACCGTCGTGTGCGCCCCGCCCGGCGCCGAACGCGACCCGGGCGCCCTGCTGCGGGCCGTCGCCGCCGAACGGATCACCGTCCTCCAGGTCGTGCCGTCCGTGCTGCGCCTGCTCGTCGAGGAGGACGGCTGGGCGGACTGCGGCGCGCTGCGGCTGCTGTGCTCGGCCGGTGAGGCGCTGCACGGCGACCTCGTCGCGCGGCTGCGCGCGAAGGCCCCGGCCGCCCTGGAGGTGTGGAACACCTACGGGCCCACCGAGTGCTCCATCGACGCCACCGCCCACAAGTGTGACCCCGAGGCCGGCGAGGGCCCGGTGCCCATCGGCCGCCCGCTGCCCGGCCTGAAGGCCCTCGTCCTGGACGCGGCCGGCACGCCCGTGCCCGTCGGCGTCCCCGGTGAACTGTTCGTCGGCGGCGTCGGCCTGGCCCGCGGCTACGCCGGGCGCCCCGACCTGACCGCCGAGCGCTTCGTGCCCGACCCGTACGCCACCGAGCCCGGCGCCCGCCTCTACCGCACCGGCGACCAGGTCCGCTGGCGCGCCGACCGCACCCTGGAGTACCTGGGCCGCCTCGACGACCAGGTCAAGGTCAACGGGGTGCGCATCGAGCCCGGCGAGATCGAGGCCGCGCTCCTCACGCATCCGGCCGTGACCGGCGCCGTCGTCGTCGCGTCCCCGGGGCAGGACGGCGGCAAGCGGCTCGTCGCCCATCTGACGTGCGAGGGCCCCGCGCCCGACGCCGCCGACGTGCGGGCCCACCTGGCGCGGCGGCTGCCCGAGAGCCATCTGCCGCCCCTGGTCCACGTCCTCGACGCGTTCCCGCTGCTGGCGAACGGCAAGGCGGACCGGGCCGCGCTGCCCACCGCCGCCGAGATCGCCGCCGCGCAGGCCGCGTTCGTCGCCCCGCGCGGCGCCGCCGAGGAACTCGTCGCCGGCGTGTGGGCCGACCTCCTCGGCCTGGAGAGGGTCGGCGCGTACGACGACTTCTTCGCGCTCGGCGGCACCTCGCTCCAGATGACCCGGCTCGCCGCCCGGCTGCGTGCCGCGTCCGGCGAGAAGATCTCGCTGCGCGGCCTGTTCGCGGCGACGACCGTGGAGGCGCAGGCCGCGCTCCTGACCCCGGCCCCCGCCGCGCCCGCGTCCACCGAGCCCGCGTCCACCGACTCCGCGTCCGCCGGTCCTGAGTCCACCGGGTCCGTGGCCGCCGCGCCCGCCGGGGACGGGGACGGCGAGCCCGTGCGGGCCGTGCCGCGCTCGGGCGAGCTGCCGCTGTCCTCGGGCCAGCGCCGCCTGTGGTTCCTGGACCGGATGCACCCCGGCAGCCCCGAGTGGGTCGCCCCGCTGTTCCTGCGGCTGCCCGCCGCGCTGCCGCCGGAGGCCGTCGCCGCCGCCCTGGAGACGCTGGCCGCCCGGCACGAGCCGCTGCGCACCCGCTACCTCGCCGACGGCGGCGAGGTCCGCCAGGTCATCGACGCGCCGGGCGCGCACCGCGCCGAGCTGCGGGTCGAGGACACGCCGCGCGAAGCGGTCCCCGGCCTGTTCGGCGAGCAGTTCGCGCGCGGCTTCGACCTCGCCGCAGGACCGCTGTGGCGCGGCCTGCTCGTGCGGCTCCCGGACGAGGACCACCTGCTGCTCCTGACGCTGCACCACATCACCTGCGACGGCTGGTCCACCGTCCTGCTGGAGCGCGAACTGCGCGAGCTGTGCGCCGCGCACCTGGCGGGCCGCGAGCCCCGGCTGAGCGCCCCGGCCCTTCAGTACGCCGACTACGCGAGCTGGCAGCACGACCGCCTCGACGACAGCTTCGTCGCGGCCGAACTGGAGCACTGGCGGGCCGCGCTGGACGGCATGGAGCCGGTCGAGCTGCCCACGGACCGGCCCCGGCCGGCCGTGCGCGACCCGCGCGGAGCCGTCGTACCGTTCCGCGTGCCGCAGGCCACGGCCGAGGCCCTGACCGCGCTCGGCCGCGCGCACGGCGCCACGCCGTTCATGACGCTGCTGACGGCGTACGCGACGCTCGTCGCCCGCTACAGCGGCCACTGGGACGTGCCGGTCGGCACGCCCGTCGCGGGCCGCACCCGGCCCGAGACCGAGCACATGGTCGGCTTCTTCCTCAACTCCCTCGTCGTGCGCTGCGGCCTCACGCCCGAGATGGGCTTCGCCGAGGCGCTGCGCCGGGTCCGCGACGCGGCGCGGGCCGCGTTCGTCCACCAGGAGCTGCCCTTCGAGCGGCTCGTCGACGAACTCGCCCCCGAGCGCGACCTGTCCCGCACCCCGCTCTACCAGGTCGCCTTCGACCTGCACAGCGAGGGCGTCACCAGCGTCGTCACCGAGGACGCCGACCTCGCCGCGTTCACCGAGGCGTGGCAGGTCGCCAAGACGGACCTGTCGCTGTTCATGCGGCAGACCCCCGAAGGCGCCCTGGACGGCGTCCTGGAGTACGCCGTCACGCTGTTCGAGCGGGCCACCGCCGAGCGCATGGCCGGCCACTTCCTGACGCTGCTGGAGCGGGTCGCCGCCGACCCCGGCACCCCGCTCGGCACGCTCGACCTGCTCACCGGCGAGGAGCACCGGCAGCTCACGGCCGGCTGGAACGACACCGCGTGGCACACCGACGCCCGTACGGTCCTCGACCGCGTCGAGGAGCAGGCCCGTACCGCTCCCGCCGCCACCGCCCTCGCCTTCGGCACCCGCACGGTCACCTACGGGGAGCTGGACACCGCCGCCAACCGGCTCGCCCAGCACCTGCGCACCCGGTGCGTCGGCGCCGAGTCCAAGGTCGCCGTCCTCCTGGACCGGGGGCCCGAGCTGGTGGTCGCGCTGCTCGCGGTGTGGAAGGCCAGCGCCGCCTACGTGCCCGTCGACCCGTCCTACCCGGCCGAGCGCGTCGCCGCGATGTGCCGCGCGGCCGGCGTCCACACCGCCGTCACCTCCTCCGCGTACGAGCACCGCTTCCAGGGCGCCGGGCCGCGCGTGCTGCGCCTGGACGCGGACGCCGCCGAGATCGCGGACCGGCCCGCGTCGGCGCCGGCCCGCACCCGGGACCCCGAGCAGCTCGCGTACGTCATCTTCACCTCGGGCTCCACGGGCACGCCCAAGGGCGTCGAGGTCACCCACCGGGGCCTCGCCAACCATGTCGCGTGGGCGGTGCGGGACCTCGCGGGCCCCGAGGACGACGGTGGCGGCGCCCTGTTCTCCTCGGTCGCCTTCGACCTCGTCGTCCCCAACCTGTGGGCGCCGCTCGCCACCGGGCAGCGGCTCGTGCTGCTCCCGCAGGACACCGACATGGCGGACCTCGGCAAGCTCCTCGCGGAAGCGTCCCCGTTCACCTTCCTGAAGCTGACGCCCGGTCACCTCGACATCCTGGCGCACCAGTTGAGCCCCGCGCAGGCCGGAGCGCTCACCCCGCTCATGGTCGTCGCGGGCGAGCCCTTCACCCGTACGACCCTGGAGCGCTGGCGCGAGCTCGCGCCCGACATGCGGATCCTCAACGAGTACGGGCCCACCGAGGCGTCCGTCGGCACCTCCGTGCACCCGGCGCCGGCCGACGGCGAGCCCGTGCCCGACGTGCTGCCCATCGGCCGCCCGCTGCCCGGCATGACGATGCACGTCCTCGACGCGGGCCTCGCCCCCGTCCCGGTCGGCGTCGCCGGTGAACTCTTCGTCGGCGGCACCGGAGTGGCCCGCGGCTACGCGGGGCGCCCCGAGCTGACCGCCGAACGCTTCCTGCCCGACCCGTACGCCACCGAGCCCGGCGCCCGCATGTACCGCACCGGCGACCTCGTGCGGCGGCTCGCCGACGGCACCGTCGCCTTCCTCGGCCGGCTCGACGAGCAGGTCAAGATCCGCGGCTACCGCGTCGAACCCGGCGAGATCCGCGCCGCCGTCGAAGCCCACCCCGCCGTCCGCGAAGCCGTCGTGGTCGTGCACCGCACCCCGACCGGGGAGCCGGCCCTCGCCTGCTACGCCGTGCCCGCCACACCCGGCGCCGACCTGCCGGACCTCGCCGCGCACCTCGCCGACCGGCTGCCCGACCACATGATCCCGGCGACGTTCACGCCGCTCGCGGCCGTACCCGTCAACGCCAACGGCAAGGTCGACCGGCGGGCCCTGCCCGACCCGGCGCCCGCCGCGGGCGACGACGCGCACCTCGCGCCCAGCGGGCCCGTCGAGGAGATCCTCGCCGGGATCTGGACCGACCTGCTCGGCGTCCAGGCGTCCGCGCACGACAACTTCTTCCACATCGGCGGCAACTCGATCCTCGCCATCCGGCTGATCTCCCGCATCCAGCAGGAGTTCGGCATCGACTTCGCCGTCCGCACCGTCTTCGAGGGGCCGACCATCGCGCGCCTCGCCGCCACCGTCACCGACCGCGTGACGGCCGAGGTCGACGCGCTCAGCGACAGCGAACTGCTGGCGAGCGCCCCCATCCCCGCACCGCAGGACAAGGAGCACCAGGCATGAGCACCGGCGACATGGAGACATCCGTCAGGGCCGCGGCGTCCCCCGCGACCGCGGACGCCGAAGCGCTCCGCGCCGAGCTGCTGCGCCGCCGCCTCGCCGGGCGCGGCGCCGGCGGCCCGCGCCGCGCGGAGATCCCCCGCGCCGACCGCACGGCGCCGCTGCCGCTGTCGTACGGGCAGCAGCAGATGTGGTTCCTCGACCGGCTCGAACCCGACAGCTCCGAGTACCTGGTGCCGCTCGTGCTGCGGCTGCGCGGCGCCCTCGACACCGGCGCCCTGGAGCGGGCCTGGCAGGGCGTCCTGGACCGGCACGAGATCCTGCGCACCCGCTACGCCGCCACCGACGGCGACCCCGTGCAGCTCGTCGACGCGCCCCGCCCGCTGCCCCTGACCCACACCGCGGCGGACGGCGACGCCGCCGCCCGCGCCCTGGTGGAGGCGGACCTCGCGCGCCCCTTCGACCTGGCCCGCGACTGGCCGGTGCGGGCCCGCCTGATCCGGCTCGACGGCGACGAGCACGTCCTCGCCGTCGTCTTCCACCACATCGCCTGCGACGCCTGGTCCGCGCAGGTCTTCGGCCAGGAGCTGGGCGAGCTGTACGCCGGGCACACCCCGGCCCCGCTCACCGTCCAGTACGCCGACTACGCGGCCTGGCAGCGCGCCTCCCTCACCGACGACGTCATCGCCGGGCACCTCGGCTACTGGAAGGACCGGCTCGCCGGCCTCACCCCGCTCGACCTGCCCGCCGACCGGCCCCGGCCCGCCGTGCGCGACGGCGCGGGCGACGCCGTCCCCTTCGCGGTCCCCGGCGCGCTCGCGGACCGGCTGCGCGAGCTGGCCGCCGCCCACGACAGCACCCTGTTCATGCTGTTCCTCGCCGCGTATCAGGCGCTGCTCGCCCGGCACACCGGCCGCGACGACATCGCCGTCGGCACGGTCGTCTCCGGCCGCGCCCGCCCCGAGCTGCAACAGCTCATCGGCTACGGCATCAACTCCCTGGTGCTGCGCGGCGATCTGTCCGGCGACCCCTCCTTCGCCGCGCTGCTCGCCCGCACCCGCGCCTCGGTGCTGTCCGCCTACGACCACCAGGACGTGGCCTTCGCGCAGGTCGTCGAGGCCCTCGCGCCCGAACGCGACCTGTCGCGCACGCCCCTGTTCCAGGTCGCCCTGACCCTGCACGGCGACCGGGGCGCCGCCTTCGACCTGCCCGGCGTCACCGCGGAGCCCTTCGAGGGCAGCGGACGCGTCGCCAAGTTCGACCTCGACCTCCAGATCAAGGAGAGCGGCGACGGCACCCTCACCGGGCGCCTGGAGTACGCGACCGCCCTGTTCGACCGGGCCACCGTCGAGCGGATGGCGGGCCGGCTGCTGCGGCTGCTCGACGCGCTCGCCGCCACCCCCGACGCCCCGCTGTCCGCCCTGGAGATCCTGGACGAGCAGGAGCGGACCCTGCTGCTCGGCCCGCCGCGCGAGCCGCGGGCCGCGACGCGCCGCGTGCACGAGCTGTTCGAGGAGCAGGCCGCCCGCACCCCGCACCACACCGCGCTGACCTTCGCGGGCACGCACCTGACGTACGCGGAGCTGAACGCCCGCGCCAACCGCGTCGCCCACGCCCTCATCGCCAAGGGCGCGGGCCCCGAGACCCTCGTCGGGCTCTCCCTGGAACGCGGCCTCGACCTGATCCCCGCGCTGCTCGGCATCCTCAAGTCCGGCGCGGGCTATCTGCCGCTCGACCCCGCGAACCCGGCCGACCGCCTCGCCTACATCGTCGGCGACGCGCAGGCGCCCGTCGTCGTCACCACCGCCGCCCACGCCGGCCTGTTCGACGTGGACCTGCTGCTGCTCGACGCGGACGCCGGCCTGCTCGCCGCGCAGCCCGACACCGACCCGGGCGTGCCCGGCAGCCCCGAGAACCTGATCTACACGATCTACACCTCGGGCTCCACCGGCCGCCCCAAGGGCGTCGCCCTCACCCACACCAACGTGGCCCGCCTCCTCGCGCGCGGCCACGAGCACTACGCGTTCACCGACACCGACGTGTGGCCCCTGTTCCACAGCTACGCCTTCGACGTGTCGGTGTGGGAGATGTGGGGCGCGCTGCTGTTCGGCGGCCGGCTCGTCGTCGTACCGCACGAGGTGACGCGCTCGCCCGAGGACTTCCTCGACCTGCTCGTACGCGAGAAGGTCACCGTCCTCAACCAGACGCCGACCGCGTTCCGCGCGCTCGTGCACACCGACGCCGAGCTGTCGCTGCGCGCGGTCGTCTTCGCGGGCGAGAAGCTGGAGGTCTCCGAGCTGCGCCCGTTCGCCGACCGCCACGGCCTGGACCGCGTGGCCCTCGTCAACATGTACGGGATCACCGAGACCACCGTCCACACCACCTACCACCGCGTCACCGAGGCGGACCTCGACCCGCGCGCAGGCAACCCGGTCGGCCACCCGCTGGCCGACCTGCGCGTCCTCCTGCTCGACGGGCACGGCCGGCTCGTGCCCGTCGGCGTCCCCGGCGAGATCCACGTCGCCGGTCCCGGTGTCGCCCGCGGCTATCTGAACCGCCCGCGCCTGACCGCCGAGCGGTTCGTGCCCGACCCGTACGGGCCGCCCGGCGCCCGCCTCTACAAGAGCGGCGACCTGGCCCGCCGGCTGCCCGACGGCGGCCTGGAGTTCCTCGGCCGCATCGACGACCAGGTCAAGATCCGCGGCTTCCGCATCGAACTCGGCGAGATCGAGACCGCGCTGAGCGACCACCCGGGCCTGCGCGACGCCGTCGTCCTCGTCCGCGAGGACACCCCCGGCGACAAGCGGCTCGTCGCCTGGGTCACCCCGGCGGGCGAGAGCGTGCCGGGACCCGGCGAGCTGCGCGCCCATCTGGCGGCGCGGCTGCCCGAGTACATGGTCCCGGCGGCCTTCGTCGCGCTGGACGCCCTGCCGCTGACCACCAACGGCAAGCTCGACAAGCGCGCCCTGCCCGCGCCCGGGCGGAACGCCCTGGGCGGCGCCGGTTCCGTCGCCCCGCGCACGGTCACCGAGGAGCGCATCGCGCACGTGTGGGCGGAGGTCCTCGGGCTCGACCGGGTCGGCGTCGAGGACGGCTTCTTCGACGTGGGCGGCCACTCCATCCGCGCCGTCACCCTCGTCGGCCGGCTCCGCGCCCTCGGCTACGACCTGTCCGTACGGGACGTCTTCGAGCACCGCACGGTCGCCCGCCTCGCCGAACTGGTCACCGGCAGGCCCGCGCCCGCCGACGCCGGGCGCACGGTCGAGCCGTTCGCGCTGCTGGGCGACGCCGACCGGGCGCTGCTGCCGCGCGGGCTCACCGACGCCTACCCGCTGACGCAGGTGCAGCTCGGCATGGTCGTCGAGATGCTCACCGACGACGGCAAGCACCCGTACCACAACGTGACGTCCTTCCGGATCCGCGACGAGCGCCCGTTCAGCGAGGACGCGCTGCGGCGGGCCGCCGCCCTGGTCGTCGCCCGGCACGAGGCGCTGCGCACGTCGTTCGACCTCACCGGCTACTCCGTACCGCTGCAACTCGTGCACGAGCACGCCGAGATGGCCGTAGGCTCGCGCGACCTGTCGCATCTGGACGAGGAGGCGCTGCTCGCGTCGCTGCGCGCCTTCACCGAGGAGGAGCGCTCCCGCCTGTTCGACCTGTCGGCGCCGCCGCTGCTGCGCCTGTACGCGCACACGGCCGCCGACGGGAGCTGGTGGATCACGAACACCGAGTGCCACGCCATCCTCGACGGCTGGAGCCACCACTCGCTGCTCATGGAGGTGCTGCGCGCCTACGACCGGATCGTGGACGGCGAGGACGACACCGAGCCGGAGACGCCCGGCGTCCGCTTCGCCGACTACGTGGCCGCCGAGCTGGACGTCCTCGCCGACGACGCGTCCCGCGCCTACTGGCAGCAGGTCGTGGACGGGCACGCCCGCCTGACCGTGCCCGCCCCCTGGCGCGGCGACCCGGCCGACGACAGCGCCCCCTACCGGGTGCCCGTCCCCTTCCACGACCTGGAGGACCGGCTCCGGGCGCTCGCCACCGCCGCCGGCGCCTCCCTCAAGAGCGTCCTGCACGCCGCGCACCTGAAGACGCTCAGCATGCTCACCGAGGAGGACCGCTTCTTCACGGGCCTGGTGTGCAACGCGCGCCCCGAGATGCTCGGCGCGGACCGCGTCTACGGCATGCACCTCAACACGCTGCCGTTCGCTTTCGACCGGGAAGCGGCAGGCACCTGGCGCGAGCTGGTCGCCGCCGTGTTCGCCCGCGAGGTCGAGCTGTGGCCGCACCGCGCCTACCCGATGCCCGTCATCCAGCGGGAACTCGCGGACGGCGAGCGGCTGATCGACATGCGGTTCAGCTACCACGACTTCGACCAGGTGGACCGCGCGCAGGTCGACTACCTGGCCAGCATCGACGACAGCCCCACCGAGTTCCCGCTCGGCGTCTCGGCCCGCGTCGGCCACCTCGTGCTCACCGCGTCGCCGCGCGCCCTCAGCCGCACCGGCACCGACCGCCTCGCCGGCATGCTCCGCCAGGTCCTCGACGCGATGGCCGCCGACTTCGACGGCGACGCCCGTGCCGTGTTCCTGCCCGAGGGCGAGCGCGAGCGCCAGGTCACCGAGTGGAACGCCACCGCCCTTCCGGCCGAGACGGCGGGCGTGCTCCAGCGCTTCGAGGCGCAGGCCGCCCGCACCCCGGCCGCCCCCGCCGTCCGGCACGCCTGTGGCACCCTCTCGTACGGCGAACTGGAGTGCCGCGCCAACCAGTTGGCGCACCACCTGCGCCGCGCGGGGGTCGCCGCCGAGTCACGGGTCCTGGTCCAGCTCGACCGGGGGCCCGACCTGCTGACCGCGCTCCTCGCGGTGTGGAAGGCGGGCGGCGCCTACGTGCCCGCCGACCCGTCCTACCCGGCGGCCCGCGTGGACGCCATGCGCGAGGTCTCCGGCGCCCGCGTCACCCTGACCGCGCTCCCTGACCTGACGGGCCTGCCGGTCACGCCCCCGGCCCGCCGCGACGACCTCGACACGCTCGCCTACGTCATCTTCACGTCCGGTTCGACGGGTACGCCCAAGGGCGTCGAGGTGCACCACCGGGGCCTCGCCAACCACGTCGCGTGGGCGGCCCGCGAGCTGGCCCCGCAGGGGACGGGCGGCGCCCCGCTGTTCTCGTCGGTGGCGTTCGACCTCGTCGTCCCCAACCTGTGGGCGCCGCTGGTCACCGGGCAGGCCGTCCACACGGTGAGCCAGGACGTCGACATGGCCGACCTCGGCGAACACCTCGCCGCAGCAGGCCCGTTCAGCTTCGTCAAGCTCACCCCCGGCCACCTCGACGTGCTCGCCCGGCAGTTCACCGCCGAGCAGGCCGCCGCGCTCGCCCCGGTCCTCGTGGTCGCCGGCGAGGCGTTCACCGCCGACACCGCCGCCCGCTGGCGCGCGCTCGCCCCGGGCACCCGCCTGATCAACGAGTACGGGCCCACCGAGGCGTCCGTCGGCTCCACCGTCTTCCCCGTCCCCGCCGAGCCCGCCCACGACGTCCTGCCCATCGGCCGCCCGCTGCCCAACATGCGCACGTACGTCCTCGACTCGGCGCTGCACCCGGTCCCGGTGGGCGTGGCTGGGGAGTTGTACGTGGGCGGCACGGGCGTGGCGCGCGGTTACGCGGGGCGCCCGGACCTGACGGCGGAGCGCTTCGTGCCCGACCTGTACGGGGGTGAGCCGGGCGGCCGGCTGTACCGTACGGGCGATCTGGTGCGCCAGCTCGCGGACGGGAACATCGAGTTCCTGGGGCGCGTCGACGACCAGGTCAAGATCCGCGGCTACCGCGTCGAACTCGGCGAGATCCAGGCCGTCCTGACCGGACACCCCGAGGTCCGCGAGGCGTTCGTCACCACCCTCGACGGCGAACTGGCCGCCTATGTCACGCCCGCCGCCGACCCGGCCGCCCTGCGCGCCTACCTCGCCGAGCGGCTGCCCGCGTACATGCTGCCCGCCGCGCTCGTCCCGCTGGACGCACTGCCCCTGAACGCCAACGGCAAGGTCGACCGCCGCGCCCTGCCCGCCCCCGGCGACAGCGGCCCCGACGACGACGGCTACGTCGCCCCGCGCACCGTCACCGAGGAGCGCATCGCGCAGGTGTGGGCGCAGGTACTCGGCCTCGAACGCGTCGGCGTGCAGGACGAGTTCTTCGAGATCGGCGGGCACTCCATCCGTGCCGTCGCCCTCGTCGGCGCGCTGCGCTCCGCCCAGTTCGACATCGGCGTACGGGACGTGTTCGAGCACCGCACGGTCGCCGAGCTGAGCGAGTTCCTGACCGGCCGCCCGGCCCGCACCGAGGTCGACACGCCCGTCGAGCGGTTCGCGCTGCTCGGGGACGCCGACCGGGACGCGCTGCCCGCCGACGCCGTGGACGGCTACCCGCTCACGCAGGTGCAGCTCGGCATGGTCCTGGAGATGCTCGCGGACGACGCCAAGCACGCCTACCACAACGTCTCCTCCTTCAAGATCACGGAGTCGGCGGCCTTCGACGCGGTAGCGCTGCGCACCGCGGCCACCGCCGTCGCCGCCCGCCACGAGATGCTGCGCACCTCCTTCCACCTCGACGGCTTCACCACCCCCGTGCAGATCGTGCACGAGCACGCCGAGATCCCCGTCGCCGTCCACGACCTGCGCGGCCTGGCCGAAGAAGCGCGCGCGGCCGCCGTACGGGATTTCCTCACCGCCGAGCGCGCCGACCTGTTCGACCTGGAGCGGGCCCCGCTGCTGCGGATGACCGCACACGTCGAGGACGACGGCTGGCGCCTCGGCCTGACCGTCTGCCACGCCATCACCGAGGGCTGGAGCCACCGCGCCCTGCTGATGGAACTCCTCGACGAGTACCGCCGCGCCCGCGACGGCGCCGAACAGGCCGTCCCCGTGGCCCCCGCCGTGCGGTACGCGGACTTCGTCGCCGCCGAACTGCGCTCCCTGGAAGGCGAGTCGGACCGCGCGCACTGGCGTGCCGTCACCGACGGGCACGCCCGGTTCGCGCTGCCCGCCGCCTGGGCCGGCGACCGCACAGGACCGCGCGAGCGGTTCCGCGTCGCCGTCGACCTCAAGCCGTACGACACCGGACTGCGGGCGCTCGCCGCGCGGGCCCGGGTCTCCGTCAAGAGCGTCCTGCTCGCCGCGCACCTGAAGACGCTGAGCCTGCTCACCGAGGAGGACCGCTTCCACTCCGGGCTCGTCTTCAGCGCCCGCCCCGAGGCGCCCGGCGCCGACCGCGTCTACGGCATGTACCTCAACACGCTGCCGTTCGCCTTCGACGCGGGCCGCGACCGCAGCTGGGAGCAACTGGTCCGGGACGTGTTCGCGCACGAGGCCGGCATGTGGGAGCACCGCCGCTACCCGATGCCGGCGATCCAGCAGGACGCGGGCGTGCCCCGGCTCCTCGGAGTCCGCTTCAGCTACCAGGACTTCGACCACGTCGACACCGGCCGCGTCGACCTGGACGCCAGCTCCGGCGAGGGCGCCACCGAGTTCGACCTCGCCGTGTCGGCCGTCTCCGGCTACCTGCTGATGACGACGCACACGCACGCCCTGTCCCGCGCCCACGCCGACCGGCTCACCGCCCTGTACGCGGCGGTCCTGGACGCCATGGTCGGCGACCCGGCCGGTGACGCCCGCGCCGTGCCGCTGCCCGAGGACGAACGGCGCCGCCAGCTCGTCGAGTGGAACGCCACCGACCGTCCGGCCGAGACCGCGAGCGTGCTCCAGCGCTTCGAGGCGCAGGCCGCCCGCACCCCGCGGGCCCCCGCCGTCACCCTCGGCGACGACACCCTGACCTACGCGCAACTCGACGCCTGGGCCAACCAGTTGGCGCACGCCCTGCGCGCCGAGGGCGTCGACGCCGAGGCCCGGGTCGCCGTCCAGCTCGACCGGGGCCCCGCCCTGGTCGCCGCGCTCCTCGCGGTGTGGAAGGCGGGCGGCGCCTACGTGCCCGTCGACCCCTCCTACCCGGCCGAGCGCGTCGCCGCCATCGTGCGGACCTCCGGCGCCCGGGTGGCGTTCGCCTCCCCGGCGTACGCGGACCGGTTCGCCGGGGTGCGGGTGCTGTCCGCCGACGCGGCCGGCACGGACGGGCCCGCGACGGCCCCGGCCCGCCGCGACGACCTCGACGCCCTCGCCTACGTCATCTTCACGTCCGGTTCGACGGGCACGCCGAAGGGCGTCGAGGTGCCGCACCGGGGCCTCGCCAACCATGTCGCGTGGGCGGCCCGCGAGCTGGCCCCGCGCGGCACGGGCGGCGCCCCGCTGTTCTCCTCGGTGGCGTTCGACCTCGTCGTCCCCAACCTGTGGGCGCCGCTCGTCACCGGGCAGCGCGTGTACACCGTCGCCCAGGACACCGCCCCGGCCCACCTGGGCCGCGCACTGCTCGCCGGAGCGCCCTACAGCTTCGTCAAGCTGACCCCGGGCCACCTCGACCTGCTCGCCGAGCAGCTCACCACCGAGCAGGCCGACGAACTCGCCGCCGTCACCGTCGTCGCAGGCGAGGCCCTGCCCGGCGCCACCGCGGACCGCTCCCTGGACATCCTCGGCCCGGGCCGCCTCATCAACGAGTACGGGCCCACCGAGGCGTCCGTCGGCTCTACCGTCTTCCCGGTGCTCGCCCCGGTCGGCGGCGAGGTCGTCCCCATTGGCCGCCCGCTGCCCAACATGCGCACGTACGTCCTCGACTCGGCGCTGCACCCGGTCCCGGTCGGTGTCGCGGGCGAGCTGTACGTGGGCGGCACGGGCGTGGCACGCGGTTACGCGGGTCGCCCCGACCTGACGGCGGAGCGCTTCGTGCCCGACCTGTACGGGAGCGAGCCGGGCGGCCGGCTGTACCGTACGGGCGACCTGGTGCGCCAACTCGCGGACGGGAACATCGAGTTCCTGGGCCGCGTCGACGACCAGGTCAAGATCCGCGGCTACCGCGTCGAACTCGGCGAGATCCAGGCCGTCCTGAGCGGCCACCCGGCCGTGCGGGAAGCGTTCGTCTCCGTGCACGAGCCGGTGCCCGGCGACCGCCGCGTCGTCGCCCACTGGACCGGCGCCGCCACCACGCCCGAGGAACTGGCCGCGCACTGCGCCCTGCACCTGCCCGAGTACATGGTGCCCTCGGCCTTCATCGTCCTGGACGCCCTCCCGCTCAACGCCAACGGCAAGGTCGACCGGCGCGCCCTGCCCGCTCCCGACCGCGGCGACCTGCGCACCGGCACCGACCATGTGCCACCGCGCACGCCCACCGAGAAGGCGCTCGCCGCCATCTGGAGCGAGGTGCTGGGCGTCGAGCAGATCGGGGTCCACGACCGCTTCCACGACCTCGGCGGCCACTCCCTGCTGATGATCAAGGTGCTGGCGGCGGCCCGCGCGGCCGGGCTCGCCGTGTCGATCTACCGCATGTACCAGCACGACACGCTGATCGACCTGGCGGCGGCGGTGGACGAGGACACGGCGAAGACGGCCCCGCCCGCGCAGAACCCGGTCCCCGCTTCGGCCGCCGACACCTCCGTACCGGCCGCTCAGGCGGAAGCGGAAGCGGACGCGGGCCCCGAGCCCGAGCCCGCGCACCCCGCCCCGGCTCCGGCCCCGGCCGCGACCGTGCAGGTCCCGGCGGAGCTGCTGGCCCGGCTGCTCGCCGGAGCCGGTGAGGACGTCGCCGCACAGGCCGCAGCCCTGCTGCCCCCGGGCACGGCAGGCACGGCGGGCACCCCGGACGCCCCGGCCGGCGAGAAGTCCGCGTCCGTCAACGGGATCGACGCCGTCATGGCCGAGCACCACGTGCCCGGCGTCGCCCTCGCCGTCCTGCGCGACGGGGAGATCGTCTCCGTCGAGGGCCACGGCGTGCTCGGCGCGGGCGGCGAGGAGCCGGTGACCGCGCGGACGCTGTTCCAGGTCGGCTCGGTCAGCAAGCACGTCACCGCGTTCGCCGCACTGCGCCTGGTGGACGCGGGCCTGCTCGACCTCGACACCGACATCGCCCGCTACCTCACCTCCTGGCGGCTCGATGACGACCCGGCCGCCGAAGGGCCCGTCACCGTACGGCAGTTGCTCGGGCACCGGGCCGGGCTCGCCCGGCACCGCAGCGTCGGGTTCCGCCCCGGACGCCCGCTGCCGACCCTGCTCGACCTGCTGGCGGGACGGCCCCCGGTGACCACGCCGAAGGTGCGCAGGGAACTGCCGCCCGGCGAGGTGTTCCGCAAGAGCAGCACGCACTACTGGGTGCTCCAGCAGGTCCTGGAGGACGTCACCGGCGAGGAGTTCGAGCCGCTGGTGCGCCGCCTGGTCCTGGACCCGCTGGGCCTCGCCGACACCAGCTTCGACCAGGACCACCCGCTCACCGCCGCACTGCCCGTCGCCCTCGGGCACGGCGCCGACGGCACCCCGCTCGAAGGCGGCTGGCGCAGGCGGGCCCACCTCGCGGCGGCCGGCCTGTGGACGACGGCGGCCGACGCCGCCCGGTTCACGCTCGCCGTGCGCGCCGCGCTGCTCGGCACCCCCGGCGCGCTGCTCACCCAGGCCACGGCCAGGGAGCTGCTGGCGGGGGAGAGCGGCACGTTCTACGGGCTCGGCACCATCGTCGACGACAGTGGCGACGACCTGGAGTACGGGCACGGCGGCGAACCGGCCGGCTACTGGAACATGGCGATCAGCCGCCTCCACGCGGGTACCGGGTTCGTAGCCCTGACCAACGCCGACTCCGGCAAGGCCGTCGTCAAGCACCTCACCGCCGAACTGGGCCGCGCCGACAGCGGGTTCGGCCGCAGCCGGCTCTCCGAGGACTGGCGGCGCGCCGGCTCCGGCACCGGTGACCTGCCGGCCGTCCTCGCGCCGGTCGTCACCGACGAGGAACGCCCGTGACCGCCGCCGCCCCGCCGCCCGCTTCCCGCCCGACCCGCCCCGACGCCCCCAGGAGGACCCCGTGGCCCGTGTACGGCATCTGATCTCCATCGACGACCTCACCGACACCGACCTGTACGCCCTGGTCGCGCGCGGCGCCGAGTTCTCCGCCGGCACCGCGGGCCGCCCCGCGCCCCTCGACGGGGACGTGGTGGGCGTCTACTTCAGCAAGACCTCCACCCGCACCCGCACCGCGTTCTCCAGCGGCGCCCTGCGCCTGGGCGGCCGGCTCATCGCGTACGGGCCCGGCGACCTCCAGCTCAACACCGGCGAGACCAGCGAGGACACCGGCAAGGTCATGTCCCGGATGCTCGACGTGCTCGTCGCCCGCACCGCGGGCGACCCCGCCGAGATGCGGGCGTGGGCCGCGCAGGACCGGATGGCCGTCGTCAACGCGATGAGCGCCGACGAGCACCCGACGCAGGCCCTCACCGACCTGACCACCCTGCGCCGCCGCTTCGGCGCGGTCGACGGCCTGAGCGTGCTGTACGTCGGCGAGGGCAACAACACGGCCTCCGCCCTCGCCCTCGCCCTCACCCGCTTCCCCGGCACCCGCCTTGAGCTGCGCACCCCGCCCGGCTACGGCCTCGACGCCCGCTACCGCGAGCGGGCCGGGGAACTGGCCGCCGCGCACGGCTCGTACTTCGCCGAACGCCACGACATGGACGGCCTCGCCGGTGACTTCGACGCCGTCTACACCACCCGCTGGCAGACCACCGGCACCACCAAGCCGGACCCCGACTGGCGGAGCGTGTTCGCGCCGTTCCAGGTGACGGAGGCGCTGTGGGAGGACAGCCCGAAGGCCGTCTTCCTGCACGACCTGCCCGCGCACCGGGGCGACGAGGTCACCGCCGACGTCCTCGACGGGCCCGCGAGCATCGCCTTCGACCAGGCCGAGAACAAGATGCACAGCGCGATGGCGGTCCTGGAGTGGTGCAGGCCGTGACCGTCACCGAGGCGGCCGGCGCAGCGCCGGCCGCCCCGCCGCCGCTGCGCCGCAACCGCGACTTCCTGCTGCTGTGGTCGGGGGCGTGCGTCTCCTTCCTCGCCGCCCGCGTCACCTCCGTCGCCTATCCGCTGATCGTGCTCTGGCACACCGGCTCGCCGCTGGCCATGTCGGTGGTCTCCACGGCGGCCCTCGCGCCGCTGCTCCTGGTGCAGCTCCCGGCCGGGGCCGTCGTCGACCGGTGGGACCGGCGGCGCGTGATGCTGGTGTGCGAGGCGGGCCGCGCCCTGACCGTGGCGAGCGTCGCCGTGGCGCTCGCGGCGGGCGTGCTGTCCGTCGCGCACCTGGCGGCGGCGGCGTTCGCGGAGGCGTCCCTCGCCGTGTTCTACCGCCTCGCCGAGCGCGGTGCCGTACGCAACCTCGTGCCCGCGAGCCAACTGCCCGCGGCCCTCGCCCAGAACGAGGCGCGGGGCCGGGGCGCCGGGCTCGTCGGCCAGCCCGCCGGGGTGCTGCTCCAGTCGGCGGGCCGCGCCCTGCCGTTCGCGTTCGGCGCGCTCGCGTACGTGGTGTCGGCGGCGAGCCTGCTGCTGATCCGCAAGCCGTTCCAGGAGGAGCGGAGCGAGCCCCGGCAGGCGGGCGCCGACGAGGCGCGCGGGCGGACCGCGCGCCTGGCCCACGAGGTCGGCGAGGGCATGCGCTGGCTGTGGGGGCAGCGGTTCCTGCGGGCCGCGTTCGGCTACGTCGCAGTCACCAACGTGCTGTTCCAGATGCTGGCGCTCGCCCTCGTCCTGCGCGTCAAGGAGGCGGGCCTGCCCTCGCAGACCCTCGCCGTGGTCGTCGGCGTCGGCGGTGTCGGCGGCCTCGTCGGCGCGCTCGCGGGCGGCCGGGTGCAGCGCCTGATCCGCCGTCAGCGCACGCTGCTCATCGCGGGCGGCGTCCTGTGGGCGGTCCTCATCGGCGCGATGGGCCTGACCGGCGACCCGCTCGCCCTCGGCGCCCTGTACGCGGGCACCGGCTTCGTCGGCGCCGTCTTCAACGTGGCCGCCGCCGTCTACCAGGTCCGCACCACGCCCGACGCCCTCCAGGGCCGGGTCGCCGCCGCGGCCGGGGTCGTCGGCTCGGGCACCAACGCGCTCGGCGCGTTCGCCGGCGGCCTGCTGCTCGCCGCGTGGGGCGCCCTGAGCACCGTACGGGCCATCGCCGCCGCCATGGCCGTGCTCGCCCTGCTCGCGGCCCTGGCCCCCGACCTGAAGGGAGAACACACCGATGACGACAGCGCCCCACGGAGCTGACCGGGGCCCGGGGGACGACCCCTGGCTGCGCCGCCACCCGGCGCGCACCGCCCCGAGGCTGCGGCTCGTCTGCTTCCCGCACGCGGGCGGCAGCGCCCAGCTGTTCCACACCTGGCCGCGCCACCTGCCCGACGACGTCGAACTGGTCGCCGTCCGCTACCCGGGCCGCGCCGAACGCCTCGCCGAGCCCTGCGCGGACGACATGGCCACGCTCGCCGACGCCGTGACGGCCGCGCTCGTGCCGCTGCTCGACCGGCCGCTCGCCCTGTTCGGCCACAGCATGGGCGCCACCGCCGCCTACGAGACGGCCCTGCGCCTGGAGGAGCGGCACGCCGTCGTGCCCCGGCGGCTGTTCGTCTCCGCGCGCTCCGCCCCGCACCGCGTCGTCCCCGCGGGACTGCACACGCGCGACGACGACGCGCTCGTCGCCAGCGTCCGCCGGCTCGGCGGATACGGCATCGAGGTCTACGACATCCCCGAACTGCGCGAGCTGCTGCTGCCCGTGCTGCGCGCCGACTACCGCCTCATCGAGACGTACCGGCCCGCGTCGCCGCCCCGGCACACCCGCGCCCCCGTCACCGCCCTGCTCGGCACCGAGGACCCCGGCTGCGCCCGCGACGCCGTCCTCGCCTGGTCCGAGCTGACCCGCGCCGGCGACTTCGCGCTGCGCACCTACCCGGGCGACCACTTCTACCTCGCCGCCCGCGAGGCCGAGGTCGTCGCCGATCTCATCAAGGACCTGGAGGCATGACCCCATGACGAACCCCGACACGATCTGGACCCCGCTGGACCTGGAGGCCGAGGGCGCCGGCGGCGAGGACGAACTCCTGCACCGCCTCAAGGATCTCGGCCCCGACGAGCTGGGCCGCCTGCTCACCCAGGAGAAGGGCCTCGTGCTGCGCGGCTTCGGCGTCGCCCCCGACCGGCTCGACGAGGTCCTCGACCTGCTGCTGCCCAACCGCCTCGCCTACGTGCACGGCAACTCCCCGCGCACCAAGGTCGGTTCGAACGTCTACACCTCCACGGAGTACCCGCAGGAATTCACCATCTCGATGCACAACGAGATGAGCTACGCCCACGCCTGGCCCGCCCGCCTCGCCTTCTACTGCCAGGTCCAGCCCGGCGGCGGCGGCGCGACCCCGGTCGTCGACGCCGAGCTGTGGCTCGACTCCCTCGACGACGAGGTCCGTACGGCGTTCGCGGGCGGGGTGCGCTACGTGCAGAACCTGCACGACGGCTTCGGCCTCGGCAAGAGCTGGCAGGACACCTTCGAGACGACCAGCCGCGAGGAGGTCGAGGCGTTCCTCGCGCCGACCGGCGCCGCCTGGGAGTGGAAGGCGGACGGCGGCATCCGCGTCACCTCGATCCGGCCCGCCACCACCCGGCA
Organism: Streptomyces sp. NPDC107550; assembly: GCF_055639095.1. Classification (NCBI taxonomy): domain Bacteria; kingdom Bacillati; phylum Actinomycetota; class Actinomycetes; order Kitasatosporales; family Streptomycetaceae; genus Streptomyces; species Streptomyces sp. NPDC107550. Next base: position 59,718 of record NZ_JBVKBC010000033.1, read on the forward strand.
CCCGGTGACCGGCGCCGAGGTCTGGTTCAACCAGGCCGACCAGTGGCACCCGGCCGGGCTCGGCGACGACACGGCCGCCGCCCTCGCCCAGATCCTGCCCGAGGACGAACTGCCGCAGAACGTCACCTTCGCCGACGGCAGCCCCATCCCCGCCGCGCACGTCGAGCAGATCCGCGACCGGGGCCTGCGGCACGCCGTGGACGTCGACTGGCGCACCGGCGACCTCCTCCTCATCGACAACGTGCTCCTCGCGCACGGCCGCCGCCCCTTCACCGGCGACCGCCGCGTCCTCGTCGCCATGTCCGACTGAGCGCCGCGCGCCGCCCCGCGCGCCCGCCCCGCGCACCTGAACCCCGAGGAACGGACTGAGGCGATGACCGCCGCATACGACGACCTGAGAGACCGTGCCATGGTCCACATCTGGCGCGGCCGGGCCCCGGACACCCACGACGACGCCGACGCCGCCGACACGGAGTTCCTGTCGGACGACGAGCGCGCCACCGTCCGGCGGCTGCCCCGCCCCGCCGGCGCCCGCTACGCCGCCGCGCACACCGCCCTGCGCCGGGTGCTCGGCCACTACCTCGGCGTGCCGCCGGGCGAGCTGGTCCTCGGCCGCAGGCCCTGCCCGCGCTGCGCCCACCCCAAGCACGGCAGGCCGCGCGTGGACTGGCCGGCGACCGACCTCGACTTCAACCTGTCCCGCTCGGGCCCGCACTGGCTGCTCGCCGTCGTCGCGGGCCGGCTGGTGGGCGTCGACCTGGAGGACGACCGCACCCTGGACGTCGCCGGCGCCTCCCGGCTCGTCATGAGCGACGCCGAGCTGGCGCACGTCATGGCGGCCGAGGGCGCCGACCGCGAGCGCGCCTTCTTCCGCTGCTGGACGCGGAAGGAGGCGGTGGTCAAGGCGATCGGCGTCGGCATCATCACCGACCTCAGCGAGATCGACGTACAGCCCGCCGACGACGGCCCGGTGCGGGTGACGCCCACCGAGCAGCTCGGCCCGAAGACCTGGCTCGTGCAGGACCTCCCCGTGGTCGACGGGGTGTTCGCGGCGCTGGCCCGGGAGGCGGGCGCCGCGGGCCCCGTCGTCCACCGCCGCTACGAGGAACTGGACACCGTCCCCGGCACAGCCGACCGCACAAGAGAGGCAGTGGCGCCATGACCGCCATCGAGTACACCGCCGAACCCGGCACGTCCGTCCACACGTGGCTGGAGGAGCACCGCGACAAGCTGCGCACCGTACTCGGCGAGCGCGGCGCCGTCCTGCTGCGTGGCTTCGACGTGGGCGGCGTCGACGGCTTCGACGGCGTGGTCCGCGGCCTGTGCGGCAGCGCCCCGCTCACCTACGCCGAGCGCTCCTCGCCGCGCTCCACCATCAAGGGGCAGGTCTACACGTCGACGGACTACCCGGCCGACGAGGAGATCTTCCTGCACAACGAGAACTCGTACCAGGCGGTCTTCCCGCGCACCCTGTTCTTCTACTGCATCGAGCCCGCCCTCACCCTGGGCGCGACCCCGCTCGCCGACATCCGCGAGGTGCACCGGGCGATCGACCCGGCGGTGCGCGAGGAGTTCGAGCGGCGCGGCGGCTGGCGTGTGGTGCGCAACTTCCACGCGGACTTCGGTGTGCCGTGGCAGGAGGCGTTCAACACGAGTGACCGGGACGCCGTCGTCGCCTACTGCCGTGACAAGGGCATCGAGGCGCACTGGCGGGCGGACGGCGGGCTGCGTACGACGACGACCCGGCCCGTGGTGCGCACCCACCCCGTGTCGGGGGAGCGGGTGTGGTTCAACCACGCGACGTTCTGGCATGTCACCTCGCTGGCGCCCGAGGTCCAGGAGGGGCTGCGGGAGATCTTCGAGGACGAGGACCTGCCCACCAACACCTACTTCGGTGACGGTGGCCGCATCCCGGACGAGACGGTCGCGCATCTGCGGGCCGCCTACCGCTCGGCGACGACCCGCTTCGACTGGCAGCGCGACGACGTGCTGATCGTGGACAACATGCTGGCCGCGCACGGCCGCGAGCCGTTCACGGGTCCGCGCCGCATCGCCGTCGCCATGGCCGAGCTGTACGACCCCGCCGCCTGATCCCCGTACCGCCGGATCCCCGTACCGCCTGACAGTCCTTCCGCACGGCAGAGGCCGGGCACCCTTGAGGGGGTGCCCGGCCTCTGCCGCGCCGCGCTGCCGGGGGAGGCGCGCGGGCGGGGTGGCGCCGGCCGGCTCGGGGGCGGACCGGCCGGCGCCCGTCACATGGCCTGCGGACTCACTCCTTCACCCCCGCGATCTCCACCGCCCGCCGCCGCATCGCCAGCGACGCCGGCAGCACCGAGAACGTCACCGCGAGCAGCGCGCACGCGGCCAGCGTGCCGCCGATCTCCGTCCACGGCAGCTCCACGCTCGACCACACCGACTGGAGGCCGAGCGCGCCCCACATGCCGGCCAGGTTGAGCCCCGCGACCAGGAGGCCGAGGATCCCGCCGACCACGACGACCATCAGGGCCTCCGCGCCGACCAGCCGCAGCACCTGCCAGTTCGTGGCGCCGGCGAGCCGCAGCACCGCCAGTTCGCGGACCCGGTCGGAGGTCGCCATGACCATGGTGTTGGCCAGCGAGATGCCCGTGTAGAGCAGGGCGATGCCGAGGACGAGGATGAAGCCGTAGCGGGTGGTGCGGTTGGTCTCGGGGTAGCTGGCGGCCACCCACTGGTCCTGGCTGAACACCTGCCCGCCCGTCGCCTTCACCGCGTCCCGCAGCCGGTGCTGGACCGCCGCCCGGTCCGCGCCCGGCGCGAGCGCCACGTCGACCCGGTCCACGGGCGCCCGGCGGGCGTTGGCGGGGGTGACGTAGACGCCGTTGTTGCCGGTGCCGACGGACATCACGCCCGCGATCCGCAGCGACTTGCGGGTGCCGTCGCCGAGCCACACGGTGACGTGCTCGCCGACCGTGTGCCGCTCCCACTCCTCGTTGACGATGATCGAGCGGTCGTCGAGGCCGCGCACCGAACCGGCGCTCAGCGGCAGCCGCACCGTCGCCGCGAGCGGACCCGCCTCGGCGGCACGCGCGTCCGACTTGATGAGGGCGACGCCGTCCTCCCGTACGTACACCGCGCTCGCCGCCGTCGGGGAGACCGTCGCGCCCTCGACACCGCGCAGCCGCCGCACCGTCGCCGGGTCGAAGCCCGCGTCGGACGCGGGGCGTACGACGAAGTCGGCGCGGGTCTGGGCGCGGGTCTCGGTGGCCTTGGCCTCGTTGAGGGTGGCGGTGGCGCCGAGCAGCGAGCCGGCGAGCGCGACCGTGACGAGGACGGGGGCGGCGATGGCGGCGGTCCTGCGGACCCCGGCCGCCGCGTTCTCCCGTACCAGCATGCCCGCCGCGCCCGGGAGTTGGGCGGGCAGCCACGCGATCAGCCGGGACAGCGGGCGCACCAGGATCGGGGCGAGCAGCGCGACCGCCGTGATGAGCAGCATCGGCCGGCTCACGTACGTCTTGCGGTGCAGCAGGTCGCCCGGCTCGCTGACCAGCGCCATCGTGAGGGTGACCGCCGCCGTCAGCAGCAGGCCCGCGCCGAACAGCCAGCGCCCCCACGTCATCGCCTTGCTGTCCACCGACGCCTCGCGCAGCGCCTGCGTGGGACCGGTGCGCCCGGCCCGCCAGGACGCGGCGACGACCCCGAGCAGCGCGACGAGCAGCCCGGTCCAGAACGCCATGTGGTACGGCCAGGTGTAGTCGCCGATCGTGAACCAGCGCGGCGCCAGCTCCCCGTCGACCACCCAGGACGCGAGCCGCGGAGCGCCGTACGCGCCGAGCACACAGCCCGCCGCCGACGCGAGTACGCCCACGAGGAGCGCCTCGAAGAACACCATCCGCCGGATCTGCCCCGGCGTCGCGCCCGCCGTACGCAACAGGCCGAACTCCCGGCGCCGTTGGGCGACCGCGAACGCGAACGTGGACGCCACCACGAACACCGACACGAACGCCGTGACACCGCCGGCCGTCCCGAACATCGCGTTCATCGCGGTCAGCGCCTCGCTGTCGCGGTCCGGGTCGGCGTCGGCCCGCCGCCGCTCGATCCCGGTCAGTACGGACGTGCCGTCGTCGCCCACGGCCGCGCGCACCGCGTCCGCCCCGGCCGCGCCCGCCACCACCAACTGGGTGCTGACCGGCTGGAGTTCGGCGGCGCGGGCGTCCGTGTAGAACACCGCGTCCTCGAACCCGCGCGGCTTGACCGTGCCGACGACCGTGACCGTGCCCCGGTCGGTACGCACCTGCTGACCCGGCCGCGCCCAGTCGCCGGTGACGACGACCTCGGCGGGGGAGTGCGGCGCGCGGCCCGCGTCCAGCGCGTACGGCGCGAACGCGGCCACCGACCACGGGTGCCCGACGAGATCACCGGGCGCGCCCTTCGCCCGTACGGCGAACGAGCGGTCCGGCACGACCCGGCCGAGGTCCCGCAGCTTCGCCACCGTCTCCCCGGGTACCGGGCGGGGCTGCACCAGCTTCTGCGTACGGTCGCCGATCGGCGTCGCCACCCGCAGCGTGTCCTGGCCCTGGACGACGACGGGCGCCGCCGCGAACCGCTCCGGCTGCCGCTCGGGCCCGTCGAGCGACGACGCGAGCGCGAGCCCCATCACGGCGAGCAGGGCGACACCGAGCGACAGCGCCACGAAGCTGCCGACGAACGTGACCCAGCGGGTGCGCAGCGTGCGCAGCGCGACGCTCAGCACGGGACCGCCTCCAGCTTCGTCATACGGGCGGCGATCTCGTCGGCGCCGGCGCCGAGCAGCTCGCCGTTGACACGGCCGTCGACGAGGAACACGACACGGTCCGCGTAGGAGGCGGCGACCGGGTCGTGCGTCACCATGATGATCGTCTGGCCCTCGCGGTCCACCATCGACCGCAGCAGCGCCAGTACTTCACGGCTGGTCTGCGAGTCGAGCGCGCCGGTCGGCTCGTCACCGAACAGCACCTCCGGCCGCGTCACCAGCGCGCGGGCGAGCGCCACACGCTGCTGCTGGCCGCCGGACATCTCCGAGGGCCGGTGCCCGGCGCGCCCGCCGAGCCCCACCTGGTCGAGCACGCCCCGCACCTGCGACTTCGGCACGCGCTTGCCGGCGAGCTTCAGCGGCAGCGCCACGTTCTGCTCGGCGGTCAGCGACGGCATCAGGTTGAACGCCTGGAACACGAACCCGATGCGCTCCCGGCGCAGCAGCGTCAGCTTCTTCTCGCTGAGCCGGGTCAGTTCGGTGCCGCCGACGGTGACCGACCCGGACGTCGGCCGGTCGAGCCCCGCAGCGCACTGGAGCAGCGTCGACTTGCCGGACCCGGAGGGGCCCATCACGGCGGTGAACGTGGCCCGGGGAAAGGCGAGCGACACCTCGTCGAGCGCGGTCACCGCACTGTCCCCGGCCCCGTATCGCCTGCTGACGGAGCGCAACTGGATCGCGTCGTTGTTCATGAGTCCCAACTCGTCAAAGGTTGGTCCGCCCGGTCGTCGCCGGGAGGAGGAGGAAGAAACGGCGCCGCAGACGATTGTCCGTGCGTCGCGGCCCGGGTCCGGGCGTAACGGCTGGCAGTTGGCTGCACTGGCAGCAGCCTGCGCCGGGGGAGAGGCCCCGCCTCGCGGGCTCATCCCGGCCCCGCCCGGCCCATCACATAGCCGAGCAGGACGAACGTCGGCGCCCACAGCACCGCGCTCACCGCCGACCACACGAGGTAGCGCCGCAGCGGCATCCGCGTCGCCCCGCACAGCGTCGGCACGAGCGTGCGCAGTACGGCGGTGAAGCGGCCGATGACCACGGCGTGCGGGCCGCGCCGGTCGATGAGCCCGAGCGCCCGCTCGGTCAGCTTGCGGCGGGTCGGCCCGCCCGCCGGGGTCAGCAGCCGGACGTGCCAGCGGCGGCCCGCCAGGTAGCCGGCCAGGTTGCCGAGGACGACCCCGGCGACCGCGGTCGGCAGGATCGCGCCGACGGTGACGTGGCCGTGCCAGGCCAGCATCCCCGCGACGACGACCGTCGCCTGCCCCGGCATCAGCACGCCGAGCACCGGCACCGCCGCCTCCAGGGCGGGCAGCAGCAGGACCGCGCCGAGGATGCCGAACGCGCCGTGCGCCTGCACGTGTTCTGCGAGCCAACCTGTCATCGGAGCGCCGCCACCCTTCGTTTTCGCGGTGGTTCCACGAAACCGTGAGCGGGGGGTGCGCCGCAGTGCGGCAGGATCGAGACTTCGGGTAGGGCCAGGCATACCCCCGACCCTCCGCCCGCCCCACCCGGGCCGGCGTCGGCTCACCGGTGCATGCCCGACTCGGGGCCCGCCTGGGCTCACCCGGGCATGTCCTGGGGAGCCGCCCCGCGCCCGCGTCTCACGCCGCCACGCGGACCATGGCGTCGTCCGCGCAGGCCGCGAGCCGCATCAGCGCGTGGAAGCGGTAGCGGGGCAGGCCCTGCGTGTCGATGCCCGGCATGGTCAGCACCGCCCCCTCCACCATCCGCTCCAGCAACTCCTCCGCGACGTCCGCCGGCACTCCCAGTTCCACCGCCGCCTCCCGTGCCGTGAAGGCGTCCGTGCCCAGGGGCGCGAGCCTGCGCGCCGTCTCCTGCTCGTCGCCGGGCCGCTGCCGCAGCGCCCCGCGCAGCCGGGCCCCGGTGTCGAGCCCGCCGGCCGTCAACTCGGCGAGCCGCAGGCAGGGTTGGGCCAGCCGGTCCGCGAGCCGCGCCGCCGGCCGGTGCGGGCGGGCGCCCAGCCGGGCGGCGGCGGCCCGCACCGCGAGCGGCAGCCCCGCGCACGCCTCGACGATCCGGTCCGCCGCGCACAGGTCACGGTCCACGAGGACCCGCCCGGCGGCGGCCCCGAGCAGCGACAGCGAGGCGCGCCGGTCCAGCGGGGCGAGCGCCACCGTCCGCGACCCGGGCACCGCCGCCAGCCTGCTGCGCGCGGTGACGATCACGGCGGCGTCGGTCGTGGACGGCAGCAGCGCGTCCAGATGCAGCTCGTTGACCGCGCCGTCCAGGACGATCAGCACCCGGCGGCCCGCCGTACGGGTGCGGTAGGCGCGGATCAGGTCCTCCAGCCGGTCGCCGCCCCCGCGCACCTCGTCCGGCGCGCCGAGCGAGTGCAGCAGGCGGGCGAGGACCACCGCCACGTTCTGCGGGGTGCCGTCCTCCCGGTGCAGCGGCGCGTACAGCAGCCCGTCGGGGAACGCGTCGGCCACCGCGTGCGCGACCTGCACCGCGAGCGCCGTCTTGCCGACGCCCGCCATGCCGGTGATCAGCATGCGGCGCGGCCGGAACGCGCCGCTCACCCCGCCGGCGGACGGAGTGAGCGCCGCGCACAGCTCGTCGAACTCCGGCCGCCGGCCCGTGAAGTCGCTCAGCGCGGGCGGCAGCGTGAACGGCCGCCCGGCCGGCGGCGCGGAGGCGTACGCGCGGTCCTGCGCCTCCGGCTCGCCCGTCAGCACCTCCTGGTAGGCGGCGACCAGATCGGGCCCCGGGTCCACGCCCAGCTCCTCGGAGAGGATGACGCGGCCCTCGTGGAACAGGCGCAGCGCGTCGGCCTGCCGCCCGCAGCGGAACAGCGCCGTCATGAGCTGCGCGCGCAGCCTCTCCCGTACCGGATGCTCGGTGACCAGGCCGGTCAGCTCGGAGACCAGTTCCTGATGGCGGCCGAGGAGCAGGTCAGCCGCCACGCGGTGCTCCAGGCAACTGATGTGCGCCTCCTCCAGCTGCGGCAGCTCCGCCTCGGCGAGAAAAGAGGTCACGTTGGCGAGTGCGGCCCCCCGCCACAGCGCCAGCGCGTCGTGCAGCAGCCCCGAGGCGACGGCCACCCGGCCCTCGCGCAGCGCGGCCACGCCCTGCTCGTGCAGCCGCTCGAAGCCGACCAGGTCGACCTGTACGCCGTCGACGAGCAACTGATAGCCGGGCGGCCTGCGTACGAGGTCGACATCCGGCCCGAGCAGCTTCCGCAGCCGCGAGATGTACGTGTATATCTGCGCGTTCCGTGTCGCGGGCGGGTCCCACCCCCACAGCATCTCGCTCAGCCGGCTGTCGCTCACCACTCGCCCGCGGGCGAGCAGCAGCGCGGCCAGCACGGTGTGCACCTTGGAGCCCGAGAGCGCGACGCGCCGTGCCCCGTCTCTTGCCTCCACAGGCCCGAGAAGCCGGAATTCCATCGTGAACCCCCACTGGTGCGGCCGGGACCGCACGGTGGCGGCGCGACCGATCCCCGACGCCTAAGCGTCCTTCTCCAGCCATGTTTGCGCCCGGGGTTGGCGGAATTACGCGTTCGGCTTGGCAGCAGCTTGCGGTGGCAAGAGCCTGCACAGAGCCGCCCGTAACCCGCTGTGGGGGTAGGGCCAGGCATACCCCCACAGCGGGGTCTGCTCCCCTGGCCGGTGCCGGTCACGGGCTTCTACGGTGCTGGCATGCACCCTCGCAATGTGTGGCAGGCGATGTCCCGCCCCGGATACCTGCGCACCTCCTGGCCCTGGCGCAGCGCCGCCTACCTCCTGACCGGCGCGGTCGGCGGAGTCGTCGCGCTGGTCGGGATCGTGACCGCCGCCGCGCTCGGCGGAGTCCTCGCGGTGGTGCTGGTCGGGCTGCCGCTGCTGGTGCTGACCGCGCTCGCCGGGCTGCCCGTGGCCTGGGGCGAGCGGCTGCGGCTGCGCCTGGTCGACCGCGAGCCCGCGCCCTCCGCGCACCGCACCCCCGACCGCGAGGGGCTGTGGGCGTGGCTGCGGACGCGGCTGCGGGAACAGGCCACCTGGCGGGAGCTGGGGTACGCCCTCCTGTACGCGTGCGTGCTGTGGCCGCTGGACGCGCTCGCCGTCACCGTCGCGCTGCTGTTCCCGCTGTCCATGGCCGTCACCCCGCTGACCATGGCGACCGTCGGCGGCGGGGACGAGGCCAAGGTGCTCAAGCAGTGGACGGTGACGTCGTGGCCGTCCGCGTTCGGTGTCGCCGTACTCGGGCTGCTGCTGCTCGCCGCCGGCGCCTACGCCCTCGGGCTCGCCGCCGGCGCCCGCGCCGAGGTGACCCGGCTGCTCGTCGCCCCGCGCGACGGCGACCTCGGCGTCAAGGTCGTCGAACTCACCCGTTCCCGCGTGCGGTTGGTCGACGCCTTCGAGGCCGAGCGCCGGCGCATCGAACGCGACCTGCACGACGGCGCCCAACAGCGGCTCGTCGCCCTGACGATGACGCTCGGGCTCGCCCGCCTCGACGCCGGCGAAGGCCCCCTCGCCGACCAACTGGCCCGCGCCCACGACGAGGCCGGCAAGGCCCTCGCCGAACTGCGCGAACTCATCCACGGCATCCACCCCAAGGTCCTCGCCGACTACGGCCTCGGCGCCGCCGTCAGCGACGCCGCCGACCGCTCCCCGGTCCCCGTCGACGTCGAACTCGCCCTGCCCGGGCGGCTGCCGCAGTCCGTGGAGGCCGCCGCGTACTTCGTGGTGTGCGAGGCCCTCGCCAACGTCGCCAAGCACAGCGGGGCCGATCGCGCGCGCGTGGACGGCCGTTGGGAGCGCGGGCGGCTCCAGCTCACCGTCCGCGACGACGGGCGGGGCGGGGCGGACGCGGCCGGCGGCACCGGTCTCACCGGACTCGCGGACCGGGTTTCCGCGCTCGATGGCAGACTCTCCCTGTCCAGTCCGCCCGGCGGACCGACCGAGCTGAGGGTGGAGTTTCCTTGCGAGTTGAGCGACCCGGACGAGCCTTGCGCGTAGTACTCGCCGAGGACAGCGTGCTGCTGCGCGAGGGGCTGATCGGCCTGCTCGCCCGCCTCGGCCACGAGGTGGTCGCCGCCGTCGGTGACGCGCCCGCGCTGATCGCCGCCGTCGAGGAGCACGCGCCGGACATCGTCGTCACGGACGTGCGGATGCCGCCCGGCTTCCAGGACGAGGGCCTGCACGCCGCCGTCCGGCTGCGCGAGGCCCGCCCCTCGCTTCCCGTGCTCGTCCTCAGCCAGTACGTGCAGCGGGCGTACGCGGGTGAACTCCTCGACTCCGGGGACGGTTCCGGCGTCGGCTACCTGCTCAAGGACCGGGTCGGGCAGGTCGAGGAGTTCGTCGACGCGTTGCGGGAGGTCGCGGCGGGCGGCACGGTGGTCGACCCCGAGGTCGTACGGCAACTGCTGCGCAGGCGGCGGGATCCGCTGGAGCGGTTGTCCCCCCGGGAGCGGGAGGTGCTCGCGCTCATCGCCGAGGGGAAGTCCAATGGGGCGATCGCCCGGGAGCTGGTCGTCTCCGAGGCGGCGGTCGGGAAGCACATCGGGAGCATCCTCACGAAGCTGGACCTTCCGCAGGCGGAGGAGACCCACCGCAGGGTCCTGGCAGTCCTCACCTACCTCCGAGCCTGACCCAGCCCCGTAAGGGGCGCGGGGAACTGCGCGCTCAGCCACGACGCACCCGGCACTCTGGGGCGCTGCCCCAGCCCCCGCTCCTCAATCGCCGGAGGGGCTTGATTGTCCGGCGCTGAGCCCAGCCCCGTCAGGGGCGCGGGGAACTGCGCGAGAAGCCTCACCGGGGCTGCACCCGGCGCACAACGTGCACTGACCCGGCGCTGGAGGTCGGCGTTGAGGTGAGCCCCCGCCACGACACAGGAGCCGACGCGCCCTCCGTCACGCCAATGGCGGGGTTTCGCGGGGCCGGGACGGGCGGCGCGGGCGCCGGGCTGTTATGCCGGTAGGACGTAGGAGACCGAGGGGGGAAACGTCCGCCGGGTGCGGCTCGCCGCGTCCAGCCCCATGGGGTGGAGGTACCACTCATGCTTCACCAGCCCGTCTACCTTGCGGTCGACTTCACCAAGGGTCTCAACGACGCCTGGTCGAAAGTCGCCCAGTTCGTGCCGAAACTGATCGGCTTCCTCGTCGTCCTGGCCATCGGCTGGTTCGTCTCCAAGATGATCGCCCGTGTCCTCGACCGCGTCCTGCGCAAGGTCGGCTCGGAGAAGCTCGCCGAGCGGTCCGGCGCGGCCAGGATGCTGGAGGGGTCGAAGTACGACCTGACCGGCATCGTCTGCAAGGTCGTGTACTTCGCCCTGCTGCTGATCACGCTCCAGCTCGGCTTCGGCGTCTTCGGCAGCAACCCGGTCTCCACGATGCTCAACGGCATCGTGGCCTGGCTGCCGCGCGGCATCGTCGCCGTCGTCCTGGTCGTCGTGGCGATGGCCGTCGCCAACCTGGTGCGGGACATCGTCACCAGCGCCCTGTCGTCCGTCTCGTACGGCAAGACCGTCGGCACGATCGTGTGGGCCTGCATCGTCGCGCTCGGTGTGATCGCCGCGCTCGGCCAGGCCGGCATCGCCACCACCGTCACGCAGCCGGTGCTCTACGCGGCTCTCGCGGCCGCCGCGGGCATCCTGATCGTCGGTGTCGGCGGCGGGCTCATCGGCCCGATGCGGCAGCGCTGGGAGCGCTGGCTGAGCCGGGCCGAGGAGGAGACCGGCAAGGCGCGCGGCAGCGTCGGCGCCTACCAGGCGGGCCGGGAGGACGCCATGACCAACCAGCCCGTCCAGGACCGTACGCGCACCGACAACACCTGGGAGTCCTGACCCGCGCAGCACGCCGAGGGCGGAACGCTAGACCAGCGCGTGCCGTCTCACCAGCCAGCTGATGGCGGTGAGGCGGCACACCGCGTAGTCGTGCCCGACGGGTTCGCGCCAGCCGGTCTCGCCCAGGGCGTCCAGGAAACCGAGCGTGTAGTCCGTCAGGGTCTCCGGGTCCGGCGGCGCCGGGTCCAGGGTGGGCGAGGCGCCCGCGAGACGGGTGCGCAGCTCGGCCACGTGCTGGTCGACCGCGGCGGTGAAGGCGGGCTCGAAGGCGAACTCCGCGAAGCGCGGGGTGTAGCTCTCGCTCACCCGGACGAGTGGAGACATGTCGATAAACGTACGGCTGTGGGGCGGGCGTACGGGAGAGTCTTCCGGCGTGCCGTTGGTCACGGGCCCACCAGGACCCCCGTCCCCGCCCCCGCCCCTCGCCTGACGGCCCACGGCACGGCTGAGCGCGCGGTCCCCCGCACCCCGTACGAGGGATGCGGGCGACCGCGCGCTCAGCCGCAGGGGGCTCGCCCCCCGGAGGGTCAGGCGGCGGCGTCGAAGCCGGTGTCGCGGGCCAGCTTCTTCAGCTCCAGCAGCGCGTGCTTCTCGATCTGCCGGATGCGCTCACGGGTCAGCCCGTGCTCCTTGCCGACCTCGGTCAGCGTGCGCTCGCGGCCGTCCTCGATGCCGTACCGCATCTTGATGATGGACGCGGTGCGCTGGTCGAGCCGGCCGATCAGGTCGTCCAGCTCCTCGCTGCGCAGCAGCGTCAGTACGGACTGCTCGGGCGACACGGCGGACGTGTCCTCCAGCAGGTCGCCGAACTGGGTCTCGCCCTCGTCGTCCACCGACATGTTCAACGAGACCGGGTCGCGGGCCCAGTCCAGCACGTCGGTGACGCGCTCCGGCGTCGAGGACAGCTCGGCGGCGATCTCCGCGGGCTCGGGCTCGCGCCCGTGCTCCCGGTTGAACTCGCGCTGCACCCGGCGGATACGGCCCAGCTCCTCCACGAGGTGCACGGGGAGCCGGATGGTGCGGGACTGGTCGGCTATGGACCTGGTGATCGCCTGGCGGATCCACCACGTGGCGTACGTGGAGAACTTGAAGCCCTTGCGGTAGTCGAACTTCTCGACCGCGCGCACCAGGCCCGCGTTCCCCTCCTGGATCAGGTCGAGCAGGGGGAGTCCGCTGCGCGGGTAGCGGCGGGCCACCGCGACGACCAGGCGCAGATTGGAACGGATGAAGATGTCCTTGGCCTTCTCCGACTCCGCGACCAGGGCCTCCAGCTCCTCGCGGGTCGCCTTGCCCGCGCTCTTGCTGTCGGTCACCTCGCCGTCGAGGATCTGCTGGGCGTAGACGCCCGCCTCGATGGTCTGGGAAAGCTCCACTTCCTTCGCGGCGTCGAGCAGCGGTGTCCGCGCGATCTCGTCGAGGTACATGCCGACCAGGTCGCGGTCGGCGATTTCCCCGCCTACGGCGCGAACACTGCGTGCCGCATCAGTCTCGCCGGAGGCGGCGGACTTACGACGGGCTACGGCACGGGTTGCCATGCGTGCTCCCTTGCGGTGGTAGGTCGGCTTGTACACCCTCGCGGGTGCCCTGCATCCGAAGGAAACAACGACTGGAATCCGGACAGAATTCCCAACCCGACCCATCTTTTTTGTGATCATGCAGTACCCTGTCGCGCCTCGTCGCGCGCCGGGGTGTCGGGAGAGGCCGTCCGTGACCACGGAGTCCCAGGTCAGACCGGGAGTCGCCGTCGGCCACGAGGGGCCCGCGAGCCCCAGTGACCACGCTGGGTGCCTGGTCGTACGAGACGCCGGTCACCCTCGATCGGGCCTCACTCCCCCCTCCACAAGACGGCCGGCACGCACGTGTGGTTGCGTGCGCCCCCGGCCGGCCTGTACGGGTGAGGGTTCCCGGGACTCCGGTCCTGAGTCCTAGGTCCTGCGGAAACCCGCCTACGACCACGGACGGTTACGCGCCGTACGCGGGGCGCCTACCGTGCGGGCATGGACGACGACATCCCAGGCACGTCTTCAGGTACGTCTACAGGCATTTCCTCCGGCACCACCCCTTCCGGCGCCTCGTCCGGGACGCTCGACGAGGCGCTCCAGCGGCTGCACGCGACCGGGCCGGAGTTCGACGGCTGGCTCAGCAACCACGGGCCGATGGCCGTGGAGTCCCTGGTACGCGGCGGCCAGGCGCCCCGCGTCCACCGCTGGCTCGACCAGTACGCGCGCCGGCTCGACGTGCTGCCCGCGCCCGGCGACCCGATCCGCGCCGAGGACTGGCGGGACGCCCTCGGCGACCCGAGGCGCCTCGCCGACTGGATCGCCTTCTTCGAACGGGCGGTCGCCGAACGGCCCTGGCGCGAGGTCCTCGCCGAATGGTGGCCCCGGCTGCTCCCCGGTATCGCGGGAGGCGCCACGCATCCCGTCATCCGGGTCGGCCATGCCGTACGCACCCTGCTGGACAGCGGGGCGGACGCGCCGACCGCGCCGCGGCTGGCGGAGCTGGCGCACGGGCTCGGGTACTGGGCCGCGCGGCATCAGCCGTTGCCGCCGCTGACGGGGCTGCCCTCGGGGCGGGACGCGGCCGGGGCGCTGGAGGCGGTGCCGCGGATCGCGGACCAGACCGGGGGGATCAGGGAGCGGCTCGGGCGGCTCACCGCGGTGCCCTCGTGGGTGGAGGCGGGGCCCGTCGACCCGGACGCGGCGCGGGAACGGCTCGGGGAACTGGTGGGGGCGGCCGTGCGGATGTACGGGGCGTACGGGCGGGCGGCGCCGGTGATGCTCGTCCATGCGGCGACCGCGCCGAACGCGGTGCTGCGGGTGTTGCCGGCGTTGCCGCGGGAGTTGTGGGGCGGGTCGCTCGCGGCGGCCTGGGCGGCGAGTTCGGCGGTGACGGGGGTTTATGCGGGGCGTACGGGGGTCCCGGGGGCGGGATCGGGGGGTGCGGGTGTGGGGGACGAGGAGCTTTTCGCGCGGGCCGCGGAGCATGGGGATGATCATGCGATCAAGTTCGCGGATACGGCGTTGGGGGTGGCGGGGGAGGAAGCGCGGGGGGCGGTGTGCCTGGCCCTCAAACTGATCCCCCCGGCCTAGGCGCGCCCCGCGCAATCCCCCGCGCCCCTGGGGTTGCCGTTCACCTTTCGCCCGGTGGGTGGCTGGTCGCGCAGTTCCCCGCGCCCCTGACGGGGCGCTGCCCCTGGGCCTGGTTGTTCACCTTTCGGCCGGTGGGGGCTGGTCGCGCAGTTCCCCGCGCCCCTGGAGGGGCGACTGCGTCGCCACCTCCTCCCCTGGGGAGCTGGGGCGAAGCCCCGCTCCCTCAGGGGC
>NZ_JBVKBC010000034.1:0-73364 GCF_055639095.1 Streptomyces sp. NPDC107550
GTACGAGGCCTTGCACCCGGCACGCCGAGAGCACGCACCAGACGCCGCGGGGCCGTCCTTCGGACGACGACGGGACTTTGCGGACACGCCCTAGGAGTTCTGGCCGCTCCCGTACGCGCGAAGGGCCCCGTCCGCTGATCACGCGGACGGGGCCCTTCTGCTGCCGACAGCGGCCCGGCGGGGGCGGCTCAGGCGTCGAGGACCTGGCCGGAGCGGCGCACGACGGGCGGCTGGACGCTCCACGGGAAGTTGATCCAGTCGTCGGTGCGCTTCCACACGTACTCGCACTTCACGAGCGAGTGGGACTTCTCATAGACGACGGCGGAGCGGACCTCGGCGACGTGGTCGAGGCAGAAGTCGTGCACGAGCTTGAGCGTCTTGCCCGTGTCGGCGACGTCGTCGGTGATCAGGACCTTCTTGTCGCTGAAGTCGATCGCGTTCGGCACGGGCGCCAGCATGACCGGCATCTCCAGGGTGGTGCCGACGCCGGTGTAGAACTCGACGTTCACCAGGTGGATGTTCTTGCAGTCCAGCGCGTACGCGAGGCCGCCGGCGACGAAGACGCCGCCGCGCGCGATGCTCAGGACGATGTCGGGCTCGTAGCCGTCGTCGGCGATGGTCTGAGCGAGTTCGCGGACCGCGACCCCGAACTTCTCGTACGTAAGGTTCTCGCGCACGTCACTCATGTCGCTGCTGCTCACACCTGGGTCCGATGGAAATTGAGGTAGGAACGGGAGGCGGTGGGACCGCGCTGCCCTTGGTAACGCGAACCGTACCGCTCGCTCCCGTACGGGAACTCGGCGGGCGACGACAGCCGGAACAGGCAGAGCTGCCCGATCTTCATGCCGGGCCACAGCTTGATGGGGAGCGTGGCGAGGTTCGACAGCTCCAGCGTGACGTGGCCGCTGAAGCCGGGGTCGATGAAGCCGGCCGTGGAGTGCGTGACCAGGCCGAGCCGGCCCAGCGAGCTCTTGCCCTCCAGGCGGGAGGCGAGGTCGTCGGGGAGGCTGATGACCTCGTACGTCGACGCGAGCACGAACTCGCCCGGGTGCAGGATGAAGGGCTCGTCGCCCTCCGGCTCCACCAGGCGCGTCAGGTCGCTCTGCTCGACGCTCGGGTCGATGTGGGGGTACTTGTGGTTCTCGAACACCCGGAAGAACCGGTCGAGACGCACATCAACACTCGACGGCTGAACCATCGACTCGTCGTAGGGATCGATGCGGACCCGTCCGGCGTCGATCTCGGCCCGGATGTCCTTGTCTGAGAGAAGCACGCACCGAGGATACGCAGAGCGCGCGGACCCGCCACAATCGGACGGCGCCGCGCGCTCCCGGGCTCACTGCCTGCGCTTGCCCTCCGGGCTCCCCGGTGACCTCTGGCCGGTGACCTCTGGCCGGTGACCTCTGGCCGGTGGCCTCTGGCCGGCCGGTGATCGGGGGCCCGGTGATCCCTCGCCCGGTTACCCCTTGTCCTGCCCCACGGGTACGGCGTGCCGCAGCCGGGCGCAGCGGGGACAGCGGATGAGGCGGCCGGGTCCGAGCCGGTCGGCCTGCTGCATCGGGAACGTAGAGGTGCTGAACACGTGCCCCTCCGCACAGCGGACGACGGTGCGCTCCATCGAGTCCATCAAGTCCTGGAGTCCCTTCCCCACGAGCCTTGGGCCAGTCTCCTGGCCGACGACGAGAGGCACATTACGGGACGAAAGGGGCGCCGATCCAGGCGACTCCCCGACCTTCGTCAGCCCTCTCGCGGTCCGCCCACCGTACGCCTCAACTCCCTTCACCCGCAGTCACTTCCGGGCCCCGGAACGCAGCGGGGCCCCGGGGCGCAAGCGCCCGGGGCCCGTCATGAGGTACAGTGTCCGGCAGTACACAGCCGCTCCAACGGCGGTACTACGCGGGTGTAGTTTAATGGTAGAACATAAGCTTCCCAAGCTTAGAGCGCGAGTTCGATTCTCGTCACCCGCTCCACCAGCCCCAGGCCACCGGCCCGGGGCTTTTTGCCGTGCGGGTGCCCTTTTTGCAACGGCTCCTGACCCACCCGGAACAGGGCTTCATGATCCGCCAGAACGTGCCGGACGACGCGCTCCAGGCATACGAGCGACTACGCGGCGAAGGCTTCACAAGCCGCCCGATCCCCACCGACCAGCACTCCACCCGGCGAACCCGCCAACGCCTCTCCACTCGGTGTCCGTGGTGGGGATCGTGGTGCGTGAGGACGGGGGTGTCCTGGTGACCCGTCGCGCCGGCAACGGGCGATGAGAGCCGCCGAGCGGGACGAGGCCATGGAGTACGGGGTACGCCGCGAGGTCTACGAAGAGACAGGGATCAAGGTCCGCATCGAGCGGCTGACCGGTGCCTTCTACAAGAACATGCGGATCGGGGTCGTTGCCCTGCTCTTCCAGCCCAGCCCTGCCGGCGTCCACGAACAGCCCTCGACCGAGCCGACCGCAGTCACCTGGCTTGAGCCGGCCGAAGCCATGGCCGCGATGAGCGAGCCCCACAGCGTCCGCCTCGCAGACGCCCTCACCGACGACATGGCCCCACCCATCCGTACCCATGCTGGCCGCAGGCTCACCAGCCCGCCAGACAGCCCGCCCAAGCGACCTTGACCCCCGAGTTGTTACAAGTTTCTCTACCTCATCAAGCCCGGCTGCGCTCCGCTCTGTCGCCTGTCCCCGTTCGCGTGCTGAACGACGTCGTGGACCTCGTAACCCGTCTCGTTGTGCTTGCCGGGCTCAGTACGGCAACGGTGTACCGCCACTGCCACAGTCGGTTCTCCGTGCCCCTCCCGTGCCCGATCGACCGGGATCTGACGGGGAACCACGGAGCCTGACGGGCAGCATGCACAAGAACGGCCCCCGACCGATTCACCAGGTCAGGGGCCGTTCATCTGCGGTGGGTGTGGGATTTGAACCCACGGTGACTTGCGCCACGACGGTTTTCAAGACTGCAGCCGACAGGTCTCGCTACCGGGCCTTGGCCCTGCTTCTCTTGGTTCTAAGCTACCCACAGGGGCTTGAGGTACGGAGGGGGAGCCGTGTCAACGTCATTCGCGATCATGCTTCTGCCGCTGGTGGTGATCGTCGGCGGGCTCTGCCTCACTGGTGTCGTTCTTGGCATCCATGGCCTGCTACTCGGGCGCCTGCCAGGGCGACGGTTGGCGAGATGGGTCCGACAACCAAGGCTCTGGGGAGTCGGTGCGATACTCGTCGCGTGTCTTGGGTTCGGCAGTGCGACCCTGTTCGTGATCGGGCTGGGGCTACTCGCCCTGGGCCACACCGTTGAGACTGCGGCCTGATCGCCTCCACGTCCATGCCACTCGCGTGCCAGGTTGGGCGGGAGCCACGGGGAATCGCGGGTGACTACGCATCAACGTTGAGCACGCCGAGGTCGCTCCAGTGCAGGTCAGACGCCCACCCCCCTAGATCACCCGAGCTTCCCAAGCTGCGCGAGTTCGATTCTCGTCACCCGCTCCACCACTGAGACTCAGGTCATCGACCTGGGTCTTTTTGCTTGTCGGCGCGGTCGCCTCGGCCGCACCCTACGCACATCCCTTGACCGCCTGATCGGCCCCGCTGAGGATGGGGCCGGCCGGTGGACGGCGTCGGAGCGGAGGGGGATCAGTGAGGCTTGCGGACAGCGACGCGCAGATCTTGGCAGGGTCTCGGGCAGCTTTCTCGCGCTCCTCGGAGGCTGCTTCCTCATCTTCGCCGCCCTCACCAGCAAGGTGATCCGGGAGGAGGACGAGGCGGGGCGTTCCGCTGTAGCCCGGAAAGTCCACCGAACCAGAGTGGGGTCGATTGCGATCGGGGCCCTTCTGATCGGAGTCGGAGTGCTCCTGTTCTTCTCCTAGGCCGTCTGGCATCAGCGGCTGACACCGGCAAGGGCGTACGCCGGGTGTCAGTTTTCGAATGTGTAGCGCAGCGCGTAGGCACCCGCGTCGAGCAGCATCCGGTTGACCTCCACGGGACGTCCGTCCGATTCCAATGAGTAGGCCGTCCGGCAGATCTCGATGACCGGGCGCCCGGAGCACCGCCAGCTCCGACGCCTCCTCGGAGTTGGGCGGGCGCGGCCCAGCCCGGCGCGTCGTCCTCGCGGACGTCGAGGTCGGTGATGTCGGGAGGGCCGGGCCCCCAGGTCGTTCGACATGTGGGTTTGGGGTGGGGCGGGGAGAATTGGCGCGTATCGGATATTTCGGCTCTGTGAGGTGGTCATGGAACGATCCGAGACCCGCGCTGTCTTCGCCGAGTTCCTCGGCACCCTGCTGCTGGTGTTCTTCGCCGTGGGGTCCGCCGTCATCGGCTTGAAGTTCATGGGGCCCCTGGGAGTGGCCCTCGCGTTCGGGTTCACGCTGCTCGCGCTCGCGTACGCCATCGGGCCGATCTCCGGGTGTCATGTGAACCCGGCGGTGACCATGGCGATGCTCGGCGCCGGGCGCATCGATGTGCGGCGGGCGCTGCTGTACTGGGTGGCGCAGTTCGCCGGGGGCATCGCGGGCGCCGCGCTGCTGTACTGGCTGGTGCAGTCGATCCCGGGGCTCCAGACGCATGAGGCGTTCGGTTCCAACGGGTACGGGGACCGGTCCTCCGTCGGGCTGAGCGGCGGCGGCGCGTTCCTCGCCGAGGTCGTGCTGACCTTCCTGCTCGCCTACGTCGTGCTGGCCGTCACGCACAAGGTCGCGGTCGTCGGCTTCGACGGCCTGCCCATCGGTATCGCGCTCGCCGTCATCCACATCGTCGGCATCCCGCTGACCGGCACGTCCGTGAACCCGGCGCGTTCGCTCGGCCCCGCGCTGTTCGCGGGCGGGCAGGCGCTGTCGCAGCTCTGGCTGTTCATCGTGGCGCCGCTCGTCGGCGGGGTGATCGCCGCGCTGGTCATCCGCGTCACCCATCCGGCGGATGCCCCGCGCGTCAGCGCCGACGACGCCGTCGTCTGACCCGCGCCCCGGGCTCAGGGGCCGAGGACGGGCCCCGGCCCCCGCCGCCGTACGTCACTGCCACCACGCGGGGCGTACGCGCAGGGAGCCGGCGTCCGTGCAGCCGACGCCGTTGGAGACCTCGTCGGTGTCGAGGTTCCAGCCGACGACGCCGTTGCCCTTGCGGCCCAGTTCGATGAGGCGCTCGGTGGAGGTGTGCGTGCCGTTCTGCACCTGGCAGTCCAGGACGGACGTCCAGGCGCGCCCGTCCACCGCCGATGCGAGGGCCAGCAGCGGCAGCACGACGACGGTCAGCGCGAGGGCGACCCACTGTTCGGCCGCCGCCGCCCGCCGCAGCCAGGGCGGCGGGCGGTAGCCGTCGTCGCCGTGGGCGCGGCCGTGCCGGCGCCCTCGGCGGCCGGTGCGGTACTCGACGACGACGCCTTGGCGCAGCCCGTACGCCACGAGGCCGGTGCCCAGGCCCCACCAGGGCCCGTACACGCACAGGGCGAGGACGCCGACCGCGAGCGGGTTGACGACGGTCAGCGCGAGACGGCGCACGGTGCCGGCGAGGCCGCCGCCGTGCGGGATCGCGCCGCGCGCCGCGAACAGCGCGAAGACCACGCGGGAGACGACGACGCCGAGTACGCAGCCGAGGAGCGGGTCGGTGAGGACCATGCCGAGGGGGACGTCGGGCCAGTTCGCCGGCTCCATGGCCACGAAGACGTCCCGTACGGAGGAACCGCCGCCGACCGTGTACGCGACCTTCGCGGCGGGGACGGCGAGGGCGAGGGCCAGCAGGACGGTGTGGCCGGGGCCGCCCTTGCGGTCCGCCGCCGCCACGGCGCCCTGGTCCCGGGTGGCGTGTTCGTTCGCTGCTGCACACATGCCCGCACCCAAACACACCCGGATCGGACACGGTGGGCGCGACGCGGGTACCGGGGTACGGCACGGGCGCAGCCCGGGGCGGTCGGACCGTCGGCCGATAACGGAAAGATAACGCGGCGCGTGTCGGCGTGACGTGGACCCGCCATGTCGGCGCTCCTGCTCGCATGAGTGAACTGAGCGAACTGATCCCCGTCGAGGCCATCCGGCTCGACGTGGCGGCCCCGGACTGGCGGGCGGCGGTGCAGGCCGCCGGCGATCTGCTGGTGGCGCAGGGCGTCAGCACCGACGCGTACACCGAGGAGATGGCCCGCAACGTCGACGAGAACGGCCCGTACATCGTCATCGCGCCGGGCTTCGCCTTCGCACACGCTCGCCCCTCCCCCGCCGTCCACCGCACCGGCATGTCCTGGGTGCGGCTGGCGACGCCGGTGAACTTCGGGCACGAGACGAACGACCCGGTACGCCTCGTCGTCGCCCTCGCCGCGACCGACGCCGGGGCACACACGCAGGCCATGGGCGCGCTCGCCCGCCTCCTCGCCGACGAGACGACGTCCGCCGCGCTCGACCGGGCCCCCACCCCGCAGGCGGTACGGGACATCCTCGCCGGCGGCGCGGGTGAGGACCCGGGAGCGGGCACGGGAGCGGGAGCGGGAGCCGGAGCCGGAGCTGTGCCCGCCGGGGCGAAGTCGGCGGCCGGCAAAGGCAGTTCGGGCGGCCACGGGATGCACAAGATCCTGACCGTGTGCGGGAACGGCGTCGGCACGAGCCTGTTCCTGAAGTCGACGCTCGACAAGGTCCTCGACCGGTGGAAGTGGGGACGGTACGTCACCACCGAGGCCACCGACACGATCTCCGCGAAGGGCAAGGCGTCCGAGGCCGTGGCGATCCTGACTTCGCGGGAGATCGCCCGCACGCTCGGGGACGTGGGCGTGCCGGTACGGGTCGTCGAGGACTTCACCAGCACGAAGGAGGTCGACGCGGCCCTGCGCGACCTCTACGACGTCTGACCGCCCCGCCCGCCCCCACCCCCGGACCCACTGGAGTCCCCATGAACGTCCTCGTCGACATCGCCAAGTTCGTCGTCAACGAGATCCTCAGCGTCCCCGCCTACCTCATCGGCATCATCACGGCCGTCGGTCTGATCGCCCTGAAGAAGTCCGCCGGGCAGGTCGTCGGCGGTGCCATCAAGGCGACGCTCGGCTTCCTGCTGATCGGCGCGGGCGCGACGCTGGTCACCAACTCCCTCGCCCCCCTGGGCACGATGATCACGGGCGCGACCGGTTCGCACGGCGTGATCCCGACCAACGAGGCCATCGTCGGCATCGCGCAGGCCGAGTACGGCTCGCGCGTGGCGTGGCTGATGATCCTCGGCTTCCTCATCAGTCTGCTGCTCGCGCGCTTCACGCCGTTGTCGTACGTGTTCCTGACCGGGCATCACATGCTGTTCATGGCCACGCTGTTGACGATGGTGCTGGCCACCGCCGGGCAGGACTCGTGGGTCGTGGTGGTGGTCGGCGCGGTCGTGCTCGGCATCATGCTCGTGGCGATGCCCGCGTTCGCGCACCCCTGGACCAAGCGGGTCACCGGCAACAACACGGTCGCCGTCGGGCACTTCGGCACCGCCGGGTACATCGTGTCGGGCGCCGCCGGGCAGGCCGTCGGCAAGAAGAGCCGCTCGACGGAGGAGATGAACCTGCCCGAGGGCCTGCGCTTCCTGCGCGACTCGATGGTGGCGACGGCGCTGTCGATGGTCCTCATCTACATGATCATGGCGATCGTGTTCCTGGCGAAGGTCGGCCGGGACGAGGCGTTCAAGGCGTTCGCGGTGAACGGGGCGTCCGGCTCGACCGGGGTCGGCAACTACCTGATGGCGGCGCTGAGTCAGGGCCTCCAGTTCGGCATCGCGGTCGCTGTCATCCTCTTCGGTGTCCGTACGATCCTCGGCGAACTCGTGCCCGCCTTCCAGGGCATCGCCCAGAAGGTCGTGCCCGGCGCGATCCCCGCGCTGGACGCGCCGATCGTCTTCCCGTACGCGCAGAACGCGGTGCTCGTCGGCTTCATCTGCTCGTTCGTCGGCGGGCTCGTCAGCCTGGCGCTGCTGGTCGGGGTGTTCAAGCCGGCGTTCGGGACGGCGCTGGTGCTGCCGGGGCTCGTGCCGCACTTCTTCACGGGCGGCGCGGCCGGGGTCTTCGGCAACGCGACGGGCGGGCGGCGCGGGGCGGCCGTCGGCTCGTTCCTCAACGGCGTGCTCATCACGTTCCTGCCGGCGTTCCTGCTCGGGGTGCTCGGCTCGTTCGGGTCGGCCAACACCACGTTCGGTGACGCCGACTTCGGGTGGCTCGGGCTGATCCTCGGCAACGTCGCCAAGACCGGCAGGGCCGGCGGGATCGTCCTCACGCTGCTGGTCGCGCTCGTGATCCTCGTGGCGGCGATCGTGTGGCAGAAGCGGGTCGTGGAGACCGGCTGGGACCCCGGCGCGCGGCGCGCGGCCCTGCTGCCGCCCGAGGACCGGCCCGAGCAGCACGATCCTGCGGGGGCGGGCGAGACGCCGGTCTCCCGTACGTACGCGAAGATCCCGCCGCCCGCGGGCGCGCCGGTGCCGCCGCCCCCGGCGGACTGAGGCGTACGCGCCGGGGGTGCTTTGCGCGGGCCGCGCGGGTGCCGGGGTCAGGGGTGAGCACCGCCTCAAGGGCCCCGGGCGGGACGGTGGCCGCGGGGGCGGTCAGCACCATCTTGACAACCCCCGACTCGATCCAGCCCAGTTCTCCGGCTGAGGCCCGCTGACCTGACCGCCTTGCGCAGTTCCCCGCGCCCCTTCGGGGCACGACCGTGCGTGGTCATCTGCGGGCCGGTGGGGCTTCTCGCGCAGTTCCCCGCGCCCCTGGAGGGGCGACTACGTCGCCACCTCCTCCGGGCCCCGATAGGGGCGCGGGGAACTGCGCGACCAGCCACGACGAAAGTCGAGGACGAAGAACCAGGGGCAGGCCCACTTACCTAGGGGCGCGGGGAACTGCGCGAGAAGCCCCACCGGCCGAAAGGTGAAGAACCACGTCCAGGGGCAGCGGCCCTTCGAGGGGGCTGAAGGAACGTTTATGCGGGAGAGCGGGGCGTTAGTGGTTGCGTTCTCGTTGGCGCAACACCGGTTCCTGGCCCGGCACAGAGCGGAGGCTCTCGAGGCCGAACTGCCCTTCCGCCAACGGAAGTTCGAACCCCGCAGGGACCCGGCGGACGACCGACGCACGGACGAGCCCGCCCAGAGCAACCGGCACATCCCGCTCCGCGAGCACCCCGTCCGCACACACCGCCACCGCCCGAGCCGCACTGAACGCCCCGGGAAAGACGGCGAGCCGCGCCCACAGCAACCGTTCCTGCGGATCGCACAGCGCGTGGCTCCAGCCGACAGCGGTCCGCATCGACCGGTGCCGGGCCGGCCGCCGTACCCCCGACTCGTCGGCGAGGGCGAGCAGTCCGCCCGGCGCGCTGAGCCGCCCGAGGACGTCACCCGTGCTGTGGCGGCGCAGCCGGCGCGCGGCGAGTTCGACGGCGAGGGGCAGTCCGTGCAGCCGCTCGACGATCTGGTCGCGGGTGCGGTTGCTCGCGCCGGCCATGAACGGGGCCCGGGTCAGCAGCAGTTCCTCCGCGCGTGCCCGGGGCAGCGGCTGGAGGACGACGGCGCGTTCGCCCGCGACGCCGAGCGCGCAGCGGCTGGTGGCGAGGACGGTCAGCCGGGGGCAGGCGCCGAGCAGCCGGTGCAGCGTACGGGCGACCGCCTCCGCGAGGTGCTCGCACGTGTCGATGAGGAGCAGCACGGCGCGCGGCCCGACGGTGCGGGCGATGGATTCGAGGACGCCGCGCGAGGGGTCCTCGGGGACGCGCAGGGCGCGGGCGAGGGCGTGCGGGACGAGGACGGGTTCGCGCAGCTCGGTGAGGTCGACGCGGCGTACGGGGCGGCCCGCGGCGCGCGCGGCCGCGGCGGCGAGGGCGCTCTTGCCGACGCCGGCGGGGCCTTTGACGGTGACCAGCCGGGCCTCGCCGAGTTCCCGCACGAGCATGGCGGTCTCCTCGGCGCGGCCGACGAGTGCGGGGCGGGGGTTCCCGGCCGGAGTGGCGTTCATGGGCATTGAGTGTGACCGGTCGCGGGCCGGGTCGTATCCGCACTCGTACGGATGCGGCACACCCGATCGCGGATGTGGTAACGCGTACCTCTACTCAGGCACCGCCTGGGGACTTGCCCTCGGAGCAGGCCAGGACGCCGCCTCCCGCCGGGACTTGGCGGGAGGCGGCGTCCGAGGTGGTTCAGGAGGCGTCAGGACCGGGCTCGTCGGCCTCCAGGTCGCCTTCCGTCTCCAGGTAGACCTGGCGCAACGCCTCCAGGACCGCCGGGTCGGGCTTCTCCCACATGCCGCGCGACTCGGCTTCGAGCAGACGTTCCGCGATGCCGTGCAGGGCCCACGGGTTGACGTCGGAGAGGAACTGACGATTCGCCTCATCGAGTACGTACGTCTGCGTCAGCTTGTCGTACATCCAATCGGCCACCACGCCCGTCGTGGCGTCGTAGCCGAACAAGTAGTCGACTGTGGCCGCGAGTTCGAAGGCACCCTTGTAGCCGTGGCGGCGCATCGCCTCGATCCACTTGGGGTTGACGACGCGGGCGCGGAAGACGCGGGACGTCTCCTCGACGAGGGTGCGGGTGCGGACGGTCTCGGGGCGGGTGGAGTCGCCGATGTACGCCTCGGGGGCGGTGCCGCGCAGCGCGCGGACGGTGGCGACCATGCCGCCGTGGTACTGGAAGTAGTCGTCGGAGTCCGCGATGTCGTGCTCGCGGGTGTCGGTGTTCTTCGCGGCGACCGCGATGCGCTTGTACGCGGTCTCCATCTCGTCCCGCGCCGGGCGTCCGTCCAGGCCGCGGCCGTACGCGTAACCGCCCCACACGGTGTACACCTCGGCGAGGTCCGCGTCCGTGCGCCAGTCCTTGGAGTCGATGAGCTGGAGCAGGCCGGCGCCGTACGTGCCCGGGCGGGAGCCGAAGATGCGGGTGGTGGCGCGGCGTTCGTCGCCGTGCTCGGCGAGGTCGGCCTGGGCGTGGGCCCGTACGTGGTTGTGCTCGGCGGGCTCGTCGAGGGACGCGGCGAGACGGACCGCGTCGTCGAGCAGGCCGATGGTGTGCGGGAACGCGTCGCGGAAGAAACCGGAGATGCGCAGGGTGACGTCGATGCGGGGGCGGCCCAGTTCCTCGTACGGGATGGGTTCCAGGCCCGTCACGCGGCGGGAGGCGTCGTCCCAGACCGGGCGGATGCCGAGCAGGGCGAGGGCCTCGGCCACGTCGTCGCCGGCGGTGCGCATCGCGCTCGTGCCCCACAGGGACAGGCCCACGGAGGTGGGGTACGTGCCCGCGTTGTCCTCGGTGTAGCGGGCGAGGAGGGAGTCGGCGAGGGCCTGGCCCGTCTCCCAGGCGAGGCGGGAGGGGACGGCCTTCGGGTCTACGGAGTAGAAGTTGCGGCCTGTGGGGAGGACGTTGACCAGGCCTCGCAGGGGGCTTCCGCTGGGCCCTGCCGGGATGAAGCGGCCGTTCAGGGCGTGGAGGGTGTTGTCCAGCTCGGCGGTGGTCTTCGCCAGACGGGGCACGACCTCTTCCACGGCGAACGCCAAAACCCGCCCAAGGTCCCCCTCGTCAACACCGGCCAGATCAAGCCCCGGGGCCTTGGACGCCGGGCCCGCATTTTCAAGCCCGGGAGCCTGGGACACCGGGTCCGCATTTTCAAGCCCCTCCGGCGATTGAGGAGCGGGGTCCGGGGCGGAGCCCCGTGGCGTGTTGGCGGCGCCGCCGGCTGTATCGGTCACCCCGCGCTGGGTGCCGCCTTGCCCACCCGTGCCGCCCCAGGCGGCAGACTGCCCAAGGCGGGGGCGGGGGGCGCTGCCGGCCTCGGCGTCCGCTGTAGGTGAGGCAGAGGGTTCGGAGCTCAGGGGGTTGGAAGTGGCCAGGGACGCTGCTGCTTCCGGGGTCCAGGCGGCTGCGTCCAGGGCCTCCAGCAAGGCTCGGGCCTGCGCTTCGACCGCATCCGCGTTCACGCGAGACGGCGCGGACTCGTCCAGGCCCAGAACCTCCCGCAGCCCGGGCAACGCCACGTTCCCGCCCCACACCTGCCGCGCCCGCAGAATCGCGAGGACGAGATTGACCCGCGCCTCCCCCTCCGGCGCGGAGCCGAGGACATGCAGCCCGTCACGGATCTGCGCGTCCTTGATCTCGCACAGCCACCCGTCGACATGCAGCAGGAAGTCGTCGAATCCGTCGTCGTCGGGCCGGTCCTCGAGCCCGAGGTCGTGGTCGAGCTTGGCGGCCTGGATGAGCGTCCAGATCTGCGCGCGGATGGCGGGCAGCTTGGCCGGGTCCATGGAGGCGATCTGCGCGTACTCGTCGAGGAGTTGTTCGAGCCGCGCGATGTCGCCGTAGGAGTCGGCGCGGGCCATCGGCGGGACGAGGTGGTCGATGAGCGTGGCGTGGACGCGCCGCTTGGCCTGGGTGCCCTCGCCCGGGTCGTTGACGAGGAACGGGTAGATCAGCGGCAGGTCGCCGAGGGCCGCGTCGGGCCCGCAGGCGGCGGACAGGCCGGCGTTCTTGCCGGGCAGCCACTCCAGGTTGCCGTGCTTGCCGAGGTGGATCATCGCGTCGGCGCCGAACCCGCCGTCGGCGGTGGGCGCGGCGATCCAGCGGTAGGCGGCGAGGTAGTGGTGGGAGGGCGGCAGATCGGGGTCGTGGTAGATGGCGATGGGGTTCTCGCCGAAGCCGCGCGGCGGCTGGATGAGGATCAGCAGGTTGCCGCGGCGCAGGGCGGCGAGCACGATGTCGCCCTCGGGGTCGCGGGAGCGGTCGAGGAACATCTCGCCGGGCGGCGGCCCCCAGTGCCGCTCGACGGACTCGCGCAGCTCGGCGGGGAGCGTCGCGTACCAGCGCTTGTAGTCGGCGGCGGGGATGCGGACCGGGTTCTTGGCGAGCTGTTCCTCGGTGAGCCAGTCCTGGTCGTGGCCGCCCGCGTCGATGAGCGCGCGGATCAGTTCGTCGCCGTCGCCCGAGGTGAGGCCGGGGATGTCGGCGGGGTCGCCGAAGTCGTACCCCTCCGCGACGAGCCGGCGCAGCAGGGCGACGGCGGAGGCGGGGGTGTCGAGGCCCACGGCGTTGCCGATGCGGGAGTGCTTGGTGGGGTACGCGGACAGGACGAGCGCGAGCTTCTTGTCGGCGGCGGGGATGTGCCGCAGGCGGGCGTGGCGTACGGCGATGCCGGCGACGCGGGAGGCGCGCTCGGGGTCGGCGACGTACGCGGGGAGGCCGTCGGCGTCGATCTCCTTGAAGGAGAACGGGACGGTGATGAGCCGGCCGTCGAACTCGGGCACGGCGACCTGGCTGGCCGCGTCGAGCGGGGAGACGCCCTCGTCGTTGGCCTCCCAGTCGGCGCGCGAGGAGGTCAGGCACAGGGCCTGGAGGATCGGTACGTCGAGCGCGGCGAGGGCGCCCGCGTCCCAGGACTCGTCGTCGCCGCCCGCGCTCGCCTCGGCGGGGCGGGTGCCGCCGGCGGCGAGGACGGTGGTGACGATGGCGTCGGCGGGGCGCAGCGCGTCGATGAGTTCGGGTTCGGGGGCGCGCAGAGAAGCCACGTACAGCGGGAGCGGGCGGGCTCCGGCCTGCTCGATCGCGTCACACAGGGCGTGTACGAAGGCGGTGTTGCCGCTCATGTGGTGGGCGCGGTAGTAGAGCACGGCGACGGCCGGTCCTTCCCCGCCGGCGGGGGTGCGCTCCAGCGGGCCCCAGGTGGGGGCGGGGGCGGGCGCGTCGAAGCCGTGGCCGGTGAGCAGGACCGTGTCGGACAGGAAGCGGGCCAGGTGCTCCAGGTTGGCGGGGCCGCCGTGCGCGAGGTACTTGTGCGCTTCGGCGGCGATGCCGACGGGCACGGTGGAGGCGGCCATGAGCTGGGCGTCGGGCGCCTGTTCGCCGCTGAGGACGACGAGCGGGACACCGGCGGCGGTGAGCCGGTCGATGCCGTCCTGCCAGGCGCGGACGCCGCCGAGGAGGCGGACGACGACGAGTGCGGCGCCGTCGAGGAGGGCGTCGAGGTCGTCGAGCGGGAGCCGGGAGGGGTTGGCGAAGCGGTACGCGAGGGGGGCGCCGTCCCGGGCGTTCGCCGCGCGGGCGCTGAGCAGATCGGTGTCGGACGTCGACAGGAGCAGGAGCTGCTGGGGCATGCGGCGTCTGGCCTTCCTCGGGGTGTCCGCGCCCCGGGTAGTGCGTGACGGCGGGAGTTCCTGGCTCACCCCCGTCTCAAGAACGGGGGCTCACAGTGGCGGGACCGCGCCGGATTCGCACCGGGCTTCCTCCCCTGTCGCCGTCGCTGGCGATGTTGTTGCCTGCATCGTACGGGTCGGGGGCGGGGGCCGGTACGGGACGCCGGTCACAGGTGGGCGGTCCGTGCGGTAGGTATGCTCCCCGGCATGTCCGACTCCCTCATACCCTCTGATCCCGGTTCGTCCGGTACGTCCCGGGGCGACGCGTGTCCCGGCGCGCTGCGGCTGCACGCGGCGGACGACGGGTTCCTGGCGCGGGTGCGGCTGCCCGGCGGGGTGCTCCCCGCGACGGCGGCAAGGGCGCTCGCGGAGGCGTCCGGCGCGCTCGGTGACGGCGCCCTGCATCTGACGTCCCGGGGGAACGTGCAGCTCAGAGGCTTGCGTGAGGGATGCGGCGGGGAACTCGCGGCGCGGCTCGCGGACGCCGGGCTGCTGCCGTCGGCGGCGCACGAGCGGGTGCGCAACGTGGTGGCGTCGCCGCGTTCGGGTCTCGACGGCGGCGGCTTCGTGGACGTACGGGGGTGGCTGCGGGCGCTGGACGCCGAGGTGTGCGCGAGCGGGGTGACGCCGGGGCTGTCGGGGCGGTTCCTGTTCGGCCTGGACGACGGGCGCGGGGACATACCGGCGCTCGGCCCGGACGTGCTGGTGCGGGGCCTGCCGGACGGCGGCGGCTGCGTGCGGCTCGGGGCGGACGGCACGGGCTTCCACGTACCGTACGAGGACGCGGCGCGGGCGGCGGTGCGGGCGGCGGAGGTCTTCGTCGCGGCGGCCCGCGAGGCGGCGCCCGCCCGGGTCTGGCGTACGTCCGAACTGCCCACGCCCGCAAGCGAACTGACGGCGCGTCTGGCGCGGGCGCTGACCGGTGTTCCGTTCGCCGCGCACCCCGGCTGCGAGCACGGCGAGCCCGCGCCGCCGACCGGCCCCGCGCCCCTGGAAGCGGTCCTCCCGCTGGGCTCCGCGACGCCGGAGCAGTGGCGGGCGCTGACGGACCTGGCGGGCCGACTCCCCGCCGGAGAACTGCGGTTGACCCCGGCCCGTACGGTCGTCGTCCCCGGCGCGGACGCCGGCCACGCCCAACTCCTCACCGCCACCGGCCTCTTGACCGACCCGGACTCCCCCGCCGCCCGCACCGGCGCCTGCATCGGACGGCCCGGCTGCGCCAAGGCGCACGCCGACATCCGCGCCGACGCCGTCTCCCGGCACCCCGTCCTGCCCACGTACTGGTCCGGCTGCGAGCGCCGCTGCGGCCGCCCGACCGTCCCGTACGTCGATGTCGTGGCGCGCCCCGACGGCACGTACGACACCCGCCTGCCCGAGCCCGCACCCAGGTGAAAGAGCCGAAACCCGTGTATGACTACGAGAAGGACGGCGCGGCGATCTACCGCGAGTCCTTTGCCACCATCCGCGCCGAGGCCGCGGCCCCGCTCGCCGCGCTGCCGCCGGACGTGGCGCAGGTCGCGGTCCGCATGATCCACGCCTGCGGGCAGGTGGACCTCGTCCAGGACATCGGCTACTCGGCCGGGGTCGTGTCGGCGGCGCGCGCCGCGTTGCGCGCCGGAGCGCCCATCCTGTGCGACGCGCACATGGTCGCCAGCGGGGTCACGCGTGCGCGCCTGCCCGCCGACAACGACGTGGTGTGCACCCTGCGCGACCCCCGAGTACCCCAACTTGCCCAGGAGTTGGGTACGACACGGAGCGCCGCGGCCCTCGAACTGTGGCGGGACCGTCTCGACGGCGCCGTCGTCGCCATCGGGAACGCGCCGACCGCGCTGTTCCACCTCCTGGAGATGATCGCCGCCGGGGCGCCCCGGCCCGCGGCCGTGCTCGGCATCCCCGTCGGTTTCGTCGGCGCCGCCGAGTCCAAGGACGCGCTCGCCGCCAATGACCTGGGGCTCGAACACCTCGTGGTGCGGGGCCGGCGCGGGGGCAGCGCGATGACGGCGGCGGCGCTCAACGCCGTGGCGACCGAGGTGGAGATCCAGTCATGAGCAAGGGCAAGCTGTACGGGGTCGGACTCGGGCCTGGCGACCCGGAGTTGATGACGCTGGCCGCCGCGCGCGCCATCGCGGAGGCGGACGTCGTGGCGTACCACTGCGCGCGGCACGGGCGGTCCATCGCGCGTTCCATCGCCGCCGCGCACATCCGGCCCGAGCAGATCGAGGAGCGGCTGATGTACCCGCTCACGGTCGAGACGACGGACCATCCGGGCGGCTACCGGGGCGCGCTCGACGACTTCTACGCCGAGGCGGCGGCGACGCTGGCCGCGCATCTGGACGCGGGGCGCACGGTCGCGGTGCTCGCGGAGGGCGACCCGCTGTTCTACGGCTCGTACCAGCACATGCACAAGCGGCTCGCCGACCGCTACGACACGACCGTCATCCCCGGGGTGACCTCGGTGAGCGCGGCCGCTGCGCGGCTCGGGGAGCCTCTGTGCGAGGACAAGGAGACGCTGACGGTGATCCCGGGCACGCTGCCCGAGGACGAACTGGCGGCGCGGATCGCGGCGGCGGACTCGGCGGTCGTGATGAAGCTGGGGCGTACGTTCACGAAGGTGCGGGCGGCGCTCGCGGACGCGGGGCGGCTGGACGACGCGCGGTACGTGGAACGGGCGTTCATGGCCGGGGAGCGCACCGGGCGGCTCGCGGACGTGGACCCGGACTCGGTGCCGTACTTCTCGGTGGCGGTGCTGCCGTCGCGGATCGACGCGGAGCCGGTCGCGGACGAGGGCCGCGCCGGGCGCGGGGAGGTCGTCGTCGTCGGCACGGGTCCCGCGGGGGCGCCGTGGCTGACGCCGGAGTCGCGGGGGGCGCTCGCCAACGCGGACGACCTCGTCGGCTACACGACCTACCTCGACCGGGTGCCGGTACGGGGGCACCAGCGCCGGCACGGGTCCGACAACAAGGTCGAGTCCGAGCGGGCCGAGTTCGCCCTCGACCTCGCGGCGCGGGGGCGGCGGGTCGCCGTCGTCTCGGGCGGTGACCCGGGCGTCTTCGCCATGGCGACGGCGGTCCTGGAGGTCGCCTCCGAGGAGCGGTACGCGGATGTTCCGGTACGGGTGCTGCCCGGGGTGACCGCCGCCAACGCCGCCGCCGCCCGCGCGGGGGCGCCCCTCGGGCACGACTACGCCACGATCTCCCTCTCCGACCGGCTCAAGCCCTGGGACGTCATCGAGCGGCGGCTGCGGGCCGCCGCGTCCGCGGACCTCGTCCTCGCCCTGTACAACCCGGGTTCACGCTCGCGTACGTGGCAGGTGTCCAAGGCCGTCGACCTGCTCCTTGAGTACCGGGGGGCCGATACGCCGGTGGTGGTGGCGCGGGACGTGGGCGGCGGTTCGGAGTCCGTCCGTACGGTGACTCTGGGCGCCCTCGCCCCCTCCGAGGTGGACATGCGCACGCTCCTCATAGTGGGCTCCTCCCAAACCCGCGCGACCCCCCACGCAACGTGGACCCCCCGCCGCTACCCAGACTGACCCGTCCCGGGGGGGGTGGGGGTGGCTCTGCCGGTGGGAATCCTCGACTCTCGTCGTGGCTGATCGCGCAGTTCCCCGCGCCCCTGGGTGGGCGGGCCTGCCCGTAGTCCTTCACCTTTCGCCCGGTGGGGCTTCTCGCGCAGTTCCCCGCGCCCCTGGAGGGGCGACTACGTCGCCACCTCCTCCCCCGGGGAGCTGGGGCGAAGCCCCGCTCTTCAGGGGCGCGGGGAACTGCGCAACCTCAGCTACAAGCGGCCTCCGCCGATGAACTCCTCAGGGGCGCGGGGAACTGCGCAAAACGTTCAGGGCAGCCGGCCTCACCCGGAGAACTCCCCAGGGGCGCGGGGAACTGCGCGGCCAGCCACGACGTAGCCGCAGGTGAACGGCGACCCCAGGGGGCACCGCCCCCTCAGGGCAGCGGGCCTCAGCCTGGGAACCCGTTGGAGAAGACGTGCCGGACGACCCGCGCCGCCGCCTCCCCGTCGTCCCACGGACAGAACCGCCCCCGAAAAGCCGACCGCAACCGCCCCGCCCCCTCCCCACAGAACTCCCCGGACCGGAAGACCTCCACCAGTTCGTCCTCCGTCCGCGCCACCGCCCCCGGCGTCTCCCCCTCCCGCCCGGACAGCAGATCGAAGGTCACGCCCCGGCTGGCCCGGTAGACCTCCCAGTCGTCGGCGTAGATGACGATCGGCCGGTCGAGGTTGGCGTAGTCGAACGTCAGGGACGAGTAGTCGGCGATGAGCGCGTCGGAGGCGAGACACAGGTCCTCGACGACGGGGTACCGGGATACGTCGATGACCGCGCCGGCGTCGGTGAGGGCACGCAGCGCGGCGTCCTCACCGTAGAAGTAGTGGCTGCGCACGAGCAGGACGAAGTCGTCACCGAGCCGCGCGCTGAGCCGCCCCAGGTCGAGGCGGGGCCGCCAGCCGCGCTCGTAGTCGCGGTGGGTGGGCGCGTACAGCAGCGCGGTCTTGCCGTCGGGTATGCCGAGGCGGGCGCGGATGGCGGCGACGTCGTCGGCGGTGGCCGTGTGGAAGACGTCGTTGCGCGGGTAGCCGGCGTCCAGGGAGACGAAGCCGCTGGGGTAGACGATCGACCAGTACTCGGTGGAGTGCGGGTTCGAGGACAGGCTCAGGTCCCAGCGGTCCACGCGCTTCAGCAGTTTGGTGAAGTTCATGCCCTTGGCGGAGGCCGGGTACAGGCGCTGGTCGAGGCCCATGCGCTTGAGCGGCGTGCCGTGGTGGGTCTGGAGGTGGAACTGGCCGGGCCGTTTGACGTAGTGGTCGCCGAAGTTGACGTTGTTGATGAAGTACGTGGCGCGGGCCATCACCTCCCAGTAGCGCGGGGAGTTGGGTGTGACGAAGTCGATGCCGTCGGGCACCTGGTCGGCGAACTGCTCCTTGACGATCCACACGCCGTGCGGGCCGACGCCCAGTTCCTCGGCCTTGTTGTAGATGGCGAGGGGGTTGCAGGCCGGGAGCCGGTTCCAGTAGCTGCTGTAGACGGCGAGCTGGTCGTCGAGGGGGCGGCGCCGCTGGAGC
Organism: Streptomyces sp. NPDC107550; assembly: GCF_055639095.1. NCBI lineage: Bacteria > Bacillati > Actinomycetota > Actinomycetes > Kitasatosporales > Streptomycetaceae > Streptomyces > Streptomyces sp. NPDC107550. Next base: position 19,153 of record NZ_JBVKBC010000034.1, read on the forward strand.
CGGTAGTAGGCGCTGCCGGCCCGCCTGGTGAGCTGCTTCCTGCGCTTGCCGAGCGTCTTGCGCCCCTTCTCGGTGACGTTCCGCATGGTTTGCGCGGCCTGGAACGCCCGGTAGTTCCCGCGGGCCAGGGCCTGGACGAGCCTCGGCTCCCCGGCGGCCTCGTCGGGGACGTGCCCGTGGGGGAGGTGGTCGCGGTAGAAGGCCGCCGAGCGGGCGAAGAACTCGGCGCGGTCGGCGGGCATGACCCGGTGCGGACGCACCAGCGCGAACAGCATGTGGCGCACCGCCCGGTCGAACAACGGCCCCCGCGCCCAGTCGAGTTCGGGCCGCTCGGCGAGGAACGCGAACAGTCCCTCGTACTGCTCGAAGATGTCGAAGTGCTTGCGCCCGGGGGTGCGGGTGATCGCGCCCTGCCGCCGCTGGCGGTACTCGACGCCCACGAAGTCCAGGCACCCGACCTTCTGCGCGCAGGCCATCGCGGCGTACGTGACCGGGGCGTCCTCGTAGAGCCCGGGGCGGTACCGCAAGCCGTGCTCCAGGAAGAACTCGCGGCGGAACGCCTTGTTCCAGGCGACGAGGAACAGGTCCAGGTACGCGGGGCGGTCCGCCACGGCGAAGATGTCGTCGCCGGCGGCCTCGATCAGATCGGCGGCGTCGGTCCGGCCGCCGTCGCCCCACCAGTAGGTGCGGATGTGGTTGAAGACCAGGATGTCAAGGCCGTCGCGGTCGAGCCGGTCGGCGAGGCGCTGGAGCAGGCCCGGCCGGTAGGTGTCGTCGCTGTCGAGGAACAGCACGTAGTCGCCGGTGGCGCGGTCGAGACCGGCGTTACGGGCCCGGCCCAGGCCGACGTTCTCCGGCAGATGCAGGACCGTGACGCGGGGGTCGCGGGCCGCGTACTCGTCGAGGATCGCCCCGCTGTGGTCCGGGGAGCAGTCGTCGACGGCGATCACCTCGACATCGGTGAACGACTGCCCGAGCACGGAGTCCAGGCAGGCGCGCAGATAGCCCTGCACCTTGAACACCGGGACGACGACGCTGAACCGGGGCATGAGAAGACCTCTCCAGGGACGCTTGACGCAGGGCGTGCGACCCGCACCGCCCCCGGGGACCCTATGGACCCAAACACCCCCGAACAGCAGGCCAAAAGTACCCACCCCCCACCCAAAGGTCCCGACCTCAGATCAACCCCCGCCGACCCGCCAAGGGGCCGCGGGGAACTGCGCAACCTCAGCTACAAGCAGCCTCCACCGAAGAACCCCCCAGGGGCGCTGGGAACTGCGCGAACGGTCACAGCAAGCGACCCCCGCCGATTAACTCCCCAGGGGCGCGGGGAACTGCGCGACCGGCCACGACGCACCCGCAGGTGAACGACAACCCCAGGGGGCAGCGCCCCGACAGGGGCGCGGGGAACTGCGCAACCTCAGCTACAAGCAGCCCCCGCCAGAAAGCTCCCCGCGCTGCAAGCACCCGTCACTTCAAGGCGCGGCGCCGCCTCACCTGGCGGAAGCGGAGAGTCGCGGCCAGGAGGATGAGGGCCGCCCCCGCGCCGACGACCACGATCGCGCCCGTCGGAACCGACGTCACCTCGACATCGAACGTCACCGGTTCCCCCCACGCCCGCCCATCACTGGTCGTGTACAACCGCGCCGTCAGCGTCGACTTCCCGCTGGCCCGAGCCGTCACCCCGATGTGCAACGAGTGACTCGCCGACCCGGCCGCCTCCACCGCCACCGCCGGATCGTTCACCCGCAACCGCTGCTTGTCACTGGACGTCACCCGCAACTCAAGCCCGGCGACCGGCTGTTGCAGCCCGTTGTCCACGGTGACCGGGACCGTCGCGTCCCCGGAGGTCACCGTCACCCTCGACTTCGGCACGAGCCGCAGTGACCGTACCGACGTCCGCAGGAAGTCCTCCGTACGATCCTGGAACGCCCCCTGCGCCGCACTCCCGCCCGCCCGCCACGCCGTGGACAGCGCCCGTGCCATCGCCGCGTGCACGGACGCCGTCGTCGCCTTCGGGTCGGCGAGGACCTTCGACAGCGTCGCCAGTTCGTCCAAGGAGCGTGCCACCGCTGCCAGTTGAGGCTGCGTCAGCTCGCTCGCCCGCAGGGAGTCCGGGTACACCGACGAGTGCACCGCGTACCCGTCGACCGCTCCGCCCCCCGCCGCCGGGATGTCCTCCAGGTCCAGCCACCCGTCCTCCGTCCCGGAGTCCACCGCCGCCCCGAGCGCCTGCGCCGCCGTACCGGACATCTCGCGCGGCGGCACGATCACCGGCCGCGCGGAGTCCTTGAGCAGCCCCGCGAGCCGCGTCACCGTATCCGGATCGGGCGTGTCGGAGTCCTCCTCCCGGTCACCGTCCGACGCCGAGGACGAGGGAGAGGACGAAGGAGAGGACGAGAGGGAGGGGGCCCCCTTGGGCGTTGGGGGCGCCGTAGAAGTAGACGGGGACGGGGACGGGGAGCCGGAGGGCGTCGGCGTCGGGCCGCCCGGGTCCTTGAGGGACGCGAGCGCCTTCTCCACAGCCGTGTCGTACGGCAGAGCCGTCACCGCCCGCTTGCCCCCCGGCTCACCCCCCGGCACGAGCCGCACCGGATCCGGCCCGTCGGGATAGAGCCCCCGCCCGGACGTGAGCACGCGAGAAAGTCCCAACTTCTCCCCGAGTTGGGTCACGCGCGTGTCGACCGCACCCCCGGCCGGCCACGCGAGCCCCTGCCGGGTACCGGTCCCGAGCGCCTTCTCGACCCGTTCCCGCGTGTCGTCGTCGAGGCCCGCCACGACCTCCCGCAGATCGTCCGCGTCCGCCGACGGCCGGTGCGCGAGCGAGACGAGGTCGGCGTCCGCGTACGGCAGCAGCCACACGTCCCGCCCCTTCACCGCGTCGCGCAGCGCCGCCAGCCAGTCCCGCGCCGCGTCCCGGCCGCCGCCCTGCGTGCTGTTCTTCGGGCTCGCGGAACCCGCCCGGTCGGCGACCCGGTAGCCGTCCGCCATCGCCTGCGCCGCCAGTACGAGGTCGGGGTCCAGGACCCAGCTCACGTCCCGCCCCCGGCCCGCGTCCACGACCTCCCGCAGCCGCCCGCCGTCCGCGAACAGCTTCGCCAGCGTGTCGTCGTCGAACACCGGTTGGGCCTGGGGGCCCGAGCCGAGCGCCGCCGCCGTCATGTGCGGGGTCGCCGTCACCGGCCACACGACGGCCGCGTGCACCGTGCCGTCCGCCGCGTCCGCCGCGTCCCGCGCCCGTCCGGCCCCGGCCGCCGCTCCGGGCAGCGCCGCCGAGCCGAGCACCACGGCGGCCAGCACCCACGCCCGCGCGGCCCCGCGCCGGGAGCCCGCCGCCCGGCCCCCACGAAAGACCCTCGCCATGACCCTCGCTCCTCCCGTTCCCTGCCACGCCCGCTGCCGCGCGGGGCACCGCCACCTGTCCGCACCGAGCGGCACGCACTACTCGCACCGAACGGCACCCACTGTCCGCGCCACGCGGCGCCCGACCGCCCGCGCCACGCGGCACCGACTGCCTGACCACGCAGCGCAGACCTCCCACGCCGAGCGGCACCCGCGGCCCGCACCGGACAGCGCAGACCGCCCGCACCCCGCCGGCAGCCCTCACCGCCCGCGCCGGGCCGCGCACGACCCCGTCGCGCTCCGAGCCAACACCGTGCGACGCGCCCGTACGGGGACCGCCCCGCCCGGCGGCGCGTCGGCCCCGGCCCGTCCGGGGCGCTCGGCGGCCCCGCCCGTGTCGCCCGATAGAGTGCGGCATCCGAGGGGGGCGCACTTGACGCGCCGCCCGCCCCTCGCCACTCCGCCCGCCCCACGCCGACCCCGCCCGCCCCCTGAGGGCCGCCGCGCCCCGCACCCCGCACGAGGTACCTGGCAGTGACACCCGCGCACCACGCGACCCCCGACCCCGTGGCGGGCATCGTCAGGACCGGCGACGCGACCCCCGACCCCGTGGCGGGCACCGTCAGGACCGGCGACGCGACCCCCGACCCCGTGGCGAGCACCATCGGGACCGGCGACGCGACCCCCGACCCCGTGGCGAGCACCGTCAGGACCGGCGACGCGACCCCCGACCCCGTGGCGGGCACCATCGGGACCGGCGACGCGAACCCCGAGCCCGTGGCGAGCACCGTCAGGACCGGCGACGCGACCCCCGACCCCGTGGCGAGCGTCGTAGGGATCGGCGCCGACGGCTGGCCCGGCCTGCCCGAGTCCTCCCGCGCCGTGCTGCGCGCCGCCGCCACCGTCATCGGCGGCCCCCGCCAGCTCGCCCTGCTCCCCCCGGAGATATCCGCCGAACGCGTCCTCTGGCCGTCCCCGCTGCGCCCCGCCGTCCCCGGCCTGCTCGCCGCCCACCAGGGCCGCGCCCTCGCCGTGCTCGCCAGCGGCGACCCCATGTTCTACGGCATCGGCCGCACCCTCATGGACGCCCTCGGCGACCCCCGCCTGCTGCGCGTGCTGCCGCACCCCTCGTCGGTCTCGTACGCGTGCGCCCGCCTCGGCTGGCCCGTCGAGGACACCGACGTCGTCAGCCTCGTCGGCCGTCCCGCCGACCGGCTCGCCGCCGCCCTGCACGACGGGCGCCGCCTGCTCGTCCTGTCGACCGGTGCCGCGACCCCCGCCGAGGTCGCAGCCCTCCTCACCGACCGGGGGTACGGGCCCAGCACGCTCACCGTCCTCGAACAGCTCGGCTCCGAGGCCGAAGCCGCGTACGAGGGTGTCGCCGAGACGTGGACGGCGACCCCCGGCGACCCCCTCAACGTCATCGCGCTGACCTGCCGCCGCGCCCCGGACGCCCTGCGCCTCGGCGCGGTCCCCGGGCTGCCCGACGCCGCGTACGAGCACGACGGGCAGCTCACCAAGCGGTACGTACGGGCCGCGACCCTCGCCGCGCTCGCCCCCGCCCCCGGCGAACTCCTGTGGGACGTCGGCGGCGGCTCCGGGTCGATCGCCATCGAGTGGATGCGCGCCCACCCCTCGTGCCGTGCCGTCACCGTCGAGCGCGGCCCCGAGCGCGCCGCCCGCATCGGCCGCAACGCCGCCCGGCTCGGCGTGCCCGCCCTCACCGTCGTCACCGGTGCCGCGCCCGCCGCGCTCGCCGGACTGCCGCGCCCCGATGCCGTGTTCATCGGCGGCGGGCTCACCGCGCCCGGTCTGCTCGACGCCTGCTGGGACGCGCTCGGCCCGGGCGGGCGGCTCGTCGCCAATACCGTGACGCTGGAGTCCGAGGCGCTGCTCGGCGCCTGGCACCGGCGCCACGGCGGCGAACTGACCCGGCTCGCGGTCGCGCACGCCGTGCCGGTCGGCGGGTTCACGGGGTGGCGGCAGGCGATGCCGGTGACGCAGTGGTCGGTGACCAAGCCGCCCGCTTCCCCGGAACTCCACCTCCCGCGAACTGACCCAGGCTGGACGACACCATGACCGTGTACTTCATCGGCGCAGGACCCGGCGCCGCCGACCTCATCACCCTGCGCGGCGCCCGCACCCTCGCCGCCTGCCAGGTCTGCCTGTACGCGGGCTCCCTCGTCCCGCGCGAACTCCTCGCCGAGTGCCCGCCCGGCGCGCGGCTCGTCGACACGGCCGGGCTCGACCTGGACGCCATCGAGGCGGAGTTCGCCGCCGCGCACGACGCCGGGCTTGACGTGGCGCGGCTGCACTCGGGCGACCCGTCGGTGTTCAGCGCGGTCGCGGAGCAGATGCGCCGCCTCGACGCGCGCGGCATCCCGTACGAGGTCGTGCCGGGCGTGCCCGCGTTCGCGGCGGCGGCCGCGGCGCTCAAGCGGGAGCTGACCGTGCCGACCGTGGGCCAGACCGTCATCCTCACGCGGATCGCGCAGCAGGCCACGCCCATGCCGGCCGGGGAGGACCTCGCCACGCTCGGGGCGAGCGGCGCCCTGCTCGTGCTGCACCTCGGCGCGCGGTACGTGGACCGCATCGTCGGCGAACTCCTGCCGCATTACGGCGCCGACTGCCCCGCCGCCGTCGTCGCCTACGCCAGCCGCCCCGACGAACTCGTCCTGCGCGGCACCCTCGGTGACATCGCCGCCCAGGTGAAGGAGGCGGGCGTGCTGCGGACCGCCGTCATCCTCGTGGGCCGGACGCTGGCCGCCGCCGAGTTCCGCGACAGCCACCTGTACTCGCCCGAACGCGACCGGCACACCTGCTGAACCGCTAGCGGGCGCTCCCGGAACGGAACAGCAGGTCCTCGATCGCGCGCCGGTCGCCGTTCCAGTACGTGACCGCCGGGTGCGGGCCCACGGTCAGGAAGCCGTGGTCGCCGTCGGGCAGGCGGACGTCCAGCGGGGCCACGTCCTTGTTGCTGCCCGGTTCGCGGCCCTGGTAGCCGACGCCCATCGAGGTCACCGTCGTCGTCTTCTCGCCGCCCTTGAACACGGCGACGCCCGCGTACGCCCGCTGCCCCGGCGCCAGCGTGGCGAGCGCCTTCGGCGGGGTGCCGAGCGGGCCGAGCGGGGAGCGTGTGCGCTGGCCGAGGAACACGTACGGGTAGTGGTACAGCGTGCAGGACGTCCCGCCGATGTTCTTCGCGGTGATCAGCAGGTGCTGGCCCGAGTCCCGCTCCCAGAAGGACGTGGTGAGGGAGAGGTCCGGGTCGGCGCAGGCCCGGGCGGCGGTACGGGGGGTCGCGGTGGCGGGAGTTCCGGTCGCCGGAGTCTTGGTCGCCGGGGCCTTGGCCGTGGGCGCTGTGGGTGACGTGTGGGCCGTGGGCTTCTTCGCGGTCGCCGGTGTGGTGGGCGCGGCCGGGGAACTGGCCTGGCCGGTCGCGCCGGGGCCGTTCTGGTCGGAGCCGGTGGGTTCGCAGGCGGTGACGGCGAGCAGGGCGGTGAGGGCGACGGCCCCCAGGACGCACTTCGCGGGCGCGGGCATGGTGATCGGCATGATGATCCCCCGTGATCGGTCGTGCTGACGTAACCGAGTGTTGCCCCGCGCCGGGGCGCCGCTCCCGCCCGTACGCGACCTGTTACCGACCGCGCGAACGGCCGTCACGCTTCCGTGGCGGGCGGCGGCCGGGACCCGGCGGCCATGTGCTGTGCTGGAGGCCCCGGGCCACCGGGACGACGGAACGAAAGGGCGGGGCTTCCCGATGCACGTGCTCATCCTCGGCGGGACGACCGAGGGCCGGAAACTGGCGGCGGCGCTGGCCGGGGACGGCCGGGTCCGGGTGACGAGTTCGCTCGCGGGGCGCGTCTCGTCGCCCCGGCTGCCGCCCGGAGAGGTACGGGTCGGAGGGTTCGGCGGGGCGGAGGGGCTGGCCGCCTGGGTGCGGGAGAACGCGGTGGACGCCGTCGTCGACGCCACGCATCCCTTCGCGGAACGCATCAGCTTCAACGCGGCGCGGGCGGCTGAACTGACCGGGGTTCCGCTGGTGGCGTTGCGGCGGGCCGGGTGGGAGCGGCGGGCGGGGGACGACTGGCGGTTGTGCGGGTCGCTTGGGGAGGCGGCGGGGGCCCTGCGGGGGGCTCGGCGGGTTTTTCTCAGTACGGGGCGTACGGGGCTTGCGGCGTTCGCCGGGGTGCCGGATGTGTTCTTCCTCGTACGTTCGGTGGAGCCGCCCGAGGGGCCGGTCCCGCCCCGGATGGAACTCCTGCTCGCCCGGGGGCCTTTCACTCTGGACGAGGAACGTGCTCTCCTCTCCCGTTACGCCATTGACCTCCTCGTCACCAAGGACAGTGGGGGTGCGTCCACGGCCCCCAAGCTGGAAGCGGCCCGAGCCCTGAACATCCCGGTCCTTTTGATCACCCGCCCACCCGCCCCTCCGGGTATCCCGACAACCCCCGACGTCCCCAAAACCCTGACCTGGCTGACCACCCAAGCCCCGCTGACCTGAACGTCTTGCGCAGTTCCCCGCGCCCCTTGGCAGTCGATCACCTTTCGCCCGGTGGGGCTTCTCGCGCAGTTCCCCGCGCCCCTGGAGGGGCGACTGCGTCGCCACCTCCCCCCTGGGGAGCTGGGGCGAAGCCCCGCTCCTCAGGGGCGCGGGGAACTGCGCAACCTCAGCTACAAGCAGCCTCCGCCTGGGAACTCCCCAGGGGCGCGGGGAACTGCGCGACCAGCCACGACGAGAGTCGAGGATCCCCACCGGCTGAGCCACCCACTCACCCCAGGGGCGCAGGGAGTCACTCTTAAGGGGCGGCGCTAAAAACGCGTCAGGTTGACCGGGCCGGAGGCCAGGGCGTCCAGATTGGCGGCGTTGGTGGCGTGTACGCCGATGTCAGGGATGCCGTCAGCGCCCGCAGGGACGGGTGCGCGGGGTCTGACCGCCAGAGCAGGGAGATCGGGTAGACCGGCGTCGGATCCGTCAGGGGGATGTAGCGGAGGTTCCAGGACGCCGGCCGGTGCAACGGCGTGCGCGCGCCGAAGAACGTCATCAGAGATGAAGACGCCGCCAGCGCCCGCGCCTGATGATCAGGCCCGAAGGACGGCCCGGAGACGTCCAGCTCGAAGGAGAACGCCCGCGCCAACTCCGCGTAGTACATCCCCCACTCCGTGGACAGATCCAACGCCGGCATCCACACCCGCCCCCCACGAAGCTCGGAGAGCCCGATGGACGCCCGCGCCGCCCACGGATGCCCCGGCCCGACGACCAGCTCCACCGGCTCATCAAGCACCCGCGCGGACCGCAGCCAGGACGGCCGCCGCCCGCCCGCCAGACTCCCCGCCCAGAACCCCGCGTCGATCTCCCCCTCCCCCACCGCCGCCACGGCCGCCAGCCCGCCCGCCCGCGCGACGACTTCCAGTTCCACATCGGGGTGCGCCGCGTGGAAGTCCTGGAGGAGCCCCGCCATCACGGACCGCGTGCCCTGCACATCGACGCGCAGGGCCCGCCGCCCGGGCGCGACGGCCAGCACCGCCCGTTCGAGCGCGGCCAGCACCTCGCGGGCGTGCGGCAGGAGCACCGCGCCCTCGGGCGTCAGCCGCACCCCCCGCGCCGTCCGCGCGAACAGCCGTACCCCGAGCCCCCGCTCCAGCACGGCCACCCGTTTCGACGCCGCCTGCTGGCTGATACCCGCCTCGTCGGCCGCCGCCTGGAACGACCCCAGTTCCGCGATCAGCACGAACGTCCGCAGCGCCCGCGGGTCCAGATCCCTGTCTTGAGTCACCCGCCCATACAACCACCGGTTGTGGCTCAGGGCCCGCCGGTTGTTTGCCGCACGCGGGCCCCCGGCCGTTGGATGCGGGGATGCGACTGGGACGGGACTTCGGGTGGTTGTGGGCCGCGTACGCGGCGAGCGCGGCGGGTTCGGCGCTGGCGCTGGGCGCGTTCCAGCTCGTCGCGGTGCTCGCGCTGCACAGCTCGCCCGGCCAGGTGTCGTTCCTCGCGGCGGCCGGCCTCGCGGCGGGCGCGGTCGCGGCGGTGCCGCTCGGCCCGTGGGTGGAGTTCCGCCGCAAACGGCCCGTGATGATCGGCGCCGACCTGCTGCGGTGCGCCGCGCTCGCCACGCTGCCGCTCGCCTACGCCTTCGACGCCCTGACGTTCGCGCAGCTCGTCGCCGTCGCCGTGGTCGTCGCGGGCGCCGATCTCGTCTTCAAGTCCGCGAGCGGCGCCCACCTCAAGGGGCTCGTCCCGGCGGACGGTCTGCTGCTCGCCTCCTCCCGTTTCGAAGTGACGAACTGGACCGCGACCGCCCTCGGCCCCCCGCTCGGCGGCGCCGCCATCGGCCTGTTCGGGCCGCTCGTGACGGTCGCCGCGGACGCCGTGAGCTACCTGCTCTCCGCCCTCGGCGTACGGGCCCTGCGCTCCCCCGAGCCCGAGCCGCCGCGCCGCGCCGGTACGCCCCCGGGGCTCGCCGGGATCGCGGAGGGCTGGCGTTCCGTCTGGCGCGACCGGCTGCTGCGCGGCATGTTCCTGAACACGCTGCTGTTCAACGCCTCCGTCATGGTCGCCGTCCCCCTGCTCGTCGTCCGCCTCGTCGGCGAACTCGGCTTCGCCCCCTGGCAGTACGGGCTCGCCTTCGGCGGCCTGCCGTGCCTGGGCGGCCTCCTCGGCGCCCGCCTCGCCCGCCCCCTGTGTGCCCGCCACGGCGAACGCCGGATCGTCCTCGCGTCCGGCATCGCCCGCGCGATCTGGCCGCTCGGCCTCGTGTTCATCGGCCCGGGCCCGTACGGGCTCGCCGTCGCCGTCACCGTCGAGTTCGGCCTCGTCACGGCCTGCGGAGTCTTCAACCCGGCCTTCGCCACGTATCGCCTGCGGCGGGCGGAGCCGGACAAGGTGGCGCGGGTGCTGTCGGCGTGGTCCGTGACCAACGGCCTGGTCACGGCCTCGCTCACCGCCGCGTGGGGCGCCCTCGCGGTCCTGGTCGGGCCCCGGAACGCGGTCGGCGCCGCCGGGCTCATGGCCCTGGCGACGCCGATCCTGTTGATGCCGCTGCGGTCAGCGCCGCCCCGCCGCGAACGCGGTGAACGCGGCGAAGGCCGCGGGACCGACGGTGAGGGCTCCGCCGTGCGGGTTCTTTGAGTCCCGGATCGCAATCACGTGCGGCCGATTGGCGACCTCGACGCACTCGCCGCCGCTGTCGCCGCTGTACGAGGACTTCTTCCAGGTCACGCCATGGAGAGGCGCGCACTCGACGCACTCGCCGCCGTTGCTGCCGCTGTAGCTGGACTTACGCCAGGCCGCGTTCTCCAGCATCAGGGTCCTCGCCATATTGCTCCTCCATCACGCGGCTGATCAGTGCCGCTGAATCCTCTACGGAGAGGGCAGCAGCCTGCAAGCGAGCATAGAGGAACGACCCATCCTTGTACTTCTCGGTATCGGCGGTCGCATGCCCTTGGACGAAATCCTCCGTATACACGATGTCCGGGTCCGCAGCGAACCTCATGAGCGTGAATGAGCCGCTGAGCGCCGTGTGTTGACCCGCCGCGAAGGGGATCACCTGCACGTTGACGTGCCGCTTGTCCTGGAATTCCAGCAGGTGCGCGAGCTGGTTCCACATAACGTCCCGGCCGCCGATGGCTCGGTACAGGACCGCTTCGTCCAGCACCACCCACACCTGCGGGGCGTCCTTCCCGTCCAGGACTCGCTGCCGATCCAGACGAGCGGCGACCAGCTCGTCCAGGTTCGGCGGATGCGGTGCCTGCATCACGGCTCGCGCGTACGCTTCCGTCTGCAAGAGGCCATGGACCACCTGCGGCTGGTACGTCGAGATGTAGGTCGCCTTCGCCTCCAGACCCGCGTACTCCTGGAACCAGGACGGGAGTTGCGACCGCAGGACGAGGCCGACCAGGCGCCCGAACGAGCCCCTGGTGTCGAAGATGGCGTCCACCCGATCCGCGAACTCCCGGGTGGGAACCTTGTGCGCCGTCTCGATCTGGCCGATCAACGACGCCGTACAGAACAGTTGCCGGCCGAGCTGCGTCTGACTGAGACCCGCGGCCTCACGCCAATACCGCAGCTCAGAACCGAAGTGGTCGAGCGGCGACGCGCTCGGGTCGAGTTGCCGGATGGTGCTCATGATGGACCCCCAACAGGTGTCACGGTTGGTCTCCCCGCCGTGACAGAACGTAGCGGCGGCGCGGGGGCGCGCAACAGGGCGTGAAGGCGCGTTCGGCCCCAACTTCCCCACTCGTTTGGCCCGCTCTCACAAGCGCACTTGTTTGCGGTGGACCCCTGCCGTGTCGCGCCCGCGAGCCCCCACGCTGGGTGATGCTCAACTGGCCTTACGGACACGGGAGTCACCGTGCAGCACACCATGAACATCACCGTCAGCGCGCACTCCGCCCAGCATGTGCGCCGGATCATCCGGATCTACCTGCGGCAATGGGAGATGCCGGAGCTGACGGACGCGGTCGAGCTGGCCGCCACGGAACTCCTGGCCAACGTGGTCCGCCACGTCCCCGGCAGCCGCTGCTCGCTGCTGATCCTGCGGCAGAAGGGCGGCGTACGCGTCGAGGTCGGGGACGGCGACCCGCGTCCGCCCCGGCCGTGCGCGGACCCGGGGATGGCCGAGGGCGGGCGCGGGCTGCTGCTCGTGGAGGCGGTGACGGACCGCTGGGGGACGTACCGCAGCGGGCCCGGCAAGACGGTCTGGTTCGAGTGTGACGCGCAGCCCTCCAAGGCCCCCACGGCGTGTACAGCGCGCGACGCCGACGCGCCACTGCCACAGTAACCACGAACACGCGCCCCAAATGCACCACTTAGGGAGTCTTCGTGGCACGCGTACATGTGATCCTCAATCAGAAGGGCGGCGTGGGTAAGTCCACGCTGGCCGTGAACCTGGCCGCCGTCACCGCCGACGTGCTCGGCGGCGCCCGGCCCGGCGACGACGGCCGGCCGCCGGTCGTCGCCGTCTCCATCGACCCGCAGGGCTCGGCCGTGTGGTGGTCCGAGCGGGTGGGCGAGGGACTGCCGTTCGACTTCGTGCAGGCCCACGACGACCTCGCGGGCCTCGCCGCGCTGTCCCGTATCCCGTCCGCGCAGCACGTCTTCGTGGACACCCCGGGCTGGCTCGACCTCGCCGAGTCCGAGGGCGGCGACCCGCTCGGCAAGGGCGCCGCCGCCGACGCCCTGCGCGCGGTCCTGTCCAACGCCACCGACGTCATCGTGCCCATCGAGCCCGAACCCCTCGGCTTCCAGCCCACTCAGCGCACGGTCGAGAAGGTCGTCCGGCCGCGCGGGCTGCCGTTCCGCGTGGTCATCAACAACTGGGACCCGCGCGACGGCAAGGCGGATCTGGAGCAGACCCGGGCGTTCGTCGAGGCGCAGGGCTGGCCCCTGGCCCGTACCGTCGTACGCCACTACAAGCTGCACACCCGGGCCAGCGCCGACGGGCTCGTCGTCACCCAGTACGGCGCCAACAAGGTCGCCCTCCAGGCCCGCGAGGACTTCTTCCGGCTCGCCCTCGAAGTCGGCCTCGCCACTATCCCCAAGCCCGCGCGGGCGCCCCGCAAGAAGTCCGCGTCCGGCTCCGCCGCCAAGCCGAAGAAGAAGGTGACCACCTGATGGGCCGCCGTACCGATCTGTCGTCGCTGCTCACCGGGGGCGAGGCCGGGGCCGGTTCCGGCGGCGCGCCCGCGCCCCGGCGGCCCGACACCACACCGCTGACCGTGCCCGTCAGCGACCTCGTGGAGAACCCCGACAACCCCCGGCACGAGCTGCGCGACCTCGACGGGCTCGCGGAGACCCTGCGGGAGCGCGGAGTGCTCCAGGCGCTCGGGGTCGTCCCCGCCGCCGTCTTCCTCGCGGCCCGGCCGCAGCACGAGGCGGCGGTGGGTTCGGCGCCGTACGTCGTGCTGCACGGGCACCGGCGGCTGGCCGCCGCGAAAATGGCGGGGCTGGACGAGGTGCCGGTGCTCGTACGGGAGGACGCCACCCGGTCCGACGAGGACGCGCTCATCGAGAACGTCCAGCGCGACGATCTGACCGAGCTGGAGCAGGCGCAGGCCATCCATGGGCTCATCCGTACGTACGGGTACTCCCAGCGGCAGGTCGCCGCGCGGATCGGGAAGACGCAGGGGTTCGTCTCGCAGCGGCTGTCCCTGATGAAGCTCCGGGAGGATCTTCAGGAGGCGCTCGCCGATGGGCGGATCTGTGTGGAGGACGCGCGGCGCATCGCGCGGCTGCCCCGGGAGGAGCAGAGGCTGCCCGGTGACGGGGCGGAGTCGGGGGGTGCGGGGTTCGTGCCTGCTGCCCGGGGTGGGGGGCGGGGGCGTGATTACGGCGTAATCAAGTTGGAGGCGGGGGCTTCTCCTGAGGAGGTGGTCGCTGTGCTGCGGCGGCATTTCGCGCCTGCGGCGGTGGATCGGGTGCGGGAGCTTTTGGGGGTGGGCGGGAAGTAGGGAGATCTGGGGTTCAGGTCCGCTGGGGTGGGCGTTTTGCGCAGTTCCCCGCGCCCCTTACGGGGCTGCCCCTTGGGGTCGGGGGTCGGCTTTCCGCCGGTGGGGCTTCTCGCGCAGTTCCTCGCGCCCCTTACGGGGCGCTGGAACCTGGCGGGGATCGGGGGGCGGGGCTTACCCCCCTGGGGTTGTGGACTTTTGGCCCTGTTTGCGGGGTGGGGGGTGTTGGAGGGTTGTACGTGCGATGCCCTTTCGTACCGCCAGCAGCTACTACCAGACACCCGCCCGCGAGGCCCGGCACGGCACGGTCCGCCCCGCGGGCGGCTGGCGTGCCGTCGTCCTCGTGGTCGTCGGCATGGTCGTCCCGATCATCGCCCTCGACGGGTTCACGCCCGACGAGTTCCGCGCCCGGTTCCTGCTCGGGCTCGTCCCCGTCGTCGTCGCGCAGATCGCCCCCGTCCTCACGACGGCCGTCGTCAGCGGGCTGCTGCTCGGCGCGAGCATGGTCCTCCAGGTCGTGGGCCCCACCCCGTTCGGCGGGCTCGGCACGCTGATGATCGGCAGCGGAGGCGTCCTCGGCGTCCTCATCGCCCGCCGCAAGGAGGAACAGCAGGCCCGCCTCCAGGCCGTCACCGACGTCGCCGAGGCCACCCAGCGGGCCGTCATGCGCCCCCTGCCCGAACGCATCGGCACCCTGCACCTCGCCGACTTCTACCAGCCCGCCGCACGGGCCGCCCGCATCGGCGGCGACTGGTACGACTTCCAGCCCTCCCCGCACGGCGTCCGCGCCGTCCTCGGCGACGTCAGCGGCAAGGGGCTGCCGGCGGTGTCCGCGTCCGCGTCACTCCTCGGGGCGTTCCGCGAGGCCGCGTACCACGAGGAGGACGTCGCCGAGGTCGCGCGCCGGCTCGAAGTGTCCATGCAGCGCTACAACGCGTGGGCCCGCGCCACCCGGCACCCCGACCACCCCGACGTGTTCTCCACCGGGCTGCTGCTGCACTTCCCGCACGAGGGGCGCGTCGTCGACGTCATCAACTTCGGGCATGAACCGCCCCTCGTCGTCTCCCCCGACGGCACCGTCCACACCCCGGACGTACCGCCCTGCCTCCCCCTCGGCATGGACGGCCTCGGCGGCGAACCGCCCCGGGCCGTACGGCTGCCGTTCGGGCCCGGCGACACCCTCGTGCTGTTCACCGACGGGGTGACCGAGTGCCGGGACGCGGAGGGCGCGTTCTACCCCGTACGGGAACGGCTGCCCGCGCTCACCGGGCCGCGCACCGGCAGCGAACACCCCGCGGAACTGCTGCGGCGGCTCGCCATCGACCTCCATGCCCACCGCGCCGGGCCGCCCAGCGACGACGCCGCCATCACCGTCATCCGGCGCACCGCCGCGATGCTCCCGGCCCGCGACACGTCCGACGCGGACCTGGCGCTCTACGTTCCGCGCGGCGACGGGTGGAAGGGCCGGCGTCAGTACGCGACGGACATCCTGCCCCTGGCGTGGGCGTCGCGTTCGAGTTCGTCCACGAAGGCGATGGCGTAGTCCTCCGCGCTGATGCGGCTCTCGCCGTTCGCGTCCGTCATCAGGCGGTCGCCGCCGATGCGGAAGTCGCCGGTGCGCTCGCCCGGGGCGATCTCCGCCGCCGGGGAGACGTACGTCCAGTCGAGGTCCTCCACCGTCTCCAGGAGCGCCAGCAGGTCCCGCTGGGCCAGCGCCTCGCCCAGATACGCGTCCGGGAAGCCCGGCTGGTCCGACAGGACCTCGCCCGGGGCGACCTCCAGGCCGCCCGCGCCGCCCACCACGACCAGGCGGTGCACCCCGGCCGCGCGGATGCCTTCCAGGAGGGACTGGTACGTCTCCACGAACGGGGTGCGGGGGTCCGAGCCGTCCCTCGGCGGGGACAGCGCGGAGGCGACCACGGTGTGGCCTGCGGCCAGCTCGGTGACCTGGGCGGGGTCGGCGGCGTCGCCCCTGGCCGGGGTGGTGCCGGGGGAATCCGGGGTCGGGTTCGCGCCCGAGCGGCTCACCGCGGTGACCTTGTGGCCGCGGGCGGTCGCCTCTGCGGCGATGCGGCTGCCGATCATGCCTGTGGCTCCGAACAGGATGAGGTGTACGGGGTTCGTGGCATCCATGGGGTCAGCGAAACACGGGGTGGCTTGCGCCGCATGTCGGTTCTTCGGGTGCGGCTTGCGTCGTGGCTGATCGCGCAGTTCCCCGCGCCCCTGGCGGGGCTGCCAGCGCCGGTGCCTATCGGGCGGCCCCCGCCCCCGCGCCGGGTCGGTGCACGTTGTGCGTTCAGTTCAGCCCGGTGGGGCTTCTCGCGCAGTTCCCCGCGCCCCTGGCGGGGCTGAGTTGCGGGGGGTCTATGGAGCGGGGTCAATGGATTGGGGGGATGGAGGTGGTTGGGATGGCTCAGTATGTGGGGCGTGTGTCTCGTCGCCGGGTCGGCGGCAACACCCTCAGTCCGACCGGCACCGGCACCGCACTACCCGCCCTGGCCGGCATCGCCTACGGCTTCTGGACGGCCAGTACCGCCCGCGACGGCGGCGAGGTCACCGCGGGCAACATCGCCCTCGGCCTGATCTCCGGCGCCCTGCTCGCCGTACTCTGCTTCGCCGTACACCAATGGTCCGCGGCCCAGGCGGGACGCCACTTCTTCGCCCGCGCCGCCGCCTGGGGCACCCTCGCGGGCGTGAGCGTCGGCTTCCTGAACTCGCTGTCGGGCTCCGCCGTCCTCTGGGCGATCCTGCTCGGCGCGATCATCGGCGCGGCGACATTCGTAGCAACGTACTACCGGTATTACTCGGCCAGCGAGTACGTCTAGCGGCGTACGCCAGATGCGGGGCCCGGGTCGCTCCGGGGGCCGCGCCGGGGTTCGCTGGGACGGTGATCCGTCGAAGCGCCTCCGCCGTACTGCTGGTCCTCGCCTGCCTCCTCGTACCCGTGGGCACGCTCTCGACCTGGGCCGCGTACGAGATCGGCGACAGCGACCGCTACGTCGGCACGATGGCCCCGCTCGCCACCGAGCCCGCCGTGCAGAACTCCGTCGCCGACGCCGTCACCGCCGGGGTCCTCGACGGCCTCGACACCGGCCCGGCGGCGTTGCGGGGCGCCGTCGGGGAGTACCTGCACGACGCGGTGGTGTCGTTCACCGGCACGGACGCCTTCCAGGGGGCCTGGGACACCGCCAACCGCGCCGCCCACGACGCCGTGCAACGCGCCCTCGACTCCGGCAGCACCGGCCCCGTCACCCTCGACCTCGCGCCGGTCACCGCGCAGGTGCGGGAGCGGCTGCGGTCGGACGGGGTGCCGTTCGCCGGGCGCATCCCCGTCACCCACACCGAGATCACCCTGCTCTCCGCCGGTGACCTCGGGCGGCTGCGGTACCTGTTCCGGGGTCTTCAGCTCGCCGGGGCCTGGCTGCCCTGCGCGGCCCTCGCCTGCGGACTTACGGGACTGCTGCTCGCCCCGCGCCGGCGGCTCGCGCTCGCCCTGACGGCGGCGGGGGTCGCGTTCGCCGCCGCGTGCCTGCCGCTGGCGCTCACCCTCTCGCGGGCGCTGACCCTCGACGGGCTGGCCTCCGGCGCGGACCGGGCCGCCGCGGGCGCGGTGTACGACGCCCTCACCGCGTCCATGCGGACGGCCTCCTGGGTGATCGCCGGGGCGGGGGTCTTCGTCGCCCTCGTGGCGTGGGGCGCGGGGTGGTGGGGTCGCCCGTTCGGCGGCGCGCGAGGTGCCGGGGGCGGCGGGCGGGCGGAGCATTTGAGTGACGTCAGGAGGCGCCCCGATGAGCGAGAACACCCCGAACGAACCGGTCCGCGAACCGGGCCACGACCCTCGTACTCCCCCGCCCCCATGGCCCCCGGAACGGGCCGGCGACCTCCCGGGGCCGGTCCCGGGTGAGGCGCCCGCGCCGGGGGTGGCGTCGCAGACGCCGGGGACGGATGGCTGGCAGAGCTCCCGTGCGGTGACGGGGGTTCCCGGTGGGGCGGGTGAGGCGGGTCCCGATGGGCCCGGGGGGCCTGGTGGGGTCTCCGGCGGGCCTGGTGGGCCCGGTGGGGCTTCCGGTGGGTCCGGTGGGCCAGGTGCGCCTGGTGGGGGCGATGGGGGTGACGCCGGAGGGCGGCATCGGGGGGAGCCTGAGTCGGCGGACGCGTTGCGGCGGGCCGCGTGGGTCAGTGGCGGGGTCGTCTTCGCCGGAGTGCTCATGCTGGTCAGCGGGGCGCTGGGGATTCTGAACGGGATCGCCGGGATCGCCAAGGACGACGTGTACGGGCGGGTCGGCGATTACGTCTACGCGTTCGATCTCACGACCTGGGGGTGGATCCACCTTGTCATCGGGGTGCTGGTGCTCGTGACTGGGTGGGGGGTGCTCAAGGGGGCGGACTGGGCTCGGGGGGCCGGGATCGCGTTGGCGGCGCTCTACATCGTGGAGTACTTCCTCTTTCTGCCCTACGCGCCTGTCTGGTCCGTCGTCTCGATCGGCATCGGAGTCTTCGTGATCTGGGCCCTGGCCAACCCCTCAGAGCGGGGCGCGGGCATCCCGAAGTGACCGCATTGCGCAGTTCCCCGCGCCCCTAGGTAGTCGACCATCCACCGGCCGGTGGGGCGTCTCGCGCAGTTCCCCGCGCCCCTGAGGAGCGGGGCTGCGCCCCAGCTCCCCAGGGGAGGAGGTGGCGACGAAGTCGCCCCTCCAGGGGCGCGGGGAACTGCGCGACCAGCCACGACGCGACCGTCAGACGAAGAACCCACCCGCCGGGGCTGTCACCTCAGGGGCGCGGGGAACTGCGCTTGTTGTTAGTTCTTCAGGGCCGCGAGGCCATACGCCCAGAGTTGGTTTACTCGGGCTCGTTCCGTCGTGTTCGGGTAGGGGTTCGTGCAGGACGGACCCGGACCCCCGCCCGACATCAGCTCACTGCAAGGCCCGGAGTAGTGGTCCGGCAGCCCAAGGACATGCCCCGTCTCGTGCGCCGTCACCCGCGTGGAGTTGTACTGCTGGTTCTGGGCGTAGTCCAGGAAGATGTACCCCCGCCCGTGCCCGTCCGTGGACGCGTACGACCCGCGCGAGTCGTTGCCCTCGTAGTACGCGAAGTCCCCGCCGGACGAGGTGGCCTGGAGCTTGACGTTGCTGACGGAGGAGTTCCAGATGGAGGCGCTGTTCGCTATCTGCTGCCGGAAGGACGGCGCGTTGGCCGTGTTGTAGAGGACGGTGACGGTCGCCGCGCCGGGGTTCGCGGCGCGCTTCTTGGCGACGGACTTGAGGACCGCCTGGAAGAACGCCTTGTTCGCGGCGGCGTCCTCGGCGGACCCGGCGTACCCGACGGCGGCCGGCGCCGACGCGGTGGCGGGCGCGGCGGGCGCCGAGGACGCGGGCGCCGCGGCGAGCGCCGTGAGGGAGAGGCCGGCCCCGAGCGCGGCGGCGAGGGCACGGATGACTGTGGGGGGTGCTGTCATGGTCATGCAAGTGATGATGGAGGCGCGCGGGGCCCACGGGGATGATGGCGAAAGGCGATAACGCGGCGCTATCAGCGGCCAGTTGTCGCCCTGGCGGCACACCCGGCACCGTCCTACGCTCATCGTCCATGGAGCTGGAGGTGCGGCACCTGCGCGCCCTGTGCGCGATCGAGGACACCGGCAGCCTGCACAAGGCGGCCCGCCAACTGGGCTTGACGCAGCCCTCGTTGAGCACACAGCTGCGCCGGATCGAGAACACCCTCGGCGGCCCCCTGTTCACCCGCGAACGCACCGGCTGCCGCCCCACCCCCCTCGGCCGCGTCCTGCTCACCCGCGCCCGCCCCCTCGTCGACTCCCTGCGCACCCTCGTCGACGAGACCCGCGCGGCGGCCGCCGCCGAACGCACCGGCCCCCTGCGCATCGGCTCCACCGCGAGCCGCGCCCTGCCCGGCTGGCTGCGCCGCCTGCGCACGGGCCCCGCCTGCGCCGCCGGAGAACCGTCCCTGCGCATGGACGTCTCCGCCCACGCCCTGCTCCGCCTGCTCGCCGACGGCCGCCTCGACGTGGCGTTCGTGCACGAGGTGGACGGCTGCCCGCTGCGGCTGCCGCCCGGCCTCGTCACCCGCGTCCTCGTCGACCGCGAACCGCAGTTCGTCTCCCTCGCGGGCGACCATCCGGCCGCGCGCAGACCCGTCGTACGCCTCACCGACCTCGCCGGAGACCGGTGGATGGTCGACCCGACCGTGGACGGCGAATGGCACGGGCTGCTGCGCGCGCTGCGGGCCGCCGGGCTCAACCCCCGCGTCCTGCACGGCGATTACCTCACCGCCGCCTCCCTCGTCGCCACCGGCGAGGTCGTCACCCTGTGCCAGCCGACCTCGCTGGGCCGCCCCGACATGGCGATCCGGCCACTCGCCGGGGACCCGGTCGGCGTACGGCTGCTGCTCGCCGCGCGCGACGAGGACGTACTCGACGCGGTCCTGCCCGACCTGCGGGCCGCGTACGAGGAGGTCGCCCGGCAGGCCCCCGCCTACCGCGACCGGCTCGCGCGCGGCGGCGGTGGCGCGGGCGCATAGCGGCGGCCTATGAACGGTATTGGCAGATCACCCGTTGTTCGCCGGGTGTTCGCCGGGCGATGGTGGCCGCAACGATCCCACCGGCTGCGAAGGAGCAGGCCATGGCTGTGGCACCGGGCGAGACACGGTTCGACGTGGCGGGAGAACGGTTCGAGGTGGCGGACCGCCTGACGCGCAATCACATCGGCGGGAAGTGGGTCGACGCGCAGTCCGGGCAGACCCGGCCCGACATCAATCCGGCCGACTTCTCCGACGTGCTCGGGGAGTTCGCCGAATCGGGCGGCGCCGACGTGGACCTCGCCGTCGAGGAAGCGCGCCGCGCGCTCGCCGACTGGCACGGCATCGGACCCGTCGAACGCGCCGCCTTCCTGACCCGGGCACACCGCGTCCTGGAGCGCCGCGCGGAGGAAGTCGCGTACGCCATCACGCGTGAGCAGGGCAAACTGCTCGCCGAGGCGCGCGGGGAGGTGCGGCGGGCGCTCGCCGTCCTGGAGTTCACGACCGGGCAGGCGCGGCTGCTCGGCGGGGTGACCGCGCCCGCCGAGGAACGCCGTACGTTCGCCTATACGTTCCGCAAGCCGATCGGCGTCGTCGGGCTGATCGCCCCCTGGAACTTCCCGCTCGCCATCCCCATGTGGAAAGTCGCGCCCGCGCTGCTGTCCGGCTGCACCGCCGTCCTCAAGCCGTCGCCGCTCACCCCGCTGACCTCGGCGCTGCTCGTGGACGTGTTCCGCGAGGCCGGACTCCCGGACGGGGTGCTCAACCTCGTCCAGGGCGACGCCGCCGCCGGTGAGGCCCTCGTCGCCAACCCCGCCGTCGCCGGCATCAGCTTCACCGGATCGCTCGCCATCGGCACCGCCATCCACACCGGCGGCGCCCACCGGCTGCTGCGTACGCAACTCGAACTCGGCGGCAAGAACGCGGTCGTGGTCTGCGACGACGCGGATCTCGGCAAGGCCGTCGACGCGGTCGTGCACGGGGCGTTCGGGCAGGCGGGACAGCGGTGCTCGGCGACCAGCCGGGCCGTCGTGGACGTGCGGGTGCGGGAGGAGTTCCTCGACCGGCTCGTCGCGCGGGTCGGGGCGCTGCGCGTCGGGCCCGGGTTCGACCCGGCGTCCGAACTGTGTCCCGTCGTCGACACCGTCCGGCGGGACGCGGCGCTCGCGGCGGTCGCCGGGGCGCGGCGGGACGGAGGGAAAGTGCTGTGCGGGGGCGGTGCCGAGCGGCGGGCGGACCTTCCCGAAGGGGCGTATGTGCAGGCGACCGTGGTGCGGGATGTGCCGTGGGACGCGGAGCTGGCGCAGGAGGAAGTGTTCGGGCCGGTGCTCGCGGTCGTGGACGCGGACGGGTTCGAGGAGGCGATGCGGATCGCCAACTCCGTGAAGTACGGGATGTCGGGGACGGTGTTCACGGAGTCTCAGGGGCGGGTGTGGGAGGCGCTTTCGCGGTTCGAGGCGGGGATGCTTCATG
Source organism: Streptomyces sp. NPDC107550 (assembly GCF_055639095.1). Taxonomy (NCBI): domain Bacteria; kingdom Bacillati; phylum Actinomycetota; class Actinomycetes; order Kitasatosporales; family Streptomycetaceae; genus Streptomyces; species Streptomyces sp. NPDC107550. Next base: position 40,945 of record NZ_JBVKBC010000034.1, read on the forward strand.
TGAATCGGGCGGGGGTGGGGGCGTATGCGCATCTTCCGCATGTGGGGGACAAGGCCAGTCAGTACGGCCCGCCGGAGTGCTCCCCCGAAGTCTTCGACTTCTACACCTCCTGGCACTCAGCCTGCATCACGTACTGACAGCCCCGGCTGAATCAGCCCCGCCAGGGGCGCGGGGAACTGCGCGCCCAGCCACGACGCACCCCGCGCCCTGGGGCTCCGCCCCAGCCCCCGCTCCTCAATCGCCGGAGGGGCTTGAATTACCAGCGCTGAGACAAGCCCCCGTAAGGGGCGCGGGGAACTGCGCGACCAGCCACGACGCACCCGGCACCCTGGGGCTCCGCCCCAGCCCCCGCTCCTCAATCGCCGGAGGGGCTTGAATTACCGGCGCTGAGACAAGCCCCGTAAGGGGCGCGGGGAACTGCGCGAGAGGCGGGGAGTTGGGGGCTCCCCGCACCCATTTCTCAGGGAGCCAGCGCAGCGCGGGGGCGGCGGTTCCAGTGCGGGAGCATGACAACACCCGCCAGCGCCGCAGCCCCCGCGAAGAGCAGAAAGAGCGCCGACCCCGACAAGAACCCGGGCAGCAGCCCCCCGAGGATCGCGCCGACGGACCCGCACCCGTTCACCAGCCCCGCCGCCGTCCCCGCCCCTTCCGCCGCCCCGAAATCGACCGCGGCCACGCAGGAGATCATCGAGTCCGCCGCGTACACCGCGAGCCCGATCACCGCGAGCAGCGCGATCATCACGCCGACGCTGTCCGTCGCCGTGAGCGGCATGAACAGGCCGAGGACGACCGTCAGCAGCGCGAGGGAGACGACCGCCGCCGGCACCCGCCGGGACTGGAAGAGGCGGTCCGACATCCAGCCGACGGCGATGGGCGCGAGCACCCCGGCGGCGCCGAACGCCACCGGGATCATCGTCGCCCCCACCTTGTCCACCTGCGGCAACCGCTGGCTCACCAGCACGGGCCCCCACAGCAGAATCGCGTACCGCGCGGGCTTGAGCAGGAAGTACGCGGCGCCCAGCGTCACCACCATCGGGTCCCGCAGCGTCGCCCGGTACAGCGCGATGCTGCCCTGCGCGGCCGGCGACGACGACCCACTCCCCTCCGCATCAGGCTCCGCGTCCCGCGGCGCGTTCCGCTGGAAGAGGACGAACAGCACGAGCACCACCGCGAGCGTCGCCGACCCGCAGAAGAACGCCGCGTGCCAGCTGTCGAACACCGAGTACGCCAGCCAGCCGAGGAACGGAGGCGCCGCGAGCCCCCCGAACGCGTAATTCGTCGACCAGAAACCCAGTACCCGCCCGCGCTGCGCGACCGGGAAGAACGCGCCCATGTTCTTGCACAGCGGCGCCCACCCGGCGGACTGCGCGAGTCCCTGCACGACCATCGCCGCGCCGAACACCAGCAGCCCGGTCGTCGCCCCCATCAGCAGCCCCGCGCCGATCGCGCCGATCATGCCGCTGATGACGACGACCCGCGGCCCGAACCGGTCCGACCACGCCCCCCACACGAACTGCCCCACGGCGTACGCCGCGAGATACACGGCGTCGATCACGCCGAGCGCCCGTTCGGTCAGGGTGTGGGAGAGGACCGGGTCGTCCAGGATGCCGAGTTTGGCGACGGAGAACGCCTGCCGCACGAAGTAGAAACCGGCGTACGCGATCCAGGTGACCGCGAAGATCTGCCAGCGCAGCCGGGGGTTCACCAGATGCGGATGGACCTCGCGCTGCGCCTGTCGCGTCGTCACGGGGACGGGATCGGGGGCGGGATCGCGGGCGGGGACAGGGGCGGGGACTGCGGGTGGTTCGGTTTCGGCCATGGGTCGTCCAATCCTCGAAGGAGCGGAAGCAACGCGAAACGAACAGGCCCCGGCGCGGGCCGGGGCGGGGCGCGGGCCCTGTCAGGCGGGGAGCGGTTCGCCGGCCGCCGCGTGGCAGCCGATCCAGTACGCGTCGAAGTTCCGCAGGCGATGGCCCTGCGGCAGTGCGACGGGCCGGTTGACCAGCACCGGGACCCGCTGTTCCGTCAGGCCGCCGTGCGAGCGCAGCGGCTCGGTGAAGCCGGAGATGTCGTGCCGGGCGGGCGTCGTACCGAGCACGGTGTTGCGCTCGGCGATGACGACGAGGTCACCGATCCGGTCGCCGGGCAGCTCGAACCGCTCGCACGCCTCCTCCCGGGTCAGCACCGCGTCCACCCCGCCGAGCGCCGCCAGCCGGTGCCGCAGCGACTCCCGGTCGGCGCCCTCGGGCAGATGCACGGTCGCGTACGAGCCGAGCGCCCCGTGGTGCACGGTGTACGGGTCGGTGATCGGCAGCACGACCCGGCTCGCGCCCGCGCCCGTCCGCGCGTCGAACCAGTCGGACAGGAACACCACCCGCGCCTCGCCCTCACCGTCCGACTTGGCGTTCATGCCGTGGTCGGCGGTGACGACGAGGACCGCGCCGAGCGCGTCGATCCGCTCGAACCAGCGGTCGAGCATCGCGTAGAAGCGGTTGGCGACCGGCGAGCCCGGCGCGTGCTTGTGCTGGATGTAGTCGGTCAGCGACAGGTACATGAGGTCCGGGCGGTCCCGCTCCAGTACGTCACAGCCGGCGGCGAGGACCAGTTCGCTCAGCTCCGCGCTGTAGACCGAGGGCAGCTCGAAGCCGGTGGCCTCCAGCACCTTCTCGATGCCGTTCTCCTCCAGCGTGACCTGGTCGGCCTTCTCGGCGGAGAAGCAGATGCCGCCTTCCGCGAGCCCGCTGCCGAGCAGCCGGCGCAGCTTGTCCTTCGCCGTGATGACGGCGACCTTCGACCCGGCCTGCGAGAACGCGGCGAACAGGGTGGGAGCGCGCAGCAGTTCCGGCGCGTTCATCATGACTTCCTCGCCGGCCTCGGCGTCGTAGAAGTAGTTGCCGCAGATGCCGTGCACGGCGGGCGGCACGCCGGTGGCGATGGACAGGTTGTTGGGGTTGGTGAACGACGGCATCGTGCACGCGCCCCGCAGATCCGCGCCGCGCTCCAGCATGCCCTCGGTGAACGGCATCAGGCCGTCCGCGATGGCGCGTTCGTGGTACGCGTCCTCGCTGCCGTCGATGCAGACGACCACGACCGGACGGCCGGGGCGCGGGTAGGTGCGGCCGTTGACGGTGAGCCGGCCGTCGGCGTCGGATGCTCCCGTGGTCCCGGCGACAGGATTCATGTACGTCCACCCCTGATCGGTCGTAGGTGCGGGAGCCGTCAGGCGCCCTCGATCCCATGGGTACCACCGGCACTTCGGCCGACAGAACCTCGGACTTCGCTATGGCCGCCATAGCCCGAGCGGCCCGCGCGCACCCGCGTCAGGCCCCTGTCCGGCGGCCCGCGCGTCGGCTACGCTCGCGCACCTATGGAGCTGAACCTGCACCGCCTGTGGATCTTCCTGAAGGTGGTGGAACACCAGGGGTTCTCGGCCGCCGCGCACGAGCTGTACATGAGCCAGCCCTCGGTCTCCAACCAGGTCCGCCGGCTCGAACAGTCCCTGAAAGTGACGCTCGTCGACCGTTCCGGCGCCCGCGCCCGGCCCACCGCCGAGGGCGAGGTCCTCGCCGCGTACGCCAAGCGCGTCTTCCTTCTCGCGGACGAGGCCGTCGCCGCCGTCCAGCAGGTCTCCTCCCTCGAACACGGCCGGCTCCTCGTCGGCGGCTCCACCACCGTCGGTACGTATCTGCTGCCCGCGCTGCTCGCCCGGTTCCAGGCGCGGCACCCGGGCGTGCGGTGCGATGTGTTCGTCGGCAACAACCGGGCCGTCGCCGAACGGCTCCTCGCCGGGGACATCGGCATCGCCGTCGTCGCGGGCGGCCCCGGCACCGGCACCCAGCTCCTGGTCGAACCCGTACTCGAAGAACGCCTCGTCCTCGTCGCCCGCACCGGGCACCCGCTCGCCGCCCGCCCCGGCCCGCTCGATCCGGCGCTGCTCGCCGGGGAGTGCTTCCTCATGCGGGAGCCGGGCTCCCACACCCGCGCCGAACAGGAACGGGTCCTCCAGGCGTGGGGGCTCGACCACTCCGTGACCCGCTCCGACGTCTGGGGGCCCGAGGCCGTCAAGCAGTGCGTCGGCGCGGGCCTCGGCGTCGCCCTCATCTCCGAGCACGCGGTCGTCGACGACGTGGAACGCTCCGGCGTGCTCACCGTCCTGCCCGTCGCCCCCGAACCCGACCCGCGGCCAGTCTCCCTCGTCCGGCGCCGGGACCGGCTGCTCTCCCCGGCCGAACGCGCCTTCGTCCACCTTTTGCGCTCCCCCGACAGCATCTGGCCGCGTGAACTGGGCGCGGGGGCGGGGGAGTTGACGGAGGCCGCTGACACGGGCGAACAGACGGCCGGAACCCCGGCAGCGGGCGGCTAACCTTACGTGTCCGCCCTGGCCAGGGGTTCCAGGGACTTTCGGGGACCAACTCATGCGGAAGGTTGCGCACATGGGCATTCTGGATCGGCTGCGGGGCGCGTTCGGACGGACCCGCAAGAAGGAGAACGCGGGTACGGCCGCCCCTGCGGACCCGGACGTCTCGACGGGGACGGATACGTCGGCGGACGCGGATGCCTCGGCGGACGCGGCGGATATCGCGGGCGCGGCGGCCTCGAAGGACACGGCTGTCTCGGCGGGCGCGGCTGTCTCGGCGGGCGAGGTGAAGAGCGCGGGCACGTCCCGGGCGGCGGGCGCGGAGCCGGGTACGTCGGCTTCGGGTACGTCGGCTTCGGGTACGTCGGCTTCGGGTACGTCGGCTTCGGGTACGTCGGCTTCGGTTCCGGCGGCGCGGGAAGCGGATGCCGGGGTGACGGCGACGCCGGAACGGGCGCGGATCCCGGCCCCGGCGAAGAGTGAGGCGGACGCGCTGGTCTCGGCGGCCTTCGACCACATCACGCTCCCCCCTGCGGCCCCGAAGTCCCCCTACCCCAAGCCGACCCCCACCGCAGAGCCGGAATCCCCGGCCGAGCCTGCCGAGGAGGCGCCCACCGCAGAGGCCCCCACCGCAGAAGCGGAAACCCCGGCCGAGCCGACCGAGCAGGCCCCCACCGCAGAGCCGGAATCCCCGGCCGAGCCGGTGGAGCAGGCCCCCGCCGCAGAGCCGGAAACCCCGGCCGAGCCGATCGAGCAGGCCCCCGCCGCTGTGGGCATTCGTTCCGCAGGGCGGAACGGGTGGGCACAGCCTTCAGCGCCGGGCACCGACGAAGCGGGCGACGAGTCCGACCCCGTACAAGAAGAATCGCCCCGGCCCACCGAAAAAGCAGGCGCCGACGACACCCCCGTACAGAAAAAGACCCCCGCACTGAGCGCCGCCAAGCTCAAGAACAGGGCCCCAGAACTCGCGGACGCGTACAAGGCCGCCACCCCAGCCCTCCGCAAGAACGACCTCACCGGCACCCGAGCCACCGTCTACCTCGTACTGGACCGCTCCGGCTCCATGCGCCCGTACTACAAGGACGGTTCCGCCACCCACCTGGCCACCCGCACCCTCGCCCTCGCCGCCCACCTGGACGAGACGGCGACCGTGCACACCGTGTTCTTCTCGACGGACATCGACGCCACCGGCGACCTCACCCTCGACGCCCACGAGGGCAAGATCGACGAGTGGCACGCGGCGGCCGGCCGCATGGGCCGCACCAGCTACCACCGCGCGATCGAAGAGGTCGTCGCCCACCACGAGAAGTCCGCCGACCCCACCGCCCCCGCGCTGGTGATCTTCCAGACGGACGGCCCGCCGGACGTGCAGCGCCCGGCGAACGAGGCGCTGGCCAAGGCGGCGAGCCACCCGCTGTTCTTCCAGTTCGTGACGTTCGGCGACCCGGACGCCAAGGGCTTCGACTACCTGCGCAAGCTGTCGGCCGACAACGCCGCCGTCTTCCACGCGGGCGAGAGGCCGAAGGACCTCACCGACGCCCAGCTCTACAAGGGCCTGCTCGCGGCCTGGCGCCCGTAAGGCCGTAGCCCCGGGAGCCGGTACACCCGTAAGTCCGGGAACGGCCTCCGCCGATGCCGTCCGCGCTGTAAAACGCCGCGCGGGCGGCATCGCCATGTCGGATACGATTTCTAGATTCCTCCGGCGGCCAGGCGCCCGCGCCACCGCCCCACGTCACAACCCGGGAGCAGCCCCCGATGGCTCGACACCTCATCACCAGCGCCCTTCCGTACATCAACGGGATCAAGCACCTGGGCAACATGGTGGGGTCCATGCTCCCGGCCGACGTGTACGCCCGCTACCTGCGCCAGCGCGGCCACGAGGTGCTGTACATCTGCGCGACCGACGAGCACGGCACCCCCGCCGAGCTGGCCGCGAAGGAGCGGGGCATCCCCGTCGCCGAGTTCTGCGCGCAGGCGCACGACGCGCAGAAGGCGGTCTATGACGGGTACGCGCTCGCGTTCGACCACTTCGGCCGCTCGTCCTCCCCGCAGAACGCGGAGATCACCCAGCACTTCGCCCGCAAGCTGAACGAGAACGGCTTCATCGAGGAGCGCGCGATCCGGCAGGTGTACTCGCCCGCCGACGGCCGCTTCCTGCCCGACCGCTACGTCGAGGGCACCTGCCCGCACTGCGGCTACGACAAGGCCCGCGGCGACCAGTGCGAGAACTGCACGCGCGTCCTCGACCCCACCGACCTGATCAACCCGCGCTCCGCGATCTCCGGCTCCACCGACCTGGAGATCCGCGAGACCAAGCACCTCTTCCTGCTCCAGTCCAAGCTGCAGGGCGAGGTCGAGGCGTGGATCGACGAGGTCGCCGGCGAGTGGCCGCACCTGGCCTCCTCCATCGCCCGCAAGTGGCTGACCGAGGGCCTCAACGACCGCGCGATCACCCGCGACCTCGACTGGGGCGTCCCCGTCCCCGCGGACACCTGGCCGGAGCTGGCCGCCGAGGGCAAGGTCTTCTACGTCTGGTTCGACGCGCCGATCGAGTACATCGGCTCGACGAAGGAGTGGGCGGACCAGGACCCGGACAACCGCGACTGGAAGTCCTGGTGGTACGAGCCCGCCGGCGCCTCCGACGTGCGCTACACGGAGTTCATGGCGAAGGACAACGTGCCGTTCCACTCCGTCATGTTCCCGGCGACGGAGATGGGCGTCCGCGAGCCGTGGAAGAAGGTCGACTATCTGAAGGCCTTCAACTGGCTGACGTACTACGGCGGCAAGTTCTCCACCTCGCAGAAGCGCGGCGTCTTCACCGACCAGGCCCTGGAGATCCTGCCCGCCGACTACTGGCGCTACTTCCTCATCGCCAACGCTCCCGAGTCCGACGACTCCTCCTTCACCTGGGAGCACTTCACGGCGACGGTCAACAAGGACCTGGCCGACACCCTCGGCAACTTCGTCAACCGCGTCCTGTCCTTCTCCAAGAAGCGCTTCGGCGAGGAGGTCCCGGCGGGCTCCGCGCCCGGCGAGGCCGAGCAGAAGCTGGGCGCCGAGATCTCCCGTCTCCTCGCCGAGTACGAGGAGCAGATGGAGGCCCTCCAGTTCCGCAAGGCCGCCGCCGCGCTGCGCGCCCTGTGGTCCGCGGGCAACTCCTACCTGGAGGAGAAGGCGCCCTGGCTGGAGATCAAGACCGACAAGGAGGGCGCGGCCCTCACCCTGCGCACGGCGATGAACCTCATCCACCTGTACGCGGTGGTCTCCGAGCCCTTCATCCCGTCCTCCGCCGCCGCGATGCGCGCCGCGTTCGCCCTGCCGGGTGACGAGGGCCGCACCTGGTACACGGCCGACGAGGCGAAGACCCTCACCACGGTCCCCGCCGGCACCGCCTTCACGGTCCCGCCGGTCCTCTTCGCCAAGATCACCGACGAGGACCTGGAGTCCTACAAGGAGCGCTTCGGCGGCGAGCCGCCCGCGTAACCCCCGCACCGCGAGGAAGGGCCCGGAACCACCTGGTTCCGGGCCCTTCCCGCACGCTCAGCGCGCCCACTCCTTGAGCGGCTCGGTGTCCAGCTCGAAGCCGACCGGCTCCGGCAGCGTCACCGCCTTACCGAACGGCACGGTCACCACGCACTCGTACCGCACCCCGTCGGGCCGCGAGTGGACCTTCACCTCACAGGTGTCCCGGTCGATCAGCAGATACACGGGGATCTCGGACTCGGCGTACGCGCGGGGCTTGTCCTCGCGGTCCCGGCGGTTGGTGTCCCCGTCCCGCGAGGTCACCTCGACGACCATGAGCACACCGTCGGTCGAGGCCCATTCGCCCTGGCCCGCGAAGGTGCCACTGCGGGCGAGCGAACCGTCCGGCCGGGCATTGCCCTTACGGTAGGTCTCCACGCGCAGACCCCGCTCCGGGTACAGCCACCAGCCACTGTCGGCTTGGACGCACAGCCGTGCCAGCCACTCGATGATCGTGTCGTGATCGCCGTCCGGCATTCCCTTGACCCCCAGTTTTCCCCCGATGAACTCCATCCGCAGCGCCTCGTTCATGCGTATGGCGTGGCGGTCCAAGTCCTCGAAGTCCTCCTGGCTCAGCATCACAGCGGGCCGCTCCTCTACGAGACTCATGACGGACTCCCCCTTCGTCGCCGCGGGCCGGGTTCTGCTTCTTACGGTACGGGCCGGCACTGACAACGGCTCGGTGTTCGCCCTCGCCTCACCCGTCCGTGCCCCCGGAACGGCGCTGGGCCCGGGGTCGTGAATGACCCCGGGCCCAGTGGTGCGCGCTTCGCGCGGGTGTTACTTCTTCTCGACCGGCTTGCGGAGCTGGATGTTCAGTTCGCGCAGGCGGGACTCGTCCAGCTCGGTGGGGGCGCCCATCATCAGGTCCTGGGCGTTGCCGTTGAGGGGGAACGCGATGGTCTCCCGGATGTTCGGCTCGTCCGCGAGGAGCATGACGATGCGGTCGACGCCCGGGGCGATCCCGCCGTGCGGCGGGGCGCCGAAGCGGAACGCGCGGAGCATGCCCGCGAACTCGTGCTCGACGGTGTCCCGGTCGTAGCCCGCGATCTCGAACGCCTTGAGCATGATCTCGGGCTCGTGGTTGCGGATCGCGCCGGAGGACAGCTCCACGCCGTTGCAGACGATGTCGTACTGCCAGGCCAGAATGGAGAGCGGGTCCTTCTCCTCCAGGTCCTTCATGCCGCCCTGCGGCATCGAGAACGGGTTGTGGGAGAAGTCGATCTTGCCGGTCTCCTCGTCCTTCTCGTACATCGGGAAGTCGACGATCCAGCAGAAGCGGAAGACGCCCTCCTCGAAGTGGCCGGCGCGCTTGGCGGCCTCGACGCGGACCGCGCCCATGATCTTGGAGACCTCGTCGAACTCGCCCGCGCCGAAGAACACCGCGTGGCCCGCGACCAGGCCGAGGCGCTCGGTGAGGACCTTCGCGTTCTCCTCGGTGAGGAACTTGGCGATCGGGCCCTGGAAGGAACCGTCCTCGCCGACGCGGATCCAGGCGAGGCCCTTCGCGCCCTGCTCGACCGCGTAGTCACCGAGGCCGTCGAAGAACTTGCGGGACTGGGACGCCGTGTCCGGCACGGGCAGCGCGCGCACGTGCTTGCCGGCGAACGCCTTGAACTCCGAGTTCTCGAACACGTCGGTGATGTCGACGAGCTCCAGCTTGGCGCGCAGGTCCGGCTTGTCGTTGCCGTACTTCAGCATCGACTCGCGGAACGGGATGCGCGGGAACGGGCTCGTGACCTCGCGGCCGCCGCCGAACTCCGTGAACAGCTCCGTCATCAGCTTCTCGATGGGCCGGAAGACGTCTTCCTGCTCCACGAAGCTCATCTCGATGTCGAGCTGGTAGAACTCGCCCGGCGAGCGGTCCGCGCGGGCGTCCTCGTCGCGGAAGCAGGGCGCGATCTGGAAGTAGCGGTCGAAGCCCGAGATCATCAGCAGCTGCTTGAACTGCTGCGGGGCCTGCGGCAGCGCGTAGAACTTGCCCGGGTTCAGGCGGGAGGGGACGACGAAGTCACGGGCGCCCTCGGGGGAGGTCGCGGTGAGGATCGGCGTCGCCATCTCGTTGAAGCCGAGGGCGACCATCTTCGAGCGGATCGAGGCGATCACGGCGCTGCGCAGCATGATGTTGCGGTGCATGCGCTCGCGGCGCAGGTCCAGGAAGCGGTACTCCAGGCGACGCTCCTCGCCGACCCCGTCGTCCTGGTTGATCTGGAACGGGAGCTGCTGGGCGGCGCCGAGCACCTCGACCTCGCCGGCCTCGATCTCGATCTCGCCGGTGGGCAGCTCCGGGTTGACGTTGTCGGCGCCGCGGGAGACGACCTTGCCGTCGACGCGGACGACGGTCTCCTTGGTCAGCTTGTCGAGGACCTCGGCGGCCTTCGTGCCGGGGCGGGCGACGAGCTGCGTGATGCCGTAGTGGTCCCGCAGATCGATGAAGAGGATGCCGCCCAGGTCTCGGCGATTGTGCAGCCAGCCGCTCAGCCGGACGTCGGAGCCGACGTCAGAGGCGCGGAGCTCGCCGCAGGTGTGGGACCTGTACCGGTGCATCGTCGTTCATCCAGCCTTCGCGCTCGGGGTACCCCGGGAGACAACCGGGGATCCCGACAAGGGTACCGGTGGCAGGGCACCGCCCGTCTCTGGTGGCCGTGAGCGATCACCTCTTCTTACAGTGGGGCCATGCGTACTGATGAGCCCCATGCGTGCTGGTGAGCCCCTCCCGCCGGTGGAGGACGTCCTCGCCGCACTCGCCACCGGCCTGTGGCGGTGGGACAACCGGGCGGGCCTCGTCACCTTCGACGCGGAGGCCGCCCGGCTCATCGGCCTGCCCTCGCCCGACGGGCGCCCCATCACCCTGTCGGAGGCAGGCGCCCGCTCCCGGTTCCACCCGGTCGACTGGAACGAGATCGACGGCATCGTCCGCCTCGCCGTCGCCGAGGGCACCCTCGCCGAGGCCCGACTGCGCATCATGGACGAGCAGGGCCATGTCCTGCGGACCGTACGCAGCCGCTCCAAGCCCCTGGTCAACGGGGACTCGCTGGACGCCTACGAACTGATCGGCACCATCCAGGAGGTCTCCGAGCCGCCCCCGGGCGCCGCCTCCAGGACCCCGGTCACCGGCGACTGGCGGCGCTCGCGCGAGGCGTTCCTGCTGGACGCGGGCCGCGCGCTCGCCGAGGCGGGTTCGACGGCGGAGGTGCTGCGGGTCGCCGCCGGCCTGTCGATGCCGGGGTTCACGCCGAGCGGCCTCGCCGTGTTCGGGGTCTCCGGCGACCGGCTCACCGTCATCGGCCACCACGGGCAGCAGGCCGGCGACGAGGGCCCCTTCACCGACATGGACCTGGCGACCGACTACCCGGCGGCGGACGTCTGCCGCTCGGGGCGCGCGGTGTACCTGTCGTCGCCGCAGGAGTACCGGCGCCGCTACCCGGCCGCCTGGCCGCTCGCCGCCCGCTTCGACCGGCAGTCCTGGGCGTTTCTGCCGCTGATCGTCGCCGGGCGCACGATCGGCGCGTGGATGGCGGGCTTCGACTACCCGGTGACGTTCACGCCCGACGAGCGGTCCGTGCTGACGACGGTCGCGCGGATGCTGGCGCAGGCGCTGTCGCGGGCCGGGGTCGCCGAGTCGGAGCGGGAGCTGACCGACGGGCTCCAGAAGTCGATGCTGCCCACGCTCGGCCCGCGCCTGCCCGGCATGGACGTCGCCGCCCGCTATGTGCCGACCGGCGGCGGCCTCCAGGTCGGCGGCGACTGGTACGACATGATCCCGCTGCCCGGCGCGGGCAAGGTCGCCCTCGTCATCGGTGACGTACAGGGCCATGACGTACGGGCGGCGGGCCTGATGGGGCAGCTCAGGATCGCGCTGCGCGCCTACGCCTCCGAGGGGCACCGCCCCGACGCGGTCCTCTCCCGCGCCTCCCGCTTCCTCAACGGCATCAGCGACGGCTCCGGGGCCGACACCCGCTTCGCCACCTGCCTGTACGTGGAGGCCGACCCGGCGACCGGCGTCCTTGAGCTGGCCCGCGCCGGGCACCCGGACCCCGCGATACGCATGGCGGACGGCACGGTCATGATGCGGCCCACGGCGGGCGGCCTGCCCCTCGGCATCGACCCGGACGCCGACTACCCGACGACGCGGCTGCTGCTCGGGCCCGGCGAGACGCTGCTGCTGTGCACGGACGGCCTGATCGAGACGGGCGGCCACGACCTGGACTCGGGCTGGGCCCGTATCCGTACGGCTTTGGAGAACGGGCCGGCGGGCGAGCTTGAGGAGCTGGCCGACGCGCTCGTGCAGGCCGTCCACGGCCCCTCCTCGCACCACACGACCGGGCCGCTCGCCGACCGCCGCGAGGACGACATCGCGCTTCTGCTGCTGCGCCGCTCGGCCGTGCCCGCGCTGCCGCCCGCCGCGCGCCGCACCGCGATGACCATCGCGCAGGCCGAGCCCGAGCGGATCGCGGCGGCCCGGCAGCAGGTGCGGGAGCTGCTGCACGACTGGGCGGACGACGACCAGGTCGACTCGGCGGTCCTGCTCGTCTCCGAGATGGCGACGAACGTCCTCGTGCACACCGACGGCGACGCCCTGCTGATCGCGGAGGTGACCTGCGCCCCCGGCGGCGGACCGCGCCGGCTGCGGGTGGAGGTCGCGGACGCCTCCGACGACCTGCCGCACCGGCGCAGGCCCGGCGAGCTGGCGTCGTCCGGGCGCGGCCTGGTCCTGATGGAGCTGCTGGCCGAGAACTGGGGCGTCGACCCGAGGGGCGAGGGCAAGAGCATCTGGTTCGAGCTGTACGAGGGTGCCGGCGGCGGCGAGGACGCGGGCGGCGGCGCTCAGGGCGCGGGCGGCGGCGCTTAGGGACTGTGGGGGCTCACCCGGCGGCGGGCGGCGTTGTTTCACGTGAAACGGCGTCGGCGCTCCCGTACCGCCCGCGCAGTTCGCTGACGATGCCGAAGGCCGCGGCCGTCAGCGGCACCGCGAGCAGCATGCCGAGGATGCCGGCGACGGACGCGCCGGCCGTGATGGCGAGCAGCACCACCGCCGGATGCATCTGCACGGTCCGCGACTGGATGAGCGGCTGGAGCACATGCCCCTCCAGGACCTGCACCGCGAGGACGACCCCGAGCGCCCACACGGCGATCACGAACCCCCGGTCGGCGAGCGCGACCAGGATGGAGACCGCGCCGGAGATGAACGCCCCGAGGTAGGGGATGTAGGCGCCGACGAAGACGAGCGCGGCGAGCCCGACCGCGCCGGGGACGCGCAGCACGAGCAGGCCGATGCCGATGCAGGTCGCGTCGATGAGGGCGATGAGGGTCGTGCCGCGCATGAACCCGGAGACCGCGGCGAACGCGCGGCGCGTGATCGCCTCCAGGGCCTCGCCGCCGGGACCGGGCGCGGCCTGGCGCAGCGCGATGCGGAAGCGCGGGGCGTCGCGCAGGAAGAAGAAGCAGAGGAGCAGCGCGAGGACGGCCATGGCGCCGATCTCGCCGACGACACCGATGCCGCTGAGGACGCCGGACGCGGCGTCGCTGCCGTACTTCTTCAGCAGTTCCTGCGCGTTGGAGGCGAGGTGGTCGACGTCGAGGGCGCCGGTGCCGAAGCGGTCGGAGAGGTCCTGCGCGGCCTGTTTGACGGAGGCGACGATCTGGTCGCCGGTGTCGATGAGGGCCTTGACGACGATGTATCCGGCGCCGCCGACGACGACGAGGATCAGCGCGCAGGTCAGCCCGGCGGCGAGCGACTGCTGCACCTTGGCGCGGCGCAGCGCGAGATAGACGGGCCGCAGCAGGGCGGTGCCGAGCAGGGCGAGCAGGACGGGGACGACGGCGGTGCGCAGTTCGACGCAGAGCCGGATGCCGACCCAGGCGACCCCGGCGACGAGCAGGGCGACGGCGCACCAGGCGGCGACGCGGCGGGCGGTCACGGGCAGGAGGGCTCGGGCTGTCTGCACTCCCTCACCGCATCACGGGCGCGTGGCCCCGACCTTCCGGGCGGGGCCACGCGGGTGACGCTCAGTCAATTCCCGCGGTGAGCGGGCCGGGTCGTGTTCCTTCGGGCGCGGGTCAGGCGTTGTCGTCGGCGCGGGGGCGGGGGTGGGCGCTCAGGTCGAAGTCGGTCCACAGGACCTCGCCGTCGTCGATCTCGTCGGTGGGCTTCATGCCGAGGGCGGCGGCGACGCCCTGGGAGGCGCCGTGCTCCGGGTGGACGTGGGCGACGCAGCCGGCGACCCCGGCCTGGTCCCGCAGCCAGCCGGCCATGGCGCGGGCGGCCTCCTTCGCGTACCCGGCGCCCTGGGCGTCGTGGGCGACGGTCCAGGCGAGTTCGGCCTCGACGCGGTCGGCGCCGACGGGGTAGAGGGTCGCCTGGACGGTGCCGATCAGCCGCCCGCTCTCGCGGAGCCGCATCATCCAATTCAGCCAACCATGGCGGCCGTCGGGCGAGTGACCGACCACCTGCCGCCGGTAGCGCGCATCAAGCTCCTCCGCGGTGGGCGGCGTGCCGCCGATCCACTCGTGCAAACGGACGTCGTCGAGAAAAGCCGCAGCTTCCGCGGCATGTTCGATGGTCAATGGTTCCAGTCGCACACGCTCCGAGTCCACCAGAGCGGCAGCCGGCCAGCGTTTTTCCTCAGGCATGCGGCGATCCTAGCCACCGCCCGCAAGAGCGCCTGCTCGGCCAATGACGAACCCGACCGCGAAAAGCCCTCTGTGGCGAATCATTTGCCACTGTTACGTTGTGGTCTCGTTCAACCGAGCAACATTCAGGCAAGGTTCGAGCAAGAAGAACGGGCTTGTAGAAGCCCGAATGGGAGGCGCCGAAATGGCGAACCAGACGGAAGTCACCGACCAGAACCCCGACATTCTGCTTGACGCCGAGCTGGACGCGGCCGCTCTCGAAGCGGCCCTGCCCACGCTCGCCGAAAAGCTCGGCCTGCTGGCCGGCGAGCTCACCGCGGACGAGCGCGCCGTGCTCAGCTCCATCGTGACCTCGGCGAGCGAGCACCTCCAGGAGCTGCAGAAGGGCAACGAGGAGGCGCTGTTCGTCTTCGCCAAGCCCATCTCGGCGGCCGCGACCCCGGAGATCCGCAACCGCCTCATCGGTCTCCCCGGTGAGCTGGGCTTCTCCGGCGAGTAAGGGCACGCACGCCGCCGGGAGCCACCCGCCGGCCCGTCAGTAGGCGACTGAGGAAGGTCAGGGGATCGGAACATGGCGTCTGCGGAGGAAACCTCAGTACTGGTACAGCGGCTGTCCGAGCTGTCAACGGATCTGACCGCCGCAGAGCGAGAGAACCTGAAATTCCTTCTGAGTATGGCCGCTGGGGGTGTACTCAGCGGCCATGCTCAGAAAATTCCCGAGAAACTCCGGATGAGTGCTCTCGGGGTCACGCAGCAATCGCTGCCCAAACTTCTCGCCGGGGCCCGGGAGAAATTCCCGACCGGAATCGTCTTCTACGGCCGGGCGCCTTTTCTGTCCGACGCGGACCTGAGCGCTCTCGACGCGGAATCCCGGGAATTCCGGCACACCGCCGAGCGGTTCATGGACCACTATGTGGCCTCCGGCGCCCCGATGGCACGCGAGCTGTCGCTGTCCGAGAAGGTGCGGGAGTTCCTGGCCGAGAACGTCGGGACGGTCTCCCCGACCCGCCGGGCCAACTACCTGTACTACGACGAGCCCGGGCTCGGCATCGACCCGCACGTCGACAAGGACGAGTTCTCGCTGAACATCCTCACCATGCTCGAACACCGCGAGGGCTCCGCCGACCGGTCCGAGCTGATCCTCCATCCGCCGGGGCAGGACGCGATCCGCCTGCACCTGAAGGCGGGGGAGTCCCTCGTCTTCTTCGCGGACAGTGTCACCCACCAGCGCACCAGGACCACCGCCGACGAGGCGATCCGCCTGGTCTCCTTCGGCTACCGCACCCTCGGGGGGAACGTATGACCACCACGTCGACCATGGGCCGCCGGCTCGCCGGACTGCACGAGCACCTGTCCCCCGCCGAGCAGGCCAACCTCAAGCTGATCCTCGGGCTGTCCGCCGGGCGCCTGGTGGCGGCGCACGACCCCGCCGCCGCCCCGGGCCGCGAGGCCGTGACGGACGCCCTGGAGATGCTCTGCCCGTACGACGTGAAGGACCCGCGCGGGGTGCAGTACCGGGGGCGGCCCGCGTTCCTCACGGACGAGCTGCTCGCGCTGCTCCAGGAGGAGTCCCGGCAGGTCGGACGGACCGCGGTGCCCTACGACGAGCACTACCTCGGCCACGGCGGACCCGTCGCGGCCGGGCTCGCCAAGAGCCGCGAACTCGCCGACCTCGTGGCGACGGTCGTGCCGAAGGCGGAGGCGACCGGGGTGGCGAGCTACCTGTACTACCGGGACGCCGGGCAGGGCATCATCCCGCACATCGACACGGACATCTTCTCCCTGAACGTGCTGATGATGCTCGCCCACGACATCCCCGACGGGACGGCGGAGCCCTCCGCGCTGCACATGCACTACGCGGACGGCTCGAAGGAACGCTTCCAGCTGGAGCCGGGCGAGGTCGTCATCTTCCTGGCCGGCACGCAGGCGCACAGCCGCACGCCGATCCGCGAGGACGAGCGGGTCTCCATCCTCACGTTCGGCTTCATGCCCGAAGGCGCCCCCCTGGAGAACTACAAGCGATGACCGTCGCCCTCGGAATCCACTGCGGCCACGAGTCCTCCTGCGCCGTCGTCCGCGACGGCGTGCTGCTGGCGGCCATCCAGCAAGAGCGCGTCACGCGCCGCAAGTACGACGGCCAGGAGGCGCTGACCAACCGGCTGCCCGTGCGCGAGGTCCTCGCGGCGGCCGGTCTGACCCTCGACGACGTCGACGTCATCGTCAGCTCCTTCCAGGCGGCCGGCCCCTCCGGTGTGGGCCTCCAACGCCCCCTGGTGTCGGCCTCCTTCGACCTCTTCGACCCGTACGACGCGCGCCACCAGGTGGTCTCCCACCACCTCGCGCACGCCGCGTCGGCGCTGTACGCGTCGGGGTTCGAGGAAGCCACGGTGCTCGTCTCCGACAGCGCGGGCACCTCCTCCTGGGACGGCGCGGACTTCCATGTCCCGTTCGCCGCGTTCGAGCGCGCGTACTACCGCGACGTGGCCCCGGACGACCCGGCCGCCGCTGAGGTCCGTACGGAGATGCGGTCCATGTACGCGTTCCGCGCGGGCCGCTTCCACCTGCTGGAGCGGGAGTTCAGCCGGCCGCACAACCAGCCGGACGTGTTCATGCAGAGCGAGGCGAGCCTCTACGACAACGTCGCCCGCTTCCTGTTCCGTACGGAGCACGCGCACGGCCAGCTCATGGCGCTCGCCGCGCTGCCCTTCGAGGGCCCGGCCCGGATCACCGCCGACGACATCCTCACCCCGGGCGAGCGGCCCCGGCCGCGCAACGGCTGGCAGCGCCTGGAGGCGGGCACCGACGTCCTGCGCGACGCCGACATCGCGCACGCGGTGCAGGAGGCGTTCAACCGGCTGATCGTCGCCCACGCGGCCCGTGCCGTGGAGCTGAGCGGGCTCCCCGACCTGGCGTGCGCGGGCGGTGTCTTCCTCAACCTGTCCGGCAACAGCGCCATCGCCGCGCTCCCCCAGGTACGGGACTTCTACGTCCCCTCCTGCCCGCACGACGCGGGCATCTCCACCGGCGCCGCCTATCTCGGCTGGGCCCGCTCGGCGCCCGAGCCCCCGACCGGCGCCGCCAAGGTGACCTGCGACTACCTGGGCCGCCCCGCCGAACCGATCCCGGCCGAACTCGCGCGCGGCCACGGCTACTCCGTGTCCGCCGAGGCCGCCGCCGAGGACCTGGACGCGCGGGCCGCGCGGGCGCTCCTGGACGGCGAGATCGTCGTCCGGTACGCCGGGCGGGCCGAGTTCGGGCCGCGCGCCCTCGGCAACCGGTCGATCCTGTGCCACCCGGTGGCCTGCCAGGACGCGAAGGCGAAGCTGAACGGGATCAAGAAGCGCCAGCCGTGGCGGCCCGTCGCGCCGCTCGTGCGGGCCGAGGACCTGGAGACGTACTTCACGGGACCGGGCGAGGCGCCGTTCATGAACTACGACTTCATGGTGCGCGAGGAGTTCCGGGACGTCCTCAAGGAGATCGTGCACGACGACGGCTCCGCGCGCGTGCAGACCGTGACGGCCGCCGACAGCCCCGCGATCCACCGGCTCCTCACGCACATCGCCGACGCGGGCGCGATCCCGGTCCTGGTCAACACCTCGTTCAACGGCCCCGCCCAGCCGATCATCGAGTCGGCCGATGACGCCCTCGACTTCGCCCGGCATCCCGACATCGGCGCCCTGCTCACCGAGGACCGGCTGCTGCTGTCCCCGCCGCCGCGCAAGACGGGCGTGCGGCGCGCCGAGTCGACCGTGATGGCGGTGTTCGGCTCGGGCGCCGGCGCCCGCTACGTGCTGAGCAACGCGACGGCGCAGGTCCCCGTCTCCCGTGACCTGTTCGTGAGCCTGCTGGAACAGGAGAGCGTGCTCACCGACAGCACGGCCGGCGACGTGGTCGCGGGCCTGCGCGCGGGTGTGCTGGAAGAGGCGTGAGCGGCCCCGGCCGCACCGGAACGAAACCCTGAGGACGGATGACGACCACCACTGACCCGCTGAAGACGAGCGACGCGCTGGCGACCTCGCTGCCGGTGGCGAACTTCCTGTCGTTCTTCGCCATCGCCGCCGTCGAGTTCTCCGTGCCGTTCGTCGCGGTGGACGCCCTCGGCGCGAACGCGGGCGTCGTCGCGCTGCTCGGCATCTGCCGCTTCGCCCCCCAGGTCCTGCTCGCGGGCCCGGCGGCGCGGCTCGTCGAACGGTTCGACCAGCGCGCCGTCATGATCGGCTCCGAGCTGCTGCGGGTCGCCGCGTTCACGCTCGCCGCGCTCGGCCTCGCGTTCGCGCCCGGGGTGGCCGTCGTCATCTTCTGCCTGGCCAACGTCAGCCTGGCGTGCGGCTCGGTCCTGACGGCCGTGTCCACGCAGGTGCTCGTGCCGCAGGCGTTCGCCGACGAGGCCCTGCCGAGGATCTACTCCCGCCTGGGCATGGCCGAGTCCTGCGCCGACGCGGCGGCGCCCTTCCTCACCGGCGTCGGGCTCGCCGCGCTGGGCCTCGCGCCCACGTTCGGCGTGGCCGCCGCGCTCGCGCTCGCCGCCTGCGGACTCCTCGTACGGATCCCCCGGGTACGGGTGCCGAAGGGCGCCGCGCACGACGCTGACCCCGGCGGGCAGGACGCGGCCCCGGCGCGGACCACGTTCCGGGCGGGCCTCGCCGTCAACTTCCGTACGCCCGCCATCCGTACCGTCTCCGTCTGGTCCCTGGCGTACAACTTCGGGCAGAGCGTCATCGAGCCGGTGCTGCTGATCGTGCTGCTCGACACGACTCCGCTGACGGCGGCGGTGTACGGGGTGATCCGCAGTTGCTCGGTGCTGTTCGCCGTCCTCGGCGCGTACACCGCGGGGCGCCTCCCGAGGGCGCTGCGCGGGGGCTGGGGCACGTCCCTGTTCGGGTGCGGCGCGGTCGGCTCGTACACGGTGATCGGGCTCGGCGCCTACGCGGGCGGCGGGGGCGGGCTGCTGCTGGTGCTCGCCGGGTTCGTCCTGGACGAGTTCTGCTCGGGGGTCGTCATGGTGCGGGTGCAGACGTTCCGCGCCCGGGCCATCACGGACGCCGAGCGGCCCATGGCGACCGCGTCCTACCGCGCCGCCAACCTGACGGCCGTGCCCGCCGGACTCGCGGTCGGCGGGATCGCGGGCGTGCTGATGAGCTCGGCGACGCTGCTCCTCGGCATCGGCCTGCTCATGGCGGTCCCGGCCGCCCTCATCTGGTCCCGCGCGGTGCGCGAATCCGAGCCGGCGCCCGCCTGAGCGGCGCCCCCCGGACAGGGGTACGCCCCGGCTCGGGGGGCGGCCGGGGCGTACGTATGGGGGCGGGGGTCAGCCCGTGTGCGGGAGGCGCTCCGTGGACGGGATGACGCCCAGGCGGCCGGCCTGGAAGTCGTCGAACGCCTGCTGGAGTTCGGCCTTGGTGTTCATGACGAACGGGCCGTAGTGGGCCATGGGCTCGCGGATCGGCTGCCCGCCGAGGATCACGACCTCCAGGTCCGGGGTGTTCGAGTCCTGCGACTCGTCGGCCCGCACGGTCAGGGACGAACCCGCGCCGAAGACGGCCGTCTGGCCCGTGTGGACCGGGCGGCGCTCGGCGCCGACCGTGCCGCGCCCGGCCAGGACGTACACCAGGCCGTTGTAGTCCTCGCGCCAGGGCAGGGTCGCCTCGGCGCCGGGACGGACGGTGGCGTGCACCATCGAGATCGGCGTGTGCGTGATGCCGGGACCCTCGTGCCCGTCCAGCTCACCGGCGATGACGCGGAGCAGCGCGCCGCCGTCGGCGGTCGTCAGGAGCTTGACCTGGCCACCGCGGATGTCCTGGTAGCGCGGGTCCTTCATCTTGTCCTTGGCCGGCAGGTTCACCCAGAGCTGGAGGCCGTGGAAGAGGCCGCCCGACATGACGAGTTGCTCCGGCGGCGCCTCGATGTGCAGCAGGCCGGAGCCGGCCGTCATCCACTGGGTGTCGCCGTTGGTGATGGTGCCGCCACCGCCGTGCGAGTCCTGGTGGATGAAGGTGCCGTCGATGATGTACGTGACGGTCTCGAAGCCGCGGTGCGGGTGCCAGGGCGTGCCCTTGGGCTCTCCGGGCGCGTACTCCACCTCGCCCATCTGGTCCATCATGATGAACGGGTCGAGGTACTTGTAGTTGATCCCGGCGAACGCGCGGCGCACCGGGAAGCCCTCCCCCTCGAAGCCGCCGGGCGCGGTCGTCACGGCGAGCACGGGGCGCGCGGTGGCGTCCGCAGCCGCGGCCACCCGGGGCAGGGTCAACGGGTTCTCGACGGTCACTGCGGGCATTGTGGGCCTCCTTGGCGTCCTCGTGCCTCGATATTAGTTGAACGTAGAACTTTCTGCCACTTGGAACGCGGAAGGCCCGGAGGACATTCCCTCCGGGCCTTCGGTGTGCAGTGGATCAGTGGATCAGCGGGCGTTGCCGTGGTTGAAGTGGTACGCGCCGCCCCCGCCCTGGTGGCCGTGGGCGCCGGGGCCCTTGCCGCCGGTGCCGGGCTCCACGTGGTTGGTCTTGGTGTGCACGATGTCGTAGTAGACGCTCTTGTCGGCGGCGTTCGGGAAGACGCGGTACGTGAAGACGTTCTTGTCGAGCCGGACGATCGGGACCGTGCGCTCGAAGAGGACCTTGCCGTTCGCGTCCTTCGCGTTGATCCAGCGCTCGGAGCCGTCCGGGGTGACGGTCCAGTCGCCGTGCATCTTCGGGCTGTCGTCGAGGTTGTACATGGCGTACGTGCCGTCGGCGTCGAAGTACGCCCAGCCCACGAAGTTCGCCACGGCCGGGTTGTCGAGGGCGACGCGGTCGCCGTCCTGGTCGACCGCGCCGGTCGTCTTCCACGGGGTGGAGGCGAGCACGCCGGACGGGGTCGCGCCCTTGTGCGCGGCGGCGGCGCGGGCGGGGGCGGCGGGGCCGTCGGCGGCCATGGCCGTGACGGGCACCAGGGCGGAGACGGCGACGGCGAGCGCGGAGACGGTGAGGGCGGACCGGCGGGAGAGTCGAGTGATGTTCATGTCCTCGACGCTATGAGCGGCACGGGGGCGGCCGGGTCATCCGATCGGCTACGTATCACCGCCCGGACCGCCGATACCGCCGATACCGCCGCGTCCCGCGCGGTGGTTGCCGGGGCCTTCCTCAGCCGTACATGCGACGCATGGCGTAATCGACCATCTGTTCGACGGCCTTGGCGTCGAAGACCATGCGGTGCTCGCCCTCCATGTCGAGGACGAAGCCGTAGCCGGTGGGCAGCAGGTCGATGACCTCGGCGCCGGTGATCACGAAGTACTTGGACTCCTTGCCCGCGTACCTGCGCAGTTCCTTGAGCGTGGTGAACATCGGGATGACCGGCTGCTGGGTGTTGTGCAGCGCGAGGAAGCCGGGGTTGTCGCCGCGCGGGCAGTAGACCTTCGAGGTGGCGAAGATCTGCTGGAAGTCCTCGGCGGACATCGACCCCGTGGTGAAGGCACGGACCGCGTCGGCCAGCGACGGCGGGGACGGCTCCGGGTACAGCGGCGGCGCCTGCTGCCCGTACCCGCCCTGCATGCCCTGCTGCGGCGGCGCGTACTGCTGTCCGCCGGCACTTCCGGCGTGCTGGTCGTATCCGTACATGGGGGCAAGCCTACCGACCGGCCCGGTACCAGGAGGGGGCGTCGGCCTTCTTGTGGACGGGGCCCGGAGGGAGGACCGTGGGGGGCCGCGGCGCGGGGGGCCGGCGAGGCCGCCTTCGTCACAGTTGCCCCGGCGGGGTTGCGCCTTATTACCGGCGGGTAGCATCCTGGTGGTTACTAGTTGGTACGCGTACGAGGACGGGCCGGGTGAACCGGACGACCCACCTCCCAAGCCTTTACGGAGCCGTCGCCATGGGGCACTACAAGTCGAATCTCCGGGACATCGAGTTCAACCTCTTCGAGGTGCTCGGCCGCGACAAGCTGTACGGCACGGGCCCGTTCGCCGAGATGGACGTCGACACCGCCAAGAGCATCCTCGAAGAGGTCACCCGCCTCTCCGAGAACGAGCTGGCGGAGTCCTTCGCGGACGCCGACCGCAACCCGCCGGTCTTCGACCCCGAGACGAACACCGCGCCCGTACCCGAGACGTTCAAGAAGTCCTACAAGGCGTTCATGGACTCCGAGTACTGGCGCCTCGGGCTGCCCGAGGAGATCGGCGGCACCACCGCGCCGCGCTCCCTCATCTGGGCCCACGCCGAGCTGATCCTGGGCGCCAACCCGGCCATCTGGATGTACTCCTCCGGCCCCGCCTTCGCCGGCATCCTCTTCGAGGAGGGCACCGAGGAGCAGAAGAAGGCCGCCGCGGTCGCCGTCGAGAAGCAGTGGGGCTCGACGATGGTGCTGACCGAGCCGGACGCCGGCTCCGACGTCGGCGCCGGGCGCACCAAGGCCGTCAAGCAGGAGGACGGCACGTGGCACATCGAGGGCGTGAAGCGGTTCATCACGTCCGGTGAGCACGACATGTCGGAGAACATCCTCCACTACGTCCTCGCCCGCCCCGAGGGCCACGGCCCCGGCACCAAGGGCCTGTCCCTCTTCCTCGTACCGAAGTACGAGTTCGACTGGGAGACCGGCGAGCTGGGCGAGCGCAATGGCGTGTACGCGACCAACGTCGAGCACAAGATGGGCCTCAAGGCGTCCAACACGTGCGAGATGACCTTCGGCGACAAGCACCCCGCCAAGGGCTGGCTCATCGGCGAGAAGCACGACGGCATCCGCCAGATGTTCCGCATCATCGAGTTCGCCCGCATGATGGTCGGCACGAAGGCCATCTCGACGCTGTCGACCGGCTACCTGAACGCGCTGGAGTACGCCAAGGAGCGCGTCCAGGGCCCCGACCTCGCCCAGTTCATGGACAAGGCCGCGCCCAAGGTCACCATCACGCACCACCCCGACGTGCGCCGCTCCCTGCTCACGCAGAAGGCGTACGCCGAGGGCATGCGCTCGCTGGTCCTCTACACCGCCTCCGTCCAGGACGCGATCCAGGTCAAGGAGGCCGCCGGCGAGGACGCCTCCGCCGAGCACGCGCTCAACGACCTGCTGCTGCCCATCGTCAAGGGCTACGGCTCCGAGAAGGGCTACGAGCAGCTCGCGCAGTCGCTCCAGACGTTCGGCGGCTCCGGGTTCCTCCAGGAGTACCCGATCGAGCAGTACATCCGTGACTCGAAGATCGACACGCTGTACGAGGGCACGACCGCGATCCAGGGGCAGGACTTCTTCTTCCGGAAGATCGTCCGCAACCAGGGTGCCGCGCTGAACGGGCTCGCCGAGGAGATCAAGAAGTTCCTCGCCGTCGAGACGGGCGGGGAGGAGCTGGCCTCCGCCCGGGACTCGCTCGCCAAGGCGGCCGTGGAGCTGGAGGCGATCGTCGGCGTCATGCTGACGGATCTGGCGGCGACCGAGCAGGACGCGCAGAACATCTACAAGGTCGGGCTCAACACGACGCGGCTGCTCATGGCCTCCGGTGACGTGGTCGTGGGGTACCTGCTGCTCAAGGGTGCGGGTGTCGCCGCCGAGCGGTTGGCCTCCGGCGGGGCGGGGAAGGATGCGGCGTTCTACCAGGGGAAGGTCGCGGCTGCGAAGTTCTTCGCGGCGAATGTGCTTCCTGGGGTCACCGGGGCGCGGAAGCTTGCGCAGGCGACGAGCGAGTCCGGTCTTGACGTCATGACCTTGGACGAGTCGGCGTTCTGACCTCCGGTCGGGCGCGGGGTTCTTCGTCTGACGGTCGCGTCGTGGTTGCTCGCGCAGTTCCCCGCGCCCCTGGAGGGGCGACTACGTCGCCACCTCCTCCCCTGGGGAGCTGGGGCGAAGCCCCGCTCCTCAGGGGCGCGGGGAACTGCGCGACCTCAGCTACAAGCAGCCTCCGCCGGAGAACTCCTCAGGGGCGCGGGGAACTGCGCGACCAGCCACCCACCACCCGCAGGTGAAGGACAACCTCAGGGGGCAGCGCCCCGACAGGGGCGCGGGGAACTGCGCGGTAGTTCAGCGCGGGGGAGTAGGGATGGCGGAACCCGCGGAGCGGACCCGCCTAGTCTGGGCGCCATGCGCACACCCTCCGGCCCCTTCGATCGCGGGCACACCGACGACCTGTTGACCTTCCTCGCCGCCAGCCCCACCCCCTACCACGCGGTAGCCACCACCGCCGCCCGGCTGGAGAAGGCCGGCTTCCGGCAGGTCGCCGAGACCGACACCTGGGACGCCTCGACCGGCGGCAAGTACGTCGTCCGCGGCGGCGCGATCATCGCCTGGTACGTCCCGGAGGGCACCGGCACCGCCCCCCACACCCCGTTCCGGATCGTCGGCGCCCACACCGACTCCCCGAACCTGCGGGTCAAGCCCCAGCCGGACATGGGCTCCCACGGCTGGCGCCAGGTCGCCGTCGAGATCTACGGCGGCCCCCTGCTCAACTCCTGGCTCGACCGCGACCTCGGCCTCGCCGGCCGGATCTCCCTGCGCGGCGGCGAGGAACGCCTCGTCGACATCGACCGCCCCCTGCTGCGCGTCCCGCAGCTCGCCATCCACCTGGACCGCTCGGTCACCGCCGACGGCCTCAAGCTGGACAAGCAGCGCCACATGCAGCCCGTCTGGGGCCTCGGCGGCGACGTGCACGAGGGCGATCTGCTGGCGTTCGTCGAGGACGAGTACGACCTCCCGCGCGGCTCGGTCACCGGCTGGGACCTCATGACGTACGCGATCGAACCGCCCGCCTACCTGGGCCGCGACAAGGAGCTGGTCGCGGGCCCGCGCATGGACAACCTGCTGTCCGTGCACGCCTGCGCCGCCGCACTCGCCGAGGTCAGCAAGCGCGGCGACCTGCCGTACATCCCGGTGCTCGCCGCCTTCGACCACGAGGAGAACGGGTCGCAGTCGGACACCGGCGCCGACGGCCCGCTGCTCGGCGGCGTCCTGGAGCGCTCCGTGTTCGCGCGCGGCGGCACCTACGAGGACCGGGCCCGCGCCTTCGCCGGGACCGTGTGCCTGTCCTCCGACACCGGGCACGCCGTGCACCCCAACTACGCGGAGCGGCACGACCCGACGCACCACCCGCGCGCGGGCGGCGGCCCCATCCTCAAGGTCAACGTCAACAACCGGTACGCGACGGACGGCAGCGGCCGGGCCGTGTTCGCGGCGGCCTGCGAGAAGGCCGGCGTGCCGTTCCAGACGTTCGTGTCGAACAACGCGATGCCGTGCGGCACCACCATCGGCCCGATCACCGCCGCCCGGCACGGCATCAAGACCGTCGACATCGGCGCCGCGATCCTCTCCATGCACAGCGTGCGCGAGCTGTGCGGCGCCGACGACCCCTACCTCCTGGCCAACGCGCTGACCGCGTTCCTGGAGGGCTGACGGGCGCCGCTCACAACTGCCGTGTGAGTCACAGGGGTTCGGGGGTACTCGGACCCCTGTCGCATCACCGCACGCACGACAGAAGAGAGAGGCGGACCTCATGAGTCTGGGGGGTTGCATCATCCTCGTAGCCGTCGGCGCGATCCTCGCCTTCGCCACCGACTGGCACATGAACGGGGTCAACCTCGACCTGGTCGGCTGGATCCTGATGATCGCCGGCCTCATCGGGATCTTCGTCTTCCGCAGCATCGCCCGGCGCCGCCGCGTCATGGTGCCGCCGCAGCAGACGACCGTGGTCCAGGACGAGCCCGACCGGCGGATCTGAGCCGTTCCGAAGCCGCCGCGTACCAGCCGGTAGCCCCCGCCGCGTACCCTGAGAACGACGAATTTCGGGGTGATACGGAAAAGCACAGGGGGGCACGGACGTGGAGTTCCGGCTGCTCGGGACGGTCGGCGTGGCCACCGAGAGCGGCGAGCTGCCGCTCGGGCCCGCCAAGCGCCGCAGCCTGCTGGCCGCGCTGCTGCTGCGGCCCAACACGGCCGTGCCGCTCGACCAGCTCATCGACGCGCTGTGGCCCGAGGGGCCGCCCGCCCGCGCCCGTACCGTCGCCCAGGGCCATGTCTCGCGGCTGCGGGCGCTGCTCGCGCAGGGCGGCGCCGACGAGTGGGGCGTACACCTCGTCACGCGCGGCGACGCGTACGTCCTGGAGATGCCCGAGACACTCCTCGACGCGCACCGCTTCGAGGAACTGGTCCGGCTCGCCCGCGACCAGCGCTCCCCCGACGACGCCGCCGCCCTGCTGCGCGAGGCGCTCGCCCTGTGGCGCGGGCCCGCGCTCGTGGGCGTCGCCCCCGGCGGGACGCTGCGCGTCGCGGCGGACGGCCTGGAGGAGTCCCGGCTCGCCGCCGTCGAACAACTGGCCCGCACCTACGGCGAGTTCGGCGAGCACGCCCGCGCCGCCGCCCTGCTGCGCGCCGAGGCCGTCGCGCACCCCATGCGGGAGTCGCTGGCCGCCGCCCTGATGCGGGCGCTGTACCGCTCGGGGCGCCAGTCCGACGCCATCGACCAGTACCACCGCACCCGCACCCTGCTCGCCGACGAGCTGGGCGTGGACCCGGGGCCCGCGCTGCGCGCCGCGTACGCGGAGATCCTCGCCGGGGACAGCGCCCCCGCCGCCGCACCGGCCGCCCCGGCGCCCGCCGCCCCGGCCGCGCCCGCCGCCGACGCCCCGGGGACCGGCCCGCAGGCCCCGGCCGCCGTCCCGGGGCCCGACCTGCTGCCGCGCCCGCCGCGCGGTTTCGTCGGGCGGGAGGCGGAACTGGCCGCGATCGGCGCCGCCGCCCGCCGCGAACACGCGGTCGTCGTCGTCACCGGGCCCGCAGGCGTCGGCAAGACCGCCGCGGCCCTGCACTGGGCGCACGCCGCGCGCGACGCCTACGACGGGGTCCTCTTCGCCAACCTGCACGGTTTCAGCGCGGACGCTCCGGCGGGCCCCGGCGCCTCTCCCGAGGCCCCCGCCGCCGCCCCCGCCGCCGCTTCGGCCCCGGCCGCCCCGCCGATCCCCGAGACCTCCGACGTGCTGCGCGAGTTCCTCATCGCGCTCGGCGTGCCCGCGCGGGAGCTGCCCGACACCCCGGGCGCGCTGGCGGCGGCGTACCGGGCCCGCACCGAGGGGCGCCGCTGCCTCGTCGTCCTGGACAACGCCCGTACCGCCGCCCAGGTCCGCCCGCTGCTGCCCGCGGGGCCCGGCGGCGCCGCCCTGGTCACCTCGCGGCTGCGGCTCGACGGGCTCGCCGTCAGCGAGCTGGCCCGCACCGTCGACATCGGCGTCCTGGACGCCCCCGCGTCCGCCGCGCTGCTGGCCGCCGCGACCGGCGCCGAGGACCGCCTCGCCGCCGAACCCGACGCCGCCGCCCGCCTCGCCGAGCTGTGCGCCGGGCTGCCGCTCGCGCTGCGCGTCATCGCCGCCCGCGTCAACGCCCGCCCCTCCCGGCCGCTGGCCTGCCTCGCCGAAGAACTCGCCGACGAACAGCGCAGGCTCGCCCTCCTCGACGTCGACGACACCGGCGTCGCCGCCGCGCTGCGGCTGACCCTGCGCACGCTGCCCGCCGACGCGGCCCTGCTGTTCCGGCGGCTCGGGGCGCTGCCCGGGCCCGGCCTCGACCGGTTCGCCGCCGCCGCCCTCACCGCGACCACGCCCGCCGCCGCAGCAGGCGCCCTGGACCGGCTCGCCGCCGCGCACCTCGTCACCGAGCCCGCGCCCGGCCGGTACGCCATGCACGACCTCGTCCGGCTCTACGCCCGCACGCTCGCCCGCACCGAGCCCCCTCGTACCGAGCCCGCCGACTCCGAGCCCACTCGTACCGACCCCGCCCGCACCGAGCCGGACCCCGCCGCGCCCGGGGACGCCGAGCCGCTGACCCGGCTGCTCGACCACTACGTACGCACCGCCATGCGCGCCGCCGCCACCGCCGAGCCCGACGACCGGCCCTGCTGCACGCTGCCCGAGGCCGCCAGGCCCGACCACGGCGGGCCGCACTTCGCGGACCGGGACGCGGCGCTCGCCTGGTTCGCCGCCGAGCGGGAGAACCTGGCGGCCGCCGCGCTCGCCGCCCACCGCGCGGGCCTCGACGACCGGGCCTGGCGGCTCGTCGTCCTGCAATGGCCGTACATCGTCGGCTACGTACGCGACGAATGGGTGCCGCTCCTTGAGCAGGGCCTCGCCGCCGCCGTCCGGCTCGGCGACCCGGACGCCGAGGCGCGCATCCGCGCCCTGTACGGCTGGGTGCTCACCGAGGAGGGCCGGCTGCCGCAGGCGCTGGAGCAGCTCGAACGCGCGCCCGGCCTCGCCGCCCGCGCCGGCGACCCCTCCAGCGAGGCCACCGCCCTCGTCAACCTCGCCATCGCCCTGGACCGCGCCGGGCCCGCCGGCAGCGCCGAGTCCCTCGCCCATGTGGCGCGCGCCGCCGATCTGGCCCGTGCCTGCGGTGACGTACTGACGGAACTGCTCGCGCTCGAACACCGGGCGCGGCAGTTGCTCGCGCGCGGCGAGTGCGACGCCGTACTGGACTGCACCGCGCGCGGGCTCGCCCTGCCGGACGCCGCCGACGAGGGCCTCGCGCCGCTGCGGCGGATCCTGCTGCGCGTCTCGCGCGGGCGCGCGCTGCGGGCGCTCGGCGAGGACGCGCACGCGCGCGAGGTGCTGCGCGAGGCGTACGCGCAGGCACGCGCGCGCGGCTTCGAGCAGGGCGAACGGGAGGCGGCGGCCGAGCTGGAGCGGGCCGACAGCCAAACGGCGACGGCACGATAGCGCGGGAACGACGGGACGGCGACGGCACCGGGCACTGTAGTGATCACAGCGGGCCGCACGACCGGGCGGGCCGCACAGCACCGGGGGAGAACCACCGTGAACCGCACCGCTCACCGCACCCGCACCGCCGTCCTCGCCACCGTCGCCGCCGTCGCAGGACTGACCCTCACCGCCTGCTCGGGCGGTGACAGCGGCACGAAGGACGAGGGCGCCGCCGCGAAGACGGCCGCCACCGCCCACGCGACCGCCGACAGCGGCGCCGCGACGGACAAGGCGGACTCCGGCTCGTCGTCCACGGGCGGCACGACCGCGCAGGCCGCCAAGTCCGGCACGTCGAAGGCGGGCGGCGCCGCGAAGGCCGGCACGGCGGGCGGCGGCACGGGCGCGAAGCAGGCGGCGCCCGAGTGCAAGGTGTCGTCGCTGTCGTTCACGCTCAAGCGCAAGTTCCCCGAGCAGCAGGGCGACCACCTGCTGATCACGGCGGTCAACAAGTCGGGCGCCGCGTGCACCGTGCAGAAGTTCCCGGTGGTCACGCCGGGCGGCGCCAACGGTGACGTGCCCGTCGCCAAGGACGACATCCGTCCCCCGCAGCCGCTGCTCGTCCCGGCCGGCGGCACCGTCTACTCGGCGCTGCCCGTCTACCAGGAGACCAAGGCCGAGGACGACTACTTCACGTCGATCCGGCTCTCCCTGGTCATGAACAACCCCGACACCCCGAGCGGCATCGTCACGCTGAAGACGCCGGGCGAGGTCGAGTACGCGGGCAAGCGCGCCGACGGCATCGAGGTCCTGTCCTGGAACCCGAAGATGCCGTACGCGGGCTGAGCCGGGGTCAGGCGGGCTCGTCCAGGCCCGCCAGCACCAGCGGCAGCCGGTCCGCGCCGCCCTCGGTGACGCGGACCGGCACACCCCAGTCCTGCTGGTGGACGTGGCAGGCGGGGTACTCGTTCGCCGGGTCGTCGTCGCAGGACGCGGCCATCGCCGACACATGCAGGACGCCCTCGGTGACGGCCGTGCCGAGGACCAGCTCGCGGGCGAGTTCGGTCCCGGCGCCGTCGCCCGCCGCCAGCAGCTCGGGCGGCGTCGAGGAGACCAGCAGGCGCGTGGAGGGCCCGTACCGGGTGTCGAGCTTCTGGCCCGCGGGGGCCTGGAAGACGACGTCGAGGCGGAGCTTGCCGGGGGCGACCTCGGTCGCGGCGCGCCGCGTGCGATGGGCGACGGACTCGACGCGGACCGCCTCCTCGGGCAGCCGCAGCCGCGTCAGGCGGTGCCGCGCCGACTCCACGACGACGACCTGATCGCCGTCGAGGACCGCGCCGCTCGGCTCGCGCAGATCCGTGGCGAGCGTCGTGACCTGGTCCGTGGCCGGGTCGTAGCGGCGCAGCGCGTGGTTGTACGTGTCACAGACGGCGACGGAGCCGTCCGGGAGCGCGGTGACGCCCAGCGGGTGCTGGAACAGGGCCTGCCCGGCGTCGCCGTCGCGGTGCCCGAAGTCGAACAGGCCGGTGCCGACGGCCGTGTGGACGTGCCCGTCGAGGTCCACCCAGCGCAGGGCGCTCGTCTCGGAGTCGGCCACCCACAGCCGGTCACCGGCGGCGGCGAGCCCGGACGGCTGCGCGAACCACGCCTCGTCGCCCGGCCCGTCGACCAGGCCCTCGTTGGTGGTGCCGGCCGCGACCGCGACCGTGCCGTCCGCCGGGTCGTACGTCCACAGCTGGTGGACGCCCGCCATGGCGATCCACACCTTGCCGCCGAACACGGCGACGTCCCACGGCGACGACAGGTCCACGTCGAGCGCCGGGCCGCTGGTCGGGGAGCCCTGCCACCACTGGCGGCCGGTGCCCGCGAGCGTCGTCACCTCGCCGCTGTCCAGGTCGAGGGCGCGCAGCGCGTGGTTGACGGTGTCGGCGACGACGACCGTGCGCTCGTCCAGCAGGGCGAGGCCCTGCGGCTCGTTGAAAAAGTCCGGGCCGAGGCCGCGCTCGCCGCTGCCGATGCGCCGTACGACGCTCTCGCCGTCGGCGGCCAGCTCCACGAGCTGGTGTCGGGTCGTGTCGCTGACCAGGAAGTTCCCCGAGGGCAGGCGCAGCGCCTTGCCGGGAAAACGCAGGTCGGAGGCGACCGGCTCGGGCGCCACGTACGGGCCGTCGCCGCGCCGCAGGGTGCCCTTGGCCTCGTGCTCGGCCTCCAGCTCCGCGACCAGCGTCTCGATGGCGTGCGCGTGGCCCTCGCCGGCGTGCTGCGCGACGACGTACCCCTCCGGGTCGATCACGACGAGCGTCGGCCAGGCGCGCACCGCGTACTGCTTCCAGGTGGCCAGCTCCGGGTCGTCGAGGACCGGGTGCTCGACGCCGTACCGCTCGACCGCGTCGACGACCGCCGCGTGCTCCGCCTCATGGACGAACTTCGGGGAGTGCACGCCGACGATGACGACGGTGTCCCGGTGCTTCTCCTCCAGCTCGCGCAGCTCGTCGAGGACGTGCAGGCAGTTGATGCAGCAGAACGTCCAGAAATCCAGGACGACGATACGTCCGCGCAGGTCAGCGAGGGTGTACGCGGTACCGCCCGTGTTCAGCCAGCCACCCTTGCCGACCAGCTCGGGGGCACGGACACGGGCGCGGCGGGCGGGCGCGGAGTCGTTCATGTTTCAAGGGTGCCATGTGTGTCCCGTGGTGGAGTCCACGTGGTCCGGTACGGGGTCGTGGGCGTCGCCCGTCGAGGACGTACCCGACGGTTCGAGCAGCAGGATCGCGGTGCCGGGGGCGGCGTGCGGCTTGTGCCAGGTGCCGCGCGGCACGGTGAAGACGCTGCCGCGCGGCAGCACGACCGAACGCTCCCCCGCGCTCTCGCGCAGGGCGATGGTCAGCTCGCCCTCGACGACGAGGAAGAACTCGTCGGTGTCCTCGTGCACGTGCCACACATGCTCGCCCTCCGCCTTGGCGAGCCGTACGTCGTAGTCGTTGACGGTGGTGACGATGCGGGGGCTCCACAGCGCGTCGAACCCGGCGAGGGCGTGTGTGAGCTGGACGGGGTCCGGGCTGGGCCTGTTGGCTTCCATACGGCCATCCTGCCAGGGGGGCGTGCGGGTCAACGGGCTTCCGGAGCGGGGGCGTTCACGCGCGGGCGGGCAGTACCCCATCCTCCGGCCGGCGGGTGGCTGGTCGCGCAGTTCCCCGCGCCCCTGAGGGAGCGGGGCTTCGCCCCAGCTCCCCAGGGGAGGAGGTGGCGACGCAGTCGCCCCTCCAGGGGCGCGGGG